>JBEVKV010000421.1:0-3899 GCA_040509515.1 Pyrinomonadaceae bacterium | reverse complement strand
GATCGGCGAGGCGTACCTGCGCGGCCACTACGCCTTCAACCCTTCGGAGGCGACGGCGGCCGGCCTTCACGAGTTCGACTCTCGACTCGAAGAGCGCGACGGCGCGGCGGTCGCGCGCGAGGTGAAGCGGCTGCGCGGCGTGGTCGCCGAGCTGGCGCGCGTCCCCGAGTGGCGTCTGTCGCCCGAGGCGCGCTACGACTACCTCGTGCTCGGCTCGCACGCGCGCGCGCAGCTCCTCGAACTCGAAGACGTGCGCGCGTGGCGGCGCGACCCGAACGTCTACAACCGGCTCGTCTCCGCTTCGGTGGACAACATCCTCAAGCGCAGCTTCGCGCCCGTCGAGCAGCGACTGCCTTCGGTGCTCGCGCGCGAGCGGCAGATCGCGCGGCTGCTCGCGGAGGCCCGGCAGAACCTCGACAACCCCCCGCGACTCTTCACCGAGACGGCCATCGCGCAGGCCGCCGGCAGCGTCGCCTTCTTCGAGCGCGTCGTCCCGCAGATGTTCGAGCGCGCGGGCGGCTCAAGGCTCGACGCCGCGCGCCGCGCGGAGTTCCACGAGGCGAACACGCAGGCGGCGGCCGCCGTCCGCTCCTTCCGCGACTGGCTTGAGCGCGACCTGCTCCCGCGCTCGAACGGCGAGTTCGCCATCGGCGCGGAGAACTACCGCAAGAAGCTTTTGCACGAGGAGATGGTCGAGACGCCGCTGCCCGCCCTGCTGCGCGAGGGCGAGCGCCGCCTGCGCGAGACGCAGGACGAGATGCGCGCCGTGGCCGACGAGATTGCGCCGGGGCGCGGCGTCTCGGCCGCGTTGCAACTGCTCGCGCGCGAGCACCCCGCGCCCGACGGGCTCGTCGGCGAGGCGCGCGCCGAACTCGACCGCGTCCGCGCCTTCGTCCGCGCCGAGGAGATTCTGACCCCGCCCGCGGGCGAGAATCTGCTCGTCGCGGAGACGCCCGAGTACGCGCGCTCGCTCTCCTTCGCCTCGCTCGACGCGCCCGGCGCCTTCGAGCGCGTCGCCGACGAGAGCTTCTACTACGTCACGCCGGCCGACCCCGCGTGGCCGCGGCAGCAGCAGGAGGAGCACCTCGGTCGCTACAACCGCTACGGCCTGACCATGACCTCGATCCACGAGGCGTACCCCGGCCACTACTACCAGCGGCTCAAGGCGAAGCAGTCGTCCTCGCGCGTCCGCGCGGCGCTCGGCTCGGCGAGCTTCGTCGAGGGCTGGGCGCACTACTGCGAGCAGATGATGCTCGAAGAGGGCTTCGGCGGGAACAACCCGAAGATGCGGCTCGCGCAGTTGGATTCGGCGCTGCTCGGCCTCTGCCGCTACGTCGTGGGGCTGCGGCTGCACACGGCGGGGATGACTTACCCCGAGGCCGTCGAGTTCTTCGTCCGCGAGGGCTATCAGGCGCGCACCAACGCCGAGCGCGAGGCGCGGCGCGGCACGCTCGACCCGACCGATCTCGTCTACACGCTCGGCAAGATGGAGATTCTGAAGCTGCGCGACGAGTGGCGGCAGCAGCTCGGCGACTCGTTCCGCCTCGACGACTTCCACGACCGCCTCTTGAGCTACGGGATGCCGCCGGTCAAGATTCTGCGGATGGCGATGCTCGGCGACGCGGCCTCGCGCGCGGGCGGCGGCGCCGCGCAGCAGGGTCAGGCGGAAGAGTCGAAGCCGGTCGACTTCTCTCTGCTCGCGACGGGGACGATGAGCGCGCACGAGGGCGGGCGCACGGTCGAGCTGATTACCGACCAGGACGCGTGGCGTCGTACGTGGGAGAAAATCGGCGCGGGGCGTCCGCTCCCCGACGTCAGCTTCGATACGCGCGCCGTCGTCGTCGCGTATCAGGGGCAGCAGTCCACGGGCGGCTACAGCGTCGAGATAACCGGCATCAAGCGGACTGGCACCGTGCTTGCTATCACAGTCAACGAGCGGCGTCCGGCGTCCGGTAGTTTTACAACGCAGGTCATCACTTCGCCTTTCGTCGCCGTCTCGATCCCACGCCCGCCGAGCGGCGCGAGTGTGCGTTTCGCGGACGCCGGCGGCGCGGCAGCGGAGCCGCGACAGGAACGCAACAAAAACGTGAGACCTCGCGCCCCGCGCGCGAGGCGACGCAAGGGAAGAGTCTGACGCCGGAGGCCACGGCCGCCCGGTGCGGTTCATCTAAAGTGAGTCGGGCGCGCGCACCTCGCGCGGGATATGCGGCGCGCGCCCGACGAAAAAGTTGAAGCTCTCTCCCGCTCTCTCCATGCGCCGCGCCCGAGGCGGCCGTTGACAGCGAGTGCTCAGAGGGAACGAAGAGTTTGCCGCACGAGCGGCGCGCCCTCTGGCTTAAAATAGGGGACGTGCCGCTCGTCGCTTTTTGAGTCATGATTCCCGGCCGCGACTCCCGCGCGAGGGGGCGCAGGCCGCGGGGGAGATTAAGATGATGTCTATCGGAAGAAACAGTTCGAGGGGCCTGCCGGCGCTGCTGCTGGCCCTCGCCATATTCGTGATGCCGCTGGCGGCTCTCGGGCAGACGCGCATCGCGATGCCGAAGAATAAGTACGACGTCAGCGAAGACGTGCGGGCCGGGCAGCAGGCCGCGCAACAGGTCGCCCAGCAGATGCCCATCCTGCGCGACAGCTACGTCGACAACTACGTCGAGTCGGTCGGCCGCCGTCTGGTTCAAGCCATCCCCGCGGAGTACAACCAGCCGGCGTTTCGCTACTCGTTCGACGTGGTCGACGCGCGCGACATCAACGCGTTCGCGCTCCCCGGCGGGCCGATGTTCGTCAACCGCGGCATGATCGAGGCCGCGCGCACAGAGGGCGAGATGGCCGGCGTGATGGCGCACGAGATTTCGCACGTCGCGTTGCGCCACGCCTCCGCGCAGCAGACGAAGGCCACCAGCGCGAAGAGCACCATCATCGGGCTCGGCTCCATCCTCGGCGGCGCGATTCTCGGCGGCCAGACCGGGGCCGCCATCGGGCAGACCATCGCGCAGGGGTACTTCACCAAGTACAGCCGCGAGTACGAGACGCAGGCCGACATCCTCGGCTCGCAGATCATGGCGCGCGCCGGCTACGACCCGCGCGACCTCGCCAACATGTTCCGCACCATCGCGCAGCAGGGCGGCGGCGGCGGCGCGCCCGAGTGGCTTTCGAGCCACCCGAACCCGGGCAACCGCGAGCAGCGCATCATGCAGGAGGCCGCGATGCTCCGCGTCGAGGGCGGGCGCGGCGATTCGGCGCAGTTCCGCGAGGTGCAGGGGCGTTTGCGCGGCTACCCGCGCGCGCGCTCGATGGAGGAGATCGCGCGCTCCGGTCAGCGTTACCCGAGTCAGGGCGGCGGCGGCGGGCAGCAGTATCCCGACCAGGGCGGCGTCTACGCGCGCGGCGAGCGCGTGGCGTATCCTTCGACGCGCTACCAGACGCAGCGCAACAACCTCTTCAGCGTGGCCGTGCCGTCGAACTGGCGGCAGCTCGGCGGCGACCAGTCGACCGTCTCCTACGCGCCCGAGGGCGCCTACGGCTCGCAGGGCATCACGCACGGCGTGATGTTCAGTGTCGCGCAGTCGAACTACACAGACCTCCAGCGCGCGTCGCAGGAGGTGGTGCAGGGGCTCACGCAGTCGAACAACTACCTGCGTCAGCAGGCGGGCTTCCAGCGCACGACGCTCGGCGGCCGCGCCGCGCTCGCCGCGACGCTCGTCGGCCAGTCGCCCATCACGGGCGCGCGCGAGCGCGTGACCATCGTCACGACGACGCTCGGCAACGGGCAGGTCTTCTACATGGCCGGCGTCGCGCCGCAGAACGAGTACGACACTTACCAGCGCGCGTTCACCGACATCATGCGCTCGCTGCAACTCAACGCGGGCGGCTACTGAGGGCGCTTCCGGCCTTCGGCGGTTAAT
>JBEVKV010000420.1:0-4159 GCA_040509515.1 Pyrinomonadaceae bacterium | reverse complement strand
CTCCTCGGGCTCCCTGATAGCGAACATACCGCCACGACGGTCGAGAACGAAATTCGCGAAGGCCGGGGGCTTAAAAAAAGGAAGGTGCCGGAGCCATGAAAAACTTTCTCTTTGTTCTGCTCTTTACCGGCGTGTTTGCCTTGACAGGCTTCGCATGCAGCTCGCCCGCCGCCACCGAGCGTGAGGGCGGATTAACACCGGGCGGGAGCATTCAGGAAAACTTGAGCCCGCTTGTTGTGACGATAGCAGAGCCGACGCTGGTCGGCGGGCAGCTGGCATTCGCATGGGAGATTAAAAATACGGCGTCAGAGCCGCAGTATGTCTACTCGACGTTAATCGAACATGCCCACTTTGCAGAGATAGTAACCAGCGCCGAGACCGGCCTGATTACAGTTCACTTTCTCAGCCTCACGCCGTTAAACATCCTCCCTTATTCATTCCCTAAGGCCACGTTTGTCGAGATTCTTCCGGGGAAGGTTTTACAAGGCAGGTTCGTTGGTGAAGTTGATCTAAAGCGGGCCGCCGCCCCACACGCGAATAAAAAGGACGTCAAAACCGTGCTCCCCAAGAGCCCATGGAGGGTGCAAGCTGTCATGGCTTTCGGGAAAGAGATCGAATCTGTGCGAAGAAAGCTGGAGGGGATGAGGGCGGACGGTATACAGGAACACCCTATTAACCCGGTCGTAGGGTGGCAGAAAATTGTGGCTTCAGAGCCGGTAGTCCTGCGGATGTAGATAAGTAAACCCGCCCCGGATGGACGCGTTCCTTAGCGACGCCGATGAATTCCTGAATATATGTCTAAGACGGAGACCGACCCGGCCTTGGGAAACTTCTTCTTTGCGGAGATATTCAAATAGTACGAGCAGTAGGTAAAATCGCCTGTCAACGACTGAATCACCTACCTTGTCGTGAAGTGATGAACCTAACGAGAAACACCTAACACCGGCGCAACCATGATCACATCCTCCGCCCTGCAGCGCGTTTGTTGCCGCCCTTACCGCCCGAGTCTCTTCTGACGCCCTCACTCTTCCGGACAGCTGGCAATCTCTCCGGCAAGTCCAACTCATCATCAATTAACGCCTCCACGTAGACGTTGGCGGCTTTGGCGTATTGCAGAAGCACCATCAGGGGCGGCTCGCGTGTGCCCAATTCGTAGCCAGAAACACTACCTTGGAATAGCTGATCATCAATTCCCAGGCGCCTAAGCATTTCATTTTGGGATAAACCGAGACAGTCGCGGATTCGCCTGAGTTTTTCGGCGAGGTGTGTCGGCTTGGGGCGGGAAGAGCGTCCCATCAGGAATGACCTCCTGACGGGACATTGAGTTTAATCTTGACTCCGAACCTATATAGTTTTAGAGTCGCACGCTGTCCGTGAGGCGCCGAGAGCCGAGACCGTTTTAGTCCCGGGGCGGCGATTATCACCCTAGCTTTAGCGCTGTTATCAGCATCGGCCGCTTACCAAGTTGTCAAACATACCGGCGACAGAAGATAGCAGAAGCGGGCCTTGGCGTCACACATGAATTGACGATGTAAGGGTGAGGAGTGGGTATGCCAGCGAGTGATCGGGTGAAGTGCGGTGGCTGCGGCCGGGAGGTGGTGCCGCAGCTGATGACGGACGACTGGAATAAGCTCCACCGGCCGAGGGTGACACATCTCTGCCCGTTCTGCGGGGCGGCCATCCACGAATCCGGTGGGGAACTCGACCGCGGGATGCTGGCCTTGATCGTAGGCTTCTCCTGCCTCTCATTGCTGCTCATCCTACTGCTGGTGTTTACGACTCGCTTTTAGCCGCAGGCCGGAGCCCCGGCGGCGAAAGCCGCGGCCTTCCCGGCGGCAGGTAAACGACTTCCTCACGAGAAGTAACAGCCCGGCGCATGTTCGACTTACACCGATGCAGGACGACGGAAATAAGAAGATTGGCGATGAAGAGGACTTATACGGCGGGACCAATCAGCCGATCATCCTGGAGAAGCGGGTGACGCTGACGCTGGAGTTCAGGATGGCGTTCCACGAGATCACGCCGGAGACGGCCGTGGAGAAGCGCCCGGCGCGCAGCCGCGAGGAGGTGCTCGGGGACGAGTGGATGATGGGGTGGGTGGAGAGGCAGGCGAAGATACTGCGCGCCCTGCTCGAAGACGAGGAAGCGCTGCGCCAGTTCATCGCCTGTGGGGTGATCGATCTAATAGTGGCGGGTGACGGGCGGCTATTACGGAAGGGGCTGAAGGTAGAGACGGAGGAGGAGGCGCTGCGGCCGCTGATCGAGGCGCTGGGCGGGGAGGTGGCGGAGTATTACAGCGAGGTGTGGGGGGAGGACACCTTCGGGGAGAACATCGAGCTGTTGCTGGTGAGCACGCCGACCAGGTTGGAGAAGGTGAGCGGGCGGGTGATGCCGGTAAAGGGGGAGAAAGAAGTGGGCCGCGAGGGGTCCGATAAGTATCTTATGTAATCTCTCTTCGATGTGTAATTTACATAAGATTTATCGGACTCCCCTCTTACACGAGCCCTTCGGGGCTTTCACTCCACGCGGCAGCTTCTTCCCGATGTACTGTGACTTGGATTTACCGCTCTCCGTCCAGTACGCATACCAGTAGGGGCCGTGCAGTTCACCCTCGACGCAGCGACAGTTCTTCTTCCCGCAGCGGACGCTCTCGAGCTGGTAAGTCTTCTTGGGAGCTTTCTTATGCTCTTTACGCTTGCCCCCGAGCTTCTTTGATCTCATAGCAGAAATCAGTTCGTGGAGCCAAGCGTCGAGCCTGATCATTTGCTTCGGCGTTAGCGCCTCGGCCGCGCGCTTGATCTCACTCAGTTTCGTCACAGCAGGGTCTCCCGGCGTGGCTGGGCAGTAAATACGTGCAGCCATCTTATGTGTTGAGCTCTCAGCACACAGGTGGCTATGACAGGGGACAGAATGGTTTCCGGATTCGACTTTTGACCCCTACCTTACCTACGCAGGGGGCTCACTGATAAGGCAGTGAAGTCATTACACCATCAATTCCCGAAGAATTGAGAGGTAAGAACCGGCGGGGGCTGGTCCGGGACCGAGTGTGTATCCAATAACTGGAGCCACACTCAGTTATATCCCACTTGACCTTTGACATCGTCTTAGGTATCCTGCGCCTGATATCCGGTTCCATGCGTGGGACAAGACAACGCCAGCTACCCACAGAGTAGCGACCCCAGAAGCCACGCCACTATTCGTCGGCCGACAGGCAGGACGAGTAGCCCATCCCGCACATGAAAGCCTGACCGTCTGTGTCGCTTTCCGGTCAGGTATTTCTTTCTCAACAACATACGCGCTAAAGAGCGGCGGAGTCGCCTAAGGGCTCGCTCGCCGGTGGGTAGCTGTTTCTTCGAAAGGAGGAGCAGCGTGAACCGACCGACGTTACGACAGGAGCCCGACGGGCAGACCGCGGCTACGACTCAGGTTCAGGGGACGCTTTATCAAACCCTGCAAGCGCGTATTTCGGCTGGCGGGGGCGGCGGGCTTTGCTCTGGACAACTCACACCCTTCGAGAGGTGCCTATCATGTGGGTGGTAGAGCGCCTCGACGTCGACGGCGAAGAGCTGCCGATCATACGCCACGCCGAGACGTGGCTTCCGGCGCCTATCGCACTACGCTATGCTCTCCGGACCCGCTTCCGCCTAGGGCCGGCCGCGCTAACCAACGACCTCAGAGCGATCGCCATCCTCTACAACTGGGCCGAGGCCACCAAAGGCATAGGTTATTTCGAAGATTTCCTCACCTCGGGTCAAATCCTGTCCAGAGATCAACTCGCAAACCTCATCCCGCACCTCCAGCTCCGCCGCTATTACGAGAGGCGCGATCTTAACGAGGTTTCGCCGGACCGCGTGGCGCATCCACCCTTGGTGGGCAATCAGACCTTTAACACCCGCCTGTTCGCCGCCAGCCAGTTCCTCGAATGGGCCGTCGAGCCGACGAATCATGGCGGCAACGAGATCTTCGATCTTGATCGACGGACGAGGGAGACGTTTTTGATGATACGGGTATTCGAGAAGGAAGTAATGCCGGTTGGAGAATCCCCGCGCCCAGAGCCCCTGACCATTGACGAAATACAACTGATCCGGAGGGCCATCGCCCCGGACGAGTTCGGGAAATTCCCGCCGAACGTCTTCACGAAAGAAACCCGCTACCGCAA
>JBEVKV010000419.1:0-18067 GCA_040509515.1 Pyrinomonadaceae bacterium | reverse complement strand
CCGCGATAGCTTTATCGGCTACCGCAGCACGGCTCTCTCGTCTGTTACGCGCACGCACTCGGCGCGGCCGTGTGACTACTTCCTCCAGACGGCGGCGTAGCGGGTGGCGTTGCCTTCTTCGTAGCCCGTCACGGCGCGGGTCAACAGCCCGGCCTTCGTCGCGTCCTCCCACTCCTGCTGGTACGTGGCGCCGCTCAGGCCGTGCAGCGCCTTCGAGCCGCCCTGCGCGGACGAGCTCCAGATGGCCGAGAAGCGCGGCTGGCCCTGATGCTCGTAGGCGTTGAGGTAGGCGAGCTGGCGGCCCTTCTGCTTGTTCTCGTCAAACTTCTGCTGGTACTCGGCGGCGGTCAAGAAAGATTTCGCCTCCGAGCTGCCCGCGGACTGCTCGTAGAGCGCCGTGTAGAAGCGCTCGCCGCCGAGCGAGACGACCGAGATGTTCTTCGGCTTCCACGGGCCGGCCGTCAGTTCGTCAAACTTCTTCTGGTGCTCGGCGGCCGAAACGCCGTGGTAGGCCGCGACCGCGGCGCCGTCCTTGACGAAGATCGCGGCGTAGCGAATCTGGTTACCGACGGGGTAGCTGTCCACCTGCTTGAGACGGAAGCCGGCGGCCTTGCGCTTGTCGAACACGTCCTGATATTGCGCGCCCGTCAGGTTATGCGACGCCGACCAGTTCCCGGTCTTGTCGGGGCGGTAGACGACGTTGAAGAAGAGTTTGCCGTTGACGCTGAAGCCGTCGACCCATTCGAGGCGGTAGTCGGCGCTGACGGCCTGATCGAACATGCACTGGTAGTCCTCCGCCGGCATTCCGTGCCGTGCGACCTCCGCCGCGCCCGGCTTCAGGTTGCCGGGCACGTTCTCCGCCTTGTAGGACTCGCCGCTCTGGAAGACGCCGCCGGAGATGTTGCAGACGCGCGGGACGCGGTTGCGCTTGCTGCCGGAGTTGTCCGCGAGGAAGCCGCCGACCTCCGAGACCGGGTTGGTCGCGCGCGGCACGCCGACCTCGAAGTGGAGGTGGTCGCCGCTGGCGCACCCGACCTTGCCCTCGTCGCCGAGGTAGGTGCCCGCCTTGACGAACTGCCCGACCTTAATCTTCGCCTTCTTGGTCGTCGAGTCCTTCTGCATGTGCGAATACTTCGTCCACTCGCCGTTGGCGTGCTCGATCCAGACGTAGTTGTTGGTGCAGGGCTTGTTCGGCGTCTCGTCGTCGTCGTCGTTCTGCACCTGCGCGCTGAAGCTGTCCTCGATGAAACGGACGGTGCCGTCGGCCGCCGCCACAATCTTGTACTCGCCGCCCGCCGCGCCCGTCCCGACCATGTCGAGCCTTCCGACGGGGGTGTGCTTGGTGTGGTCGCGCGTGACCTTGACGGTCGTGCCGTTCTCGTAGGGGATGCGGTAGACGCCCTTCGACTTTTCGTTCTGCGCGGCGGCGTCCGACGCGCCGCAGAGGACGGCGGCGATTGCCAGCACGAAGCCGGCGAGGGCGCGCGAGCCCGTCGCCCTCGTAATCATCTTCCGCGTTAAAATTCGTGTGCCCATCAGGTTCGACATCTCTTCATCTCCTTTTAGATTAAACTTCGCCGGATTCGTCCGGCCTTCGTCGGGTGCGATTGTGTAGGCGGCCGTGCGGCACAAGCTCACAGGTTGTGCCACGCCTCGTTGTTGGTCTCGTCCGACTCGGCGACGACCGCCGTGGCGTCCACGTTGAGCTTGAACGTGGTCGCTTCGAGCGCGACGTTGGCGGGCAGGATGCTCTTGGCGTCGATGACGACCCACTTCTCCTTGCCCGCCCCGAGCGGTTGGAGCTTAATCTCCGTGGTGCGACCGACGGCCACGTCGTTGATCTTGCGCACCGTGAGGCGCAGGACGCAGACGCCCGAGGACGCGCCCCCGCCGTTGGCGACGCGGACGCGCAAAGCCTTCTCGTTAGTCGGCGGGAAGAGGAACTGCTCGACGCGCAAATCGGCTTGCGCCGCCTTCGCCACGAGTTTGACGGCCGGCGTCGGATGCTGCGCCCGTGCGGTGCCGCATAGAATGGCGAGCACGGCGAAGACGACGGCGGTTCTTTTCAACATGCTGAATCTCCTTTGAAGTAGCCGGGACTCGCGTTCGTCACTTCCCGGTCAACGCTCTTGCCTGACGGGCGGCGTCTTAAAGCCGCCTCTCCATAAGTAAAGCGTTCGGGGGGCGCGGGAACTTGCACGGTCTGGAAGATTTTTTTTCGGGCGGCGGGTTTCGGCGGCGGCGCGTGGGCCGGTGTGTGATAAATTGCCTTGCGCGCGCCGGGAGGGCAACGCGATGACACGTTCCTCGACCCATGACCTGACGGAACTGCTGGCGGCTTGGGGCGGGGGCGACGAGGCCGCGCTCGAACAACTGGCCCCGCTCATCCACGCCGAACTCTACCGCCTCGCCAAAGGCTACATGAGCCGCGAGCGCCCCGGCCACCCGCTGCAAACCTCCGCCCTCATCAACGAAGCCTACCTGCGACTCATCGACTGGAAGAACACGCGCTGGCAGAACCGCGCGCACTTCTTCGGCGTCGCCGCGCAGATGATGCGGCGCATCCTCGTCGATGTCGCGCGCCGCAGACCGAAGGCCGAGGGCGGCGCGCCCGCGCAGCAGGTCTCGCTCGAAGCCGCCCTGCAGATGCCGCACGAGCCGGACGCCGATCTGGTGGCGCTCGACGAGGCGCTCAACCGGCTGGCCGAGATGGACGCGCGCAAGAGCCGCATCGTGGAGCTTCGCTTCTTCGGCGGACTCAGCGTTGAGGAGACCGCCGAAGTCTTAGGCGTCTCGGACGCGACCGTCATGCGCGAATGGAACAAGGCCAAGGCGTGGCTCTACCGCGCCGTGGCGGGCGACGAGTGACGGAGTAGCCGCCGGCCGTCGGTCATCAGTTTTATCCCCTCACTTTTTTCAACTGTGCGCTGACGGCCGGCGGCCCGCGACTCGGCCGCTTCCGTCGTCTCTCTGTTATGGACGCAGAACGTTGGAGACAGATAGACGACCTGCTGGACGCGGCGCTCGACCTTGAGCACGGCGAGCGCGCACGCTTTCTGGCGGAGCGGTGCGGCGACGACGACGAGTTAAAGCGCGAGGTCGAAGTCCTGCTCGCGGCCCACGAGCGGGCCTCCGTCTTTATCGAAACCCCCGCGATGAGGGTGGCCGCGCGCGGCGTGGCCGCCGACGCGGCGCGCGCGGCAGGGGCGTCGCGCGAGATCGGCCCCTACCGCATCCTTTCGCTGCTCGGCGCGGGCGGAATGGGCGAGGTCTACCTCGCCGCCGACTCGCGCCTCGGTCGCCGCGTCGCGCTCAAGTTCCTGCCGCTGCCCTTCGTCGTCGACCCCGACCGCGTGCGGCGCTTCGAGACCGAGGCGCGCGCCGCCTCCGCCCTGAACCACCCGAACATCCTCACGGTCTTCGACATCGGGCAGGCCGACGGCACGCACTACATCGTGACCGAGTACGTCGAGGGTGAGACGCTTCGCGCGCGCCTCGAAGCGGGGCCGCTCCCTTTGCTCGAAGGCGTCCGCGTCGCGGCGCAGGTGGCCGAGGCGCTCGCCGCCGCGCACGCCGCGGGCATCACACACCGCGACATCAAACCCGACAACATCGTCATCAGGCGCGACGGCTACGTGAAGCTGCTCGATTTCGGCCTCGCCAAGCTCGCGGAGGCGCCGGGGGCCGACTTCGCGCAGCGGACGCCGCCGGGCATCATCCTCGGCACGATTAAATACATGTCGCCGGAACAAGTCATGGGCGTCGAGGTGGACGGGCGCACAGACCTCTGGAGCCTCGGCGCGGTGCTCTACGAGATGGTGACGGGCGCCGCGCCTTTCGAGGGACGCAAGGGCGAAGTCATCGACGCCATCCTGCACCACGCGCCCGCGCCCGTCGCGGACTCGGAGGCGGGCGTGCCGCCGCTGCTCGACGCCGTCATCAATCGCGCGCTCGAAAAAGACCCCGAGTTGCGTTACCAGACGGCGTCCGACCTGTGCGCCGATCTGCGACGGCTGCGTCGCGAGTTGGAGCCGTTCGGGTCGCGCGTGGGGCGCGCCGTCACTCGCCTGCAACGCAGCCCTTCGCGCGGCCGGCGCTCGCGGGCCGTGCTGGCTGCGGTCGCCGCCCTCGTCGTCGTCGTGCTTGTTCTCGGCGCGTGGTTCTTCCTCGCGCCCCGCGAGGGGCCGACGCCGCCGCCCGCCGCGGCGGGGCCGAACTGGGCGAGCGCCAAGTCGCTCCAACTCACGAGCGACGCCGGGCTCGAATACTTCCCGAGCCTCGCGCCCGACGCCAAGTCGCTCATCTACGCCAGCCGCGCCGCCGGGAACTGGGACATCTACTGGCAGCGCGTGGGCGGTAAGAACACCGTCAACCTCACGAGAGATTCCGGGGCCGACGACACGCAGCCCGCCTTCTCGCCCGACGGCAACCACATCGCCTTCCGCTCCGAGCGTGAGCCCGCGGGCGTCTACGTCATGGAGGCGACGAGCGAGAACCCGCGGCGCGTGTCGGACTTCGGTCACTATCCTTCGTGGTCGCCTGACGGCAGGGCGCTGGTGGTCAGCGAAGACACTTTCCCCGAGCCCACTTCGCGCAGCGTCATCCCGAGCGCGTTGTGGGTGGTCGAGGTGGCGACCGGCGCGAAGCGCAGGCTGACTGACGGAGACGCCGTGCAGCCGAGCTGGTCGCCGAACGGCCACCGCATCGCCTACTGGGGCACGCGGGCCGGCGGCGCGCGGCGCGACATCTGGACGATCCCCGCCGCGGGCGGCCCGCCCGTCGAGGTCACGAACGACGAGGCGTTCGACTGGAACCCGGTCTGGTCGCCCGACGGCAAGTACATCTACTTCGCCAGCCACCGCGGCGGCAGCATGAACTTCTGGCGCGTCGCGCTCGACGAGCGCACCGGCCAGGTCTCGGGCGCACCCGAGACCGTCACGACGCCCTCTTCGTACAGCCAGCACCTCAGCTTCTCGCGCGACGGCACGCGCATGGCCTACGTGCAGAAGACCGAGACGGAGAATTTGCACCGCGTCGCCTTCGACCCCGCGACGCTGAAGACCGTCGGCGAGCCCGAGGCCGTCACGCAGGGCTCGGTGCACGTCGTCTCACCCAACCTCTCGCCCGACGGCGAGTGGCTGGCCTACAGCTCGCAGGGCGAACGGCAGGAGGACATTCACCTGCTGAGGGCGGACGGCACGGCGCGCCGCCAGTTGACCGACGACCAACATGCCGACCGCTTCCCGCGCTGGTCGCCCGACGGCCGCCGCATCGCCTTCTACTCTGACCGGAGCGGGCGCTACGAAGTCTGGGTCATCAACGCCGACGGCACCGGGCTCGCGCAGCTCACCTCGACCTCCGGCCCCATCGCCATCTACCCCGTCTGGTCGCCCGACGGCCGCCGCCTCATCTACAACCAGCGCGACCACGCGCCCTTCGTCATCGAGCCGGATAAGTCATGGCAGGAGCAGACGCCGCTTCAACTTCCGCCGCTCCCGCAGGCGGGCGAGCACTTCCGCGCGTGGTCTTGGTCGGCGGACGGACGACGGCTCGCCGGGTCGCGCATCAACCGCGCCGACTCGAAGAGTTCCATCTACGTCTACGACTTCGACGGCGAGAGTTACGAACAGCTCACGGCCTTCGGCGACAGACCCGTCTGGCTCCGCGACGGCAAGCGCCTCCTCTTCCACGCGGCGGGCCGCATCCACTCGCTCGACGCCTCGACCAAACGCGTCCGCGACGTCTTCTCCGCGCCGCCCCACGTCGCCCAGTCCGCCTTCCTCACGCGCGACGAGCGCACACTCTATTTCACACTCCTCCGCTCCGAAGCCAACATCTGGCTCTTCAGCCTCGAATAGCGGCGTCGTCGCGTTCCTCGCTCGGTTGCGCGTCTCGGCCGAGGCGTTACTCACATAAAGTTTCGCGTGTGAAGGTTTGAGAGGGCACCGGCTTCGTCGGGAGCGAATCCGAGTTTGACGAGGCGGCTGGTTCGGTCGGCCGTCATCTCTCGCTTGAGGGTCTGCACCTTCTCGAATCCCGCCGCGACGGCGTCCGGCTCCCATCCGCCCGCCGCGAGAATGACGAGGGCGTCGAAGACCTCCTCGTTCAACCCCGCCGTCTGCGCTAAGGCGTCGTGCCGCCTGACGGCCGCCGACGCGAGCCGTCCTCTCAGCGTCGGGTCGAGGGCGATGGCGTATTGCAGATGCCCCATGCCGAAGGCCACATGGCGCGCCTCGTCCTGTGCGGCGAGCCGCGCGACCTGCCGCGTGACGGGGTCGGGCGCGTGACGTTCGAGGAACCAGAGCAGATTCAGGAACGTGCCTTCGCCGAGCACCGAGAGCAGGAAGGAGGAGAGCGTGAAGTCGTGCTCGTCGAAGAGCGTTTTGAGTGACTGCTGCCCGCCCGCGGTCGAGAGCCCCAGCGCCTCCTTCCGCCGCAGCGTGGCCCGCCGTGTGAAGACCTCGATGTGCCTCGCCTCGTCGGCGACCTGAATGGCGAGGAGCTGCATGACCTCGCGGAAGTGTGGGTGCAACTGCGCGAGGAACTTCGCGGGGACGAGCAGCGCCGCCGTCTCGTTCTCGACGAGGTAGGTCATCACCTGCACGACGGCCGACTCGACCTCCGGCGGCAGCTCGAAGGGCGCGTCCCATTCGACGGCCGTGGCCGGGTTCCACTGCGCGGCGGCCGCTTGTTGATAAAGGCGCGGGACGCTCTCCGCCCACACCTGCGCCTTCGAGTCGAGCCGGAAGTGATACTCGGGCGCGCCCGCTTCGACCAACGCGCCGCGCGCGGCCAAGCCCCAACGCGCCGGGGGGCGTTCGACCACCGCCCCGGACTCACGCGGGTCTGCGCCGCCCGCCGTCTCCGCGCCGCGCCAGCGACCGCCGGCCGCCGCGCCGCGTGCGACCCACGCCACCAAAGGCGAGCCCCCGTCCGCTTCGTTCGACCCATGAACTTCGGCCTCCGCCCCGAAGAACTCGTGCCCCTGCGAGCGGCACCAGCCGCGCAGGTGGACGGCGAGGTCGGGGGCGCTCCCACGGACGCCGAGCTTCCCGCCGGGCGGCAGGTCGGCCAGCGCCCTCTTGAGCAGGAGGTACGCCCCGCGGTCGAGCCCGAGGTCTTTAATATTGATAACCGTCGATGGTGATGTTCCCGTCCGCGTCATAGAATCCCGCCTCGTCCACCGCGCGTTCGAGCGCCTCGTAACCTTCGAGCCGACCCTCGCGCCACGCCTTGAGCCCTTCGAGGTCGAGGAGCGGTCGCACCTCCGGGTCGTCATACGACATCCCCAGCAGCAGCGCGCGGAAGCGCGACACAAGCCCCTCGGGAGCTGCCGGGGCGACGGTGAAGTTGCAGTGGTCGTAAGGCTCGGTCTGCGCCAGCACGCGCGTGGCCCCGGCCGGGAGCGTCCCTTCGGAGATGAAGAGGAGGTGGTTGCCGTCGATCATGCAGGCGGCTTCGCAGTCGCCGGAGACCAGCGCGCGCGCCGCCTCGCGCTCGCCGCCGATGTGGTCGCCGTGCTTGCCGCCGAGCAGGTCGTGATAGACGACCTCGAAGTCTGCGCCCGCGACGAGCCCCCGCGCCCTGAGGTGCGAGAGCGGGAGGAGCGTCGCCTGCGGAGAGTCTATTGCGCCGACGGCCACGCGCCTGCCGCGCAGGTCTTCGATTGACCCGACGCCCGAGTCGTTCCGCACGACGACGACGGAGGTCAGGTCGCGGTCTGTGTCGCGCATGGCGACGGCTTCAACCTTTATCCCGCGCGCGGCGGCGAGGCGGCGCGCCCGCACCCACGCGAGCGGCGAGTTCCACGCGACGTGGAAGTGTCCCGCCAGATGTGACTCGACCTGCCGCTCGTAGTTGGAGTAGAGGACGTAGTCGAAGTCGAGGCCGCGGCGCGAGAAGTAAACTTTGAAGCCTTCCCAGATCGTCACGACCTTCGGGTCGTAGGCGACCGCGCCCATGAGCAGAGTGTCGGAATCGCTCATCGTCGTCTTCGCACCTTTCTTTAACCGAAGAGGGGCAGGCCGCAGACGGCCTTGCCGATGAAGTCGTAGAGCACGTCGGTCGTCGGCGCCATCACGGTCGCGGCGCGGGCGTCGCGGAAGTGTCGCTCCACGCCGACCTCTTTGCGGAAGGCCGCCCCGCCGCAGACGCGCATCGCCAGCTCCGTGACTTCGGTCGAAGCCTCGCCCGCCGCCGCCTTGACCTCCAGCACGCGCAGCATGGCGTCCTCCCTCCCCGTCTCGACGGCCGTCAGGGCGTCCCCGAGCAGCGCGCGGCACATGTCGGTCTTGATGCGCATCCGCGAGAGGTAGGCGCGCACCGTCGGCAGGTCGGCCAGCGAACTCCCGAGGTGTTCCAGCCTCGTGCCGGCGACGTGCGCGGCGGCCTTCAACGTCGCCGCCTCCATCGTCCCCGTCGAGAAGCCCGCGCTCATCAACTGGAAGTAAGGGAGCACGACACCCATCATCACGTCGAAGCCGCCGCCGTCCGGGCCGAGCATGTTCGCGCGCGGGATGCGGACGCCCTCGGCCGTCACGGGTGACGAACTGTTCCCGCGCAGCCCCAGCCCGTCGAACGGCGCCGGGATGGAGAGCCCCGCCGCGTCGGCGGGGACGAGCCAGACGGTGCTGTTGCCCTCGGCCTCCAGCGGGCGGCTCGACCAGACGTAGGAGTCGGCCTCGCCGGCCGAGGTGATCCAGCTTTTCTGCGCGTCGAGTCGGACGCCGCCCTCGTCCGGCGTCGCCGTGCTGACGGGAGCCCAGAAGTGGCTGCGCGACCCCTGCTCCGAGAAGGCGAGCGTCGTGACGTGCTCTCCGCGCGCGACCGCTTCGCGGACTTCGCGTGGCCCGTGCGCCTCGATGACGGCGGAGCCCGCGTAGTGCATACAGAGCACCATCGCCGTCGAGGCGCAGGCCGAGGCGACACGCTCGACGACCTGCGCCGCAGCCCGGTGCGACTCTCCGAGCCCGCCCACCTCGCGCGAGCTGACCAGCCCCAGAAGTCCCGCCCGCCCGAACGCGTCGAGCGCCGCGCGGGGAAAGGCTCCGGCCCTGTCCACCTCGGCGGCGGCGGGTGCCACCGTCCCGGCGATAATCTCGTCAACGGCACGAAGGTCGAACGCCTTCGCGCGCGGTTCCGCTTCGCTCATGCTCGTCTCCTCCACAAAGCTCCGAGGCCGCGGTGCGCGGTCAGGCGCGGAAAACGCACACGCGCGATTCCGACCTCGTGAGCAAGTTGATTTTGTGTCCGCGGGACGCCGGGCCGGCCCCGCTTTGAAGGAGGGGCTAGGCGGCGAGCCGCGGGCGGGAAATGTCGTGTCGCAAAACTTGCGCCCACTGCAAGGCGCGGGTTCAATTCTTCTGCATTACGTCACCCGTCCATTTGAAGACATGTCTGACGGCAGCGCCGCCGGGTCAAATTACACGCGTGCGCAGATGTTACATACACGGCCGAAAAGCGACAAGGCGACGGCGGCGGAGAGCGCCCGTACGTCGACGGTCTCGGCGGCAGCGCCACTCTAACCTTGCGCGAGGGCTTCCTTTGACAGGAGGGCTCCGCTGATATAAATTTCAGCTTGCTCCTCGGATGTTCCTTAACTCACGCGAGCTACCGGTCAAGGCTTACCCCTTCGCTAGTCTCACGCGAAATAACAAATCAACCCATAGCAATCGCTGCCGGTCGTAGCACTTCACTGCGATAAGGCCGGCCGCGTGCCACGCGCGCACCTAACTATTCATCAATTACGTACGAGAGTTGTAAAAGCGAGAGGCATCATGAGACGAGTTGAAAATTCTTCACGCGGGATGTTTTCGGCGGCCGTGCGGCGGGCGCTGGCGGCGACGGTGTTAGGAGTCATCTGCGCGGGCGCGGCGGCCGCGCAGCTCGGCACGGCGCGCAGCGTGACCGACAGCTCAACCCCCTCGGGCATCGCCCCCGGCGCGCCGGCCGGGTCATTCCCGATAGGCGGCTTCGAGAACGTCAACGCGTACAACGGGAACCTCAACTTCGCGCTGCCCCTTCTTACCGTCGGCGGGCGTGGCGAAGCCGGCTACACGGTCACCCTGAAGATCGAGCGCAACTGGCGCACCGTCACCAAGCGGACGTACACGCTGCCGGGGAATTACCATAACTATCAGGAGACTTTTTCCCCGGAGCCGAACGACTGGAATCCGATTGAACCGGGCTGGGGCCCGGGCGTGCTGCTGGGCCGCCAATCCCGCGACAAGCACCCCGACCCGACGCCCTTCAGCCAGACGCCCCAGTGCTATACGCTCACCCGCCTCACCTTCATCTCGCCCGACGGGACGGAGTTCACGCTCCGCGACAAGTACACGGACGGCAGGGCCCATCAGGGACTCGGGATGGAGGAGTTCGCGCGCGGGACGGTCTTCGTCACGAAGGACGGCTCCGCCGCCACCTTCATCTCCGAACAACCGATTAAGGACATCGCCTGCGCCGACACCAACATGGAAATCATGCTCGGGTACCGGCGGCTGCGTCCGACCGGCTACCTGATGCTGAAGAACGGGGTGCGCTACCGCGTCGAGAACGGGCTGGTGAAGTGGATCAGGGATCGCAACGGGAATAAGGTCACCTTCCAATACTCGGGCGACACTTTACTCTCGGCAACCGACCCGGCGGGCAGGACGGTCACCTTCGGCGGCGTCATCACCTACAAGGGCTTCGGCGGCGCAGACCGCGTCATCAGCGTCACGAAGGTTTCCCTGAAGGACGCGCTGCGCTACGACATTCCCGTCAAGGACTACACGTATTACGACCTGTTCCCGGAACTGAACGGCTCCAGCCAGACGAGCGGCTTCGGCGGGCCGGTCGTCTCCGAGGTGGTGCTGCCCGACGGCAGGAAGTACAAGCTGTCTTACAACCAGTACGCGGAGTTGGCGCGCGTCGAGCTGCCGACGGGCGGTGCCATCGAGTACGACTACGAGGGCGGGTTCGCGTCGCCGGACTACCCGGCGTCGGGCGTGATTAACAACCAGATATACAGGCGCGTGGTGAAGAGGCGCGTTTACCCCGGCGGGGGGAGGGACAACGCCTATTCGACGCAGACGGTCTATGGCAAGGGCAACCCCACCTCCGAAATTACTTACGACGCCGCCGGGAACAGGCTCTCGGATGTCGAGCACACCTTCAACGGCAACCCGGCCGCGTTCACGAGTCCCTCCGTCCAGCCGTGGTACGAGGGCGGGAGCGCGGGGCGCGTGGCGAAGACGGAGGTGTTCAGCACCGGCGGCGGCCCCCGCACGCTCCTGCGGCGGGTCGAGAACACTTACACGGACTATCCGCATACGGTTCCCGTCGGCATCACCAACCTGTCCACCGAGCCACGCCCGCAGGATACTTACCTGAGCGAGACCAAG
This sequence comes from Pyrinomonadaceae bacterium, assembly GCA_040509515.1. Lineage (GTDB taxonomy): Bacteria > Acidobacteriota > Blastocatellia > Pyrinomonadales > Pyrinomonadaceae > QHXN01. The sequence goes on along the minus strand of JBEVKV010000419.1, from coordinate 6,686 downwards.
ACCACGCTGGCCGATACGAATCAGGTCACGAGGCAAAAGTCCGCCAACGACCAGTACGGGAACCGCATCGACTCGTGGGAGTACGACTACGGCTCGGGCGCCGCCCCGCCGTACGCCGTGCGGCACACCCACACGGATTACGTGGACGACGTGCCTTACGTCAACGCCGACGTAGACCCCGCCGTCGGCGCGAGCCTTCGCGGGTTGCCGCGGGCGCGGCAGGTCTACGCGGTCAACACAACGACCGGGGCGGAGACGCTTGTTGCCAAGAGCGAGACGCGCTACGACGAGGCGACTTACCCGCTGCTGCAGTGCGGGACGGTCGAGACCCCGATCAATTGCAGCTCCGCGCCCCAGTGGGACGACCTCGGGGCGGCGCCGCGCGGCAACGCGACCACGTCGAAGAGTTGGCTCGACACGACGAACTCATGGCCGGAGACGCACGCGCAGTACGACCGGCTCGGCAACGTCCGGTTCTCCTCGGACGCGAAGCAAAATGTCTCCGAGGTCAGCTACCTCGACTCCTTCTGCAACGGCCCCGCGTGCGGCGGCACGTACACGCCGAACACCTTCGCCTTCCCGACCGCCAACAGGTCGCCGAAGCCCGACCCGACCGGCGCTCACGGCTCGGCGGCCGAGTTGACCTCCACGACCGTCTACGACTTCTACACGGGGCTGGTCTACTCGTCCACCGACGCCAACGGCCAGATTACGACCCTTTCCTACAAGGACGCGCAGGGCGACACCGACCCGCTCGACCGCCTCAAGGCCGTGGTGCGCCCGGACGGCGGCCGCACCGACTTCGACTACGGCGATACGGCGGGCGACCTCTACGTCCGCACCCTCGCTGACCTTGACGCCGGACGCCGCACCGAGTCGAAGCAGTACTTCGACGGGCTCGGGAGGGCCTACCGCGCGGCCACCTACGAGAACTCCGACCCGGCGAAGCCGTGGCTCCACGCGGATACGGAGTACGACACGCTGGGCCGGGTCGCGCGCACCTCCATGCCTTACCGCTCCGCGGGCGGCGCGACCCCGCTCACGCCGACGGGGTGGTCAAACGCCAGACGAACTGAAATGGAGTACGACGCGCTGGGCCGTGTGGCGAAGGTGACGACCATGCCCGACGGCGCCCGTGTGCGAACCGATTACAGGGGCAGCCGCGTCCTCGTCACCGACCAGACGGACAGGCAGCGGATTAGCGAAATAGACGCCCTCGGCCGGCTCAGGGAAGTCTGGGAAGTGACTCCCGACGACTCGGCCAAGTACCCGGGCATCGGGGCGGTCTCGTTCAACGCGGCCCCCGGCGTCCCGACTCCCGCGGCCGGCTATCGCACCATCTACGACTACGACGCCCTCGGGAATCTCCGCAGGGTGAAGCAGGGTGATCAGGAGAGATTCTTCGCCTACGACTCGATGGGGAGACTTGTGCGCGCGAAGAGCCCGGAGCAGGCCGCCTTCACCCCAGACCCGGGCGGCGGCGACTTCGCCGCGCTGACCGACTCGACCTCGGGCGCGAACAACAGCCAGTGGTCTACGGGCTACGTCTACGACGCGAACGGCAATCTGACCAAACGCATCGACGCGCGGGGCACGATAGCCACTTACGGCTACGACGCGCTGAACCGCAACGTCACCGCCACTTACACGCCCGGCGGGGCGACGGCCGCGACTCCCGCGGTCGGCCACTTCTACGACAACCCGGCGGAGGGCGCCAACGGGCTCGGGCGTCTCTGGAAGAACGAAACTTTCCAGAGCGCGCAGACCGCCTTCGACAGCTACGACGCGGCGGGGCGGCCGCAGAAGCAGACGCAGAGGTTCTGGAACGGCACCAGTTGGGAGCAGGCTCCGGCATACGTCACCAGCCTCGAATACAATCTGGCCGGGGGAATCACCAAGCTGACATACCCCTCGCTTCACAGCGTCGAGTACCGGTACGACGACGCGGGCCGTCTCGGCGACGGCGGCGGGCAGCCGGCCTTCAAGGGCACGCTCGGCGACGGCGTCGAACGCACGTACGCCTCGCAGGTCTCCTACGACGAACTGGGCGGGATGAGGCAAGAGAAGTTCGGCACGCAGGTGCCGCTCTACCACAAGCTGCATTACAACCCGCGCGGGCAGCTCTACGACATCCGGCTGAGCACCGTCTCATGGGCGAACGACCAGTGGGAGTGGAACCGCGGGGCGTTGGTCAACTACTACGACCGCGACTGCCAGTGGAAGGCGAGCGACATCTACAACAACGGCAACCTCCAGTGCAGCGAGCACGCCGTCCCGCTTAACCCTAACGCCGGCTACACGCCCGGGGCGGCCGGCGCCTTCTCGTCCTCCTTCCAGACTTACACCTACGACGCGCTCAACCGTCTGGAGTCCGTGAGCGAGAACGCATACGTCAGCGGCGGGAACCCGACGCCCGCCTTCAAGCAGGCTTTCAAGTACGACCGCTGGGGCAACCGCACGATAGACGCCGACGCCACACAGGTCTACGGCCAGAACCCCGGCTACTCCATCCCCGAGCCGCAGTTCAGCGTCGACGCGCAGACGAACAGGCTGGGCGTGCCCGCCGGGCAGCCCGGACAGATGACCTACGACCCCGCCGGCAACCTCACGACCGACACTTATCAGGGCGGGGAAGGCGGCGGGGGCTCACGCGCCTACGACGCCGAGGGGCGGATGACCTCGGCGCAGTTCCTCGCCGGGCAGACGCAGACGGCCGCATATACCTACGACGCCGACGGCCTGCGGGTGAAGAGGAAGGCGGGCGTGGCGGCCGAGGTGTGGCAAATCTACGGGATGGGCGGTGAGCTGCTGGCCGAGTACGCTGCCGGCGCCTCGTCCTCGCAGCCGTTGAAGGAGTACGGGTACCGCTCGGGCGAACTGCTGGTGACGGCCGAGGGCGGGGCGTCGCGTACGAACGTCGCGCTGGCCTCGGCGGGCGCGACCGCCACTGCGCAGAACTACACGGCGGACGGCGTCTTCGCGGGGCTCTCCTTCCAGCCCGCTTACGCCAACGACGGCCGCCGCTACGTCAGCCCGCAGGGCGACCGCTACTGGCGCGACGCGGCGGGGCTCCCGACGTGGGTGCAGATAAGCTTCGCCGGGGCGAAGACCATCGGCGAGGTGGACGTTTACACCCTCGCCGACTACCCGGCCTACGAGACGCAGTCCGACCCGACGGCCGCGCAGACCTTCACGCAGTACGGGGCGACCGCCTTCGAGGTGCAGTACTGGACGGGCGCGGCGTGGGCGGCGGTGCCGGGCGGCAGCGTTTCGGGGAATAACCTGCTGTGGCGGAAGGTGACCTTCCCGGCGCTCACGACGGACAAGATCAGGGTCATGGTGAGCGCCGGTGTGGACGGCGTGGCGCGCATCGCCGAAGTCGAGGCGTGGGAGGCGTCGCGCGTCAACTTCGCACACTCTTCTCAGGGCGGGCAGGCGAGCGCGTCGTCGACGACGCCCGACACGGAGTTGCCCGGCATGACGTTCCCCGTCAACGGGATCAACAACGGCGACCGCAAGGGGACGGGCTGGGAGCACGACGGCGGCTGGCGCGACGGGACGAACGACGCCTACCCGGACTGGGCGCAGGTGGAGTTCTCGGGCGAGAAGAGCATCGACGAGGTGGACGTCTTCACCCTTCAGGACGCCACGTCCAACCCGTCGGAGCCGACCGAATCGATGACGTTTACGCAGTACGGCGTGACCTCGTTCGAGGTGCAGTACTGGACGGGCGCGGCGTGGGCGACGGTGCCGGGCGGGAGTGTGTCTGGCAATAACAAGGTGTGGCGGAAGTTCACCTTCCCGGCGGTCGTGACCTCGAAGGTGCGGGTGCTGATTCACGGCGCGCTGGCGGGCAGGAGCCGGCTCGTCGAGGTCGAGGCGTGGGGGACGGGGGCGGCGAGCACGACGGCCGACTTGCGCTGGCTCGTCACAGACCATCTCGGCACCCCGCGGATGGCCGTTGACCAGACGGGGAGCCTGTCGGCGGTGTCGAGGTATGACTACCTGCCGTTCGGCGAAAAGATTAGTGCCGGCGCAGGCGCGAGGAGTACAGAACGCGGCTACGGTCGAATTGACGGCGACAGAAAGAGATGGGCGCACCTCGAACACGATGAGGAGACCCAGCTCGATTACGCGCGGGCGCGGTACTTCGCCACTTCGCAGGGACGGTTTACGTCGGCCGACACTTTCGGCGGGAAATCCTACAACCCCCAGACCTTAAACCTCTACGCCTACGTGCTCAATAACCCGCTGAAGTGGGTTGACCCGTCGGGTCACTTCCGTCAGAAGCCGCGTGACGAAAGCGGTCAGGACGAAAAGCATGGCAAAGACGAGAACAATCAGATATGGGAGGTGGACGAGTCGGGAAACCCCACCGATAATCCTCACATCTTCTCAAGGGAGTCTGTCACCCTCGACCTGAGGCCGCCGGACCTGGCAGCTTCCTGGCATGACATCGTCCCCGTGTGGAACGGACTGAGGCGGCTTGTTTTTTACAACCACACGGGCCAGCCCGAGCGGGCGCTCGGCTCCTTCTATTCGGCCTCCATAGATGGGGCGAGTCTCATATATGGTCTTGTAGGTAGAGGCGGGCTGACGGCGGTACAGTTGACGGAGCGGGGAGTAGTCCGAGGGGCGCTCGGCGAGGCCGACGTTGCCGCCGGTCGAGTTTTGGTCGATAGCAATGTAGTCCCACATCTAAAGGCAGATCCGACGGCGGCCGGCAGAATCCTCGCCGGTGAACAACCCGTGGTCTCCTATGTGACGAGACCTGAACTGAGAAACGCCGTTAGCACAGGTAGGGGGCTGAGAGGCGTGCCGCGTAATCTTGATTCCCTTGAAGTGTTGGGGACGGTGCCTTCTCTTAATACGAGAATTAGCATTCGGGGCATGTTGCCTGCCGCGCGCGGCAGGTTTGGGGACGGAATCATCGGCGCCCAAGCACTCGAATCGCAACTGCCCCTCGTCACCAACGACCGTGCGCTTGGGAACGCCATCAGGGCTCTTGGAGGTACCGTGCGATAATGTTTGAAGTCTCGCGACTTGAGCTAATCGATGGCGAAGCCACGTTGACCCTCCCCGACGGTACGCCTGTTCTTATGCGGGCCTCTCCTAACGTGAGGGCGCTACCGTTCGACGTGTCCGTTCGCGCGTTCGGCAAAGAGGTCACCTTCGCCAACTTCGCCCCGATTCATGTGGTGCCTGACGGCGCTGGAAGGACGAAATTCGTCGGCGAGCTACTGTGCATCCCGGGGGACGACGGCAGATCGTTTGCGGCAATAGTCGGTCTGTACTCCGTAGTCTTCGTGGATGCCCGGAGCCGGTCGATTACTGAAATACTTCGGCTCCGCAGAGAAGCTAACGAGGATCAGGGCTTTTATCAGCTACGCGTTGAGCCGATCACCGGCGGGTTCATTCTTCTTTACGAGAGTGGGGCCGCACGTATCGACACGGCCGGCAACGTGGTTTGGCACCATCAATTGCGTTGGGATGATACCTACAAAGGAACAGACGGCGAGATGTTAATCTTCTCCAGTGAATTCGGCGAAGATGCCCCCGGTGACTGGGCTATCTCAATCGCGGACGGAACAAAGCTCAAGCTAAAGCAGGCTTGATACTATGCACGGCGCTCATTGGGATGAACGTGACGGCGACATCCGCATCTTTTGAAGAAAGTGCGGGGACGTGAACCGTAAACGAATGTATACGGTCTTGTATGTAGAGATCAGCAAGACCGGGCGGCGGCCCGAGCAGTATTTCGATGAATACCCGGGCCGCTCTGCTACGAAGTTTAAGGTTTTGAACGGCGGTCTCAGATGAGCAGTGACGCCCCCGGCGCTCTGACGATTCGTTACCAGCCCTGGGATATCGGCAGGGGGGTGGCGGGCTACGCATGGCAGGCCCCCGAGCCGAGGGCGGTGCTGCTGCTCCAGCACGGCTTCGGGGAGTACGCCGAGCGCTTCGTCGAGCGCTACAGCCGGTTGATACCTCACCTGCTGGACGCGGGAGTCAGCGTCTACGCCTTCGACATGCGCGGGCACGGCCGCTCGCCCGGCGGGCGTGCGGTCACAGACCTCGGCCGGGCTGTGGAAGACCACCTCGCCGCCAGACGCAAGCTGCGCGAGCATCGGCTGCCGGTCTTCGCGCTCGGGCACTCCCTCGGGGGACTCGTGACGGTCGCGAGCGTCGCACGCGACCAGAGCAATCTGAGCGGCGTAGTCCTCAGCAGTCCCTTCCTCAGAAAGGAAGTGCCGACCTGGAAGCGTCTCGTGGTGAACGTGCTGGCCGCCGTCGGCCCGACGCTGCTGGCCCCGGAAGCGCCGGCGGCACTGGGCGGCCTCTCCCGCATCCGCGAAGAGCTTGAGCTCGTGGAGAACGACCCGCTGATTTACCGCGGGAGGGCGCCGATGCTGCTCGCGGCCACCGCGCTGAAGCTGCTCGAAGACAACCCGGGCTTCTACCCCGAATGGCGCGTGCCGACGCTGGCGCTGCACGGCACCGCCGACACCTACACAGACCCCGAGGGCAGCCGGGAGTTATTCAAGGCCATCGCCTCCGAGGACAAGACACTGCACATCGTCGAGGGCGGGTATCACGAGCTGTTGAACGACACGGAGCGGGACGAAACCCTCCGGGTGGTACTGACGTGGCTGGAGCGCCGCCTTCCTTCGAGAAGGGAGTGAGGC
>JBEVKV010000418.1:0-6549 GCA_040509515.1 Pyrinomonadaceae bacterium | reverse complement strand
CAGCCCGTGCTCCTCATCTGGAGCGAGTTCGGTCTTGTAGCCCGCCGCCGCCATCGCCGCTTCGACGCGTCCGATCTGTTCCCCTTCGTTATCCTGGAAAATCCCCTTGAGGGTTGCGCCCTCCTTTGTCAGGACGCCGCCGTGTCCCCCGAAAGCTTCGAGGAGGATGTGCAACAGACGTTCGTCGTTGCCGAGCCTCCTGATAAGCTTTTCACAGTAACGGTTTAGCTCGACCATCTGCTCCAGGGAACGCGCCAGCTCACGCCCCTCGATGACGCTGTTTCCTGAGGAAGTGACCTTCATATCGCTCGTCGCCTGACGCATGAGGTAGCGGACAATCGACCGCTCGTCCTTGATGTACTCTTCCTTCTTACCCCGTTTTACTTTAAACAGCGGTGGCTGCGCGATGAAGATGTGTCCCGACTCAATCAACTCCGGCATCTGCCTGTAGAAGAAGGTCAGGAGGAGCGTGCGGATGTGTGAGCCGTCCACGTCCGCGTCGGTCATGAAGATGACCTTGTGGTAGCGAAGCTTGTTAACGTCGAAGTCGTCCTTGCCGATACCCGTCCCCATAGCTGTAATCAGCGTTTTAATCTCGCTATGGCTGAGCATCTTGTCAAAACGCGCCTTCTCGACGTTCAAGATTTTACCTTTTAGCGGCAGGACAGCCTGAAACCTCCTGTCACGCCCCTGCTTGGCACTCCCGCCGGCTGAATCTCCTTCTACAATGTAAAGCTCACATAGCGCGGGGTCTCTCTCCTGACAGTCGGCGAGTTTGCCGGGCAGCATCGTCGAGCCCATCGCGCCCTTGCGGACGATTTCGCGAGCCTTGCGTGCGGCATCGCGCGCCCGCGCAGCGTCCACCGCTTTGCCCACTATCTTCTTCGCCACCGTGGGATTTTGCTCGAAATATTCGGTCAGGCGCTCGTTGAGGAAAGACTCGACCGCGCCTTTCACGTCGGAGTTGAGCTTGCCCTTGGTCTGTCCCTCAAACTGCGGCTGCGGCAGCTTGACGGAGATGACCGCGACCAGTCCCTCGCGCACGTCGTCGCCGGACAGGGCCGTCTTGAAGTTCTTGGCCAGCCCCGAGGACTGCGCGTAGGCGTTGATGGTGCGCGTCAGCGCCGAGCGGAAGCCCGAGAGGTGCGTGCCGCCATCGACGGTGTTGATGTTGTTGGCGAAGGAATAGACCTTCTCGTCGTACGCGTCGTTATACTGGATGGCGACATCGACCGAGAGCGAGTCCCCCGTTTTTTCAAAGTAAACCGGCTTATCGTGAAGAACCGTTTTGTTCTTGTTGAGATGCTTGACGAACTCCGCGATTCCGCCACGGTAGTAGAACTCGTGCGAACGCTCGGGCTCCTGCCGCTCGTCCTTGATGGTGATGCGGATGCCCTTGTTCAGGAACGCCTTTTCGCGGAGGCGCTCGGAGAGTTTGTCGAAGCTGAACTCGGTGACCTCGAAAATCTCCGAATCGGGCTTGAAGGTAATCTTGGTGCCCCGGCGGCGGGTCTTACCCGTCATCTCCAGTTTGCTCGCAGGAATCCCTCTGACGTATTCCTGCTCGTAAGTCGCCCCGTCCCTCCAGATTTCGAGTCGGAGCGTCTCAGAGAGGAAATTTACGCAAGAGACGCCCACTCCGTGTAAGCCCCCCGACACCTTGTAGGCGTTCGAGTCGAACTTTCCGCCGGCGTGGAGCTTGGTCATCACGACCTCGGCCGCAGACCTCTTCTCCTGCTTGTGGTAATCGACGGGGATGCCGCGGCCGTTGTCGATGACCGTAATCGAGTTGTCGAGGTGTATGAAGACTTCGACCGTGTCGCAGAAGCCGGCCAGGGCTTCGTCCACCGAGTTGTCGACGACCTCGTAGACGAGGTGGTGCAGCCCCATCTCGCCCGTCGAGCCGATGTACATGGCCGGACGCTTGCGCACGGCCTCGCGCCCCTCAAGAACTGTGATCGAAGTCGCGGTATAAGAATCGTTCTTCTTCTTTGTTAAAGTTGCTGTCGGCAAAGTGATCTCCTCTTCGTGCATATCTATATCGCCTATACCGAATTTCCGGCTTCGTGAAAGCAGACGGATGATGGAATTTAGATGCTTTCGGCGGACTTAACGATTGTTCTTTCCTGCTCGGCCCGGCCGGCGGCGTCGACCGCACCACCCTTCACTTCGATCAACTGCGCGTGCGCGGCGAGCCCCCTGATGAGGTCATTTTTGGAGGTCGTGATGAAGGTCTGCGTGCGCCCTTCGAGGTATTCCAGTAAATGACCGATACGCCTTTTGTCCAGTTCCGCATCCACATCATCCATCAGGAAAAGCGGATACTCATTGTGCCACGAATAATACACCGAAATTGCCGCTAAGTCAAGTAGAATCAACGCGCTACGCTGCTGACCGGAACTCCCGTAAGTGCGTATGTCGCGGCCGTCGAAGAGGATTTCCAGCTCGTCACGGTGTGGGCCGATGAGGGCGTAACCGGATGCTATTTCGGCCTGTAGCCGCAGGCGCAGACGCTCCCTCAGGAGCGATTCGTAATCTCCGAGGTCACCCTTCCCTTCGAGCGCCGAGACGTGTCGAATCGTGACCTCCTCACGCTCGAACAGGCGTTGCTGGAGACTCTCCCTGAGGCGTTCGACGTAGTCGCGGCGGGCGCGGTGGATGGTCGCGCCGAGGAGCACAATCTGCTCGTTCCACGGCTCGATCAGGTCGCGCGCGTGTTCGAGGTTTGTTTCCGATTCGGAGAGGTCTTGGAGGAGTCGGTTCTTTTGCTTGACCACGCGCTGGTAGTCGGCCAGCGTCTGGACGTAGCTGTGGTGGAGAGAGACCACCCCACGGTCTAAGAATCTGCGCCTCGCCTCGGGCCCGCCGCGCACCACTTCGAGCTCGTCGGCCGTGAAGGGCACGACGTGCAGTTGGCTCAGGTAACTCGCGACCGTCTCACGCTTGCCGTTGAGCGAGAGCGTTTTCGAGCTTCCCTGAAGCGTCACCTGCAAGTCCCTGTGTACGTCGCGCGCGCGCGCCACGCGCCCGCGGACGACGCACAGGCTCTCGCCGAATCGTATCGCCTCTTGCGGCCGCTGCGTGCGGAAGGATTTGCCGGTTGCCAGGAGGTAGATGGCTTCGAGCCAGTTGGTCTTGCCCTGCCCGTTCTCGCCGTAGACGACGTTGAGGCCCTTGCCCCAGAAGATTTCGCCGCTCAAATTTCTGAAATTGTGAACCTCAATAGATTCGAGCAGCATACGTTAAATTTTAACATACGCTGCTCGAATCGGACGCGGGATTGCGGGTTTTAAGGCTCGCGCTGGTCAGAGGCGCATGGGCATGACAACGTAGCGGTAGTCGTATCCGTCGTCGGAGGCGGGGCTGAGCTGCGCCTGAGAGTTGCCGTCCTTGAACTCGAAGGCGACCGAGCCGTCGCTCAGGACGTTGAGAAAATCCTGAAGGTAGGCGGCGTTGAAGCCGATTTCGGTCTCGTCGCCGGCGTACTCGGTGGTGACGGTTTCGCGCGCCTCGCCCTCTTCGGCCGTCTGCGAGCTGATGTCGAGGCTGCCGGGCTTCAGGTGGAAGCGGACGGCGTGCGAGCGGTCGTCGGCCATCAGCGCCACGCGGCGTATGGCCTGCCCGAGTTGCGCCGAGTCGAACTCCGCCCTCTTGTCGTTCGTCTTCGGCATCACCATCTCGTAGTTTGGGAACTGTCCCGTCAGCGTGCGCGAGATGAGGAGGCGCGGGCCGACCTCGAAATAGATGTGATTCTCGTCTGCGCCGAGGCCGATCTCGCCCTCGAAAGACGAGGTGAGCTTTGTGAGTTCCGCGAGAGTCTTGCGCGGGATGAGCACGTCAATCTCTTCGGAGGGGGTGCCCTCGCCCAAATCCTTGCGCTCGACGTAGGCCAGACGGTGGCCGTCGGTCGTCACCATCCGCGCGCCCGTCTTGCCCAGCATGAACTTCGCGCCGGAGAGCGTGTACCTCGACTCCTCCAGCGTGATGGCGAAGATCGTGCGGTCGATGAGGGTCTTGAAGACGCCCGTGGGCAGTTTCACGGGGGCGGACTTAAAGCTCGGGACTTCGGGGAAGTTATCCTTGTCGATGCCGGCGATGCGGAAGTTGGAGCGCTCGCACTTGACCGTCGCCCAGTTATTCTCCTCCTTCCGAAAACTGACGGGGGCGTCGGGCAGCACGCGCGCGATGTCGAAGAGTTTGCGTGCGCCCACACACATCGAGCCCGGAGTCTTAATCTCGGCCTCGGTCTCGCAGCGCAGCGTCACGTCGAGGTCGGTTCCCGTGATGCGTATCGTGCCTTCCCCGACCGATTCGATCAGGATGTTGGAGAGAGCCGGAATCGTGTTCTTCTTTTCTACCGTACCCTGTACGAGACCCAGCTCTTTCTGGAGAGAGGTCTTGCTGATAGTGAACTCCATTTTTAAACTCCTCTGAGGGATTAAACTTTTCAAATCGCATGATAGCCTTTAAAGGCTTTGAAGTAATCCTGCCGGCGACGCTTTTCCTATTTACTCTAATTAAACACCTTATATATATATCTAGTAGTAGTAGTAGGGCCTGTGGAAATGTGGAAAACCCACTTAAGTGTTGCAGTCAATAGAATTGTTTTCCACAGGGGCTGTGGAAATCGCTGTGGAAAACTCTGCCTCTGTGTGGAAAAAGAACTCGAAGAAAAAGTTTTCCACATTTCCACAGGCCACTTATCGAGCGTGCCTGTGGAAATGTGGAAAACTTTTAGTTAAATAGTTGAAATCACAGAGTTTACTGGAAATCTGGCCTGTGGAAAATAATTCACCTAAAAGTGAGCTAACTACTTGCAAAGATTATCCATAATGTCACTCACTATCCTGTGGAAATTCTGGTCCTTGGAAACAAGCGCCTCGATCTTCTCCACGGAGTGAATAACGGTCGTGTGATGCTTCCCGCCGAACTCCCGCCCTATCTCGGGGAAGCTGTGTTTCGTCAAACGTTTACACAGGTACATGGCCACCTGCCGGGGCACCGCAATCTGCCGCGAGTTGTTTTTCGACTTCAGGTCGTCTACGCGTAGCTTGTAGTGACCACCGACCGCGCGTTGAATCTGCTCGATGGTTATCCCCGCCGGCTGGTCGTCCTCGGCGATGTTGCGGATGGCGTCCTGCGCGAGCATCTTGGAGATTGGCAACCCGCGCAGAGAGGAGATTGCAATCAGCCGCACCAGCGAGCCTTCGAGCTCGCGTATGTTGCTCTTGACCTTGCTCGCGATAAAGAAGGCCACGTCGTCCGGCAGGCTGACGCCGTCGAGGTCGGCTTTACGCTTGAGGATGGCGACTTTTGTTTCGAGGTCGGGCGGCTCGATGTCGGCGATCAAGCCCCACTCGAAACGCGAGTGGAGACGCTCTTCCAACGTCGGAATCTCGCGCGGCGGACAGTCCGAAGTGATGACGATCTGTTTCTGGCCGTCGTAGAGGGCGTTGAAGGTGTGAAAAAACTCCTCCTGCGTGCGCTCCTTACCGGCCATGAACTGTATGTCGTCCATCAAGAGGACATCAATCGAGCGATATTTCTCACGAAAAGTCTGCGTCTTGTCGTAACGAATCGCGTTGATTAGCTCGTTCATGAACTTCTCCGCCGAGATGTAGGAGAGGCGGAGGTAGCGATTGCGCTCTTTGACGGCGTGGCCGATGGCGTGGACGAGATGCGTCTTGCCCAGACCGACGCCCCCGTAGATGTAGAGCGGGTTGTAAGTTTTTCCCGGCGCTTCCGCGACGGCCAGCGCCGCGGCGTGCGCGAACTGGTTGCAGGAACCGACGACGAAAGTCCCGAACGCACACTTCGGGTTGAGAGAATACTCCAGAGGCTCTATGTCGACGAAGGTCGTCGCGCCCGGGGTCAGACCGTCGGACTCTGCGGCCTCTAATAAGGAGAAGAGGCTCGAAGAGGTGTTCTTCGGCGAGGTGTTTACGGGCTGTTTCTCTAAATCGAGCGTCCCGAGGGTGTCAATCTCTTTGTCGGAAATCGAGCCGGGAGTCTGCGCGTCCTCATCGACCGTCCAATCGACTTGGTAGTCGGCCAGGTTAAGCTCCGACAACGAAGCCTCCAGAACATCGGAGTAGTTTGAGCTAACCCAATCTTTAACCACATGATTCGGAGCGCGAAGGTGGAGCACATGGCCGGCCTCGTCGTAGCCTTCAAAATGGATTGGTCGTATCCACGTTTCAAAGCTCTGACGATTCAGCCGCTTCTCGACTGCGAGAAGGATGTCGTTCCAAATTCTGTTCTCGTAAATTGTGCTCATGACCTTCTCGCCTTCAGCCTAACCCGAGAGAAAGCGGCTGAATTAAAAAAGTACAGTTCTCCTCCGTGGTTTGCTCAAGCTAACTGTTGAACCAACCGCCGGAAGATGTTGTAAAACTTCCCTTTTAAGCCCTGTTTTGGAAGACCTTTGAAGGTTTTCCACAGAGTTTTCCACAGCCCTGTGGAAAACTTCAGGAAACTTAAAGTGAAGCTTTAAGTGTTTTACTTTCAAGTATTTACAGGCGATGACCGTCTGTGAAACGGGCGCGAGAC
>JBEVKV010000417.1:0-7403 GCA_040509515.1 Pyrinomonadaceae bacterium | reverse complement strand
CAGAGGAAAGTAAATCAGAGGAAAGTAAAAAAGAGTTCGCCCCGCCGGCGCGCCGAAGCGGCTGGCGGGGCGAAGCTCTGAAAGACCGACTCTGTTTCCGGCGCTTACGTTTCGGCCGGCGCGTCTCTTATTGCTGGTCGCGGCGCGGCTGTCTGTCCACGGAGCGCGGTTCGGTGCGCGGCGCGACCGGCGTGCGCTCTATCACGTCGCCGGACGAGGGACGAACCGGAACCATGCCGCCGGTGTTGCCACCACCACCGCCGCCGCCGCCGGGGTAACCGCCGCCCGACGGGTTCGAGCCGCCGCCGTTCGTCCCCGGAGAATAGCCGCCGGGCGTTTGACCCGGCCAGTTCCACCCGCCGTTCGGGTTCGGATAAATTATGACGCCCGTCCCGTACCAGTAGCCGTAGGGCGAGCGCCAGCCGTAACCGAACGGGACGAAGGTGTAGCAGCGCGCCCGCGCGTCGAAGAACCAGAAGCCGCGGCTGTACCCGCCGAACATGTTCTCGAAGCTGTTCCGCGCGAAGACGGTGTTGAGCGTGCGCCGCTGGAGCTTCTCGTTAGCCTTCGCCAGCTCCTTGCCGCGGTCGCGGCTCCAGAGGTCTAGCTCGTCGCGCTCCTTCTTGTCGAACTTCGCCACCTCGACGCCCGACGCGCCGACGCGCGCGACCTTCCCGCCCTTGACCAGCGTCTCGCCGAGCAGCGCGCGCCCGTCCGAGACGGCAAGCTCGGCCGTGCCATCCGCCGACGCGTTGATGCGGTAGACGCCCGTGCGCAGGATGCGCACGTTCGAGCGCGGCGTCGAGACCGTGATCGAGAGGTCGTTGTCGCCGTAGCCCATCGCCTCGACGACGGCGCTGCCGCGCGCCAGCTCGACGCGCAGATCGTCAAGCTCGGCCGCGGCCAGCGTGAACTCCGCGCCGGCGGCCGCGCGGAAGTAAGAGCCGGGGTTGAGCAGAATCTCGACGCGCCCGCTGGCGACAGTGACCGTGTCGCCGCTCTTCAGCTCGTCTTCGGCCGTCAGCGCGCGCCATTCGAGCGAGCCCGCGCGGCGCAGACGCGCGTCGCCCGTGATGAGGTTGACGCGACCTGCGCGCGCCGAGATGACGCGCGTGTCGCGTATGTCGTTGATGTCCGCGCGCGCGGCGACCGGGGCGAAGCCCGCGGCGAAGAGGATGGTGAAGAGAATCCCCAATCCAGAGGACTTGATGTTTTTCATGGTGCGCTTCCTCGGAGAAGGTTAGAGGCCCTGGGGAGAGCCGTTTCGCCCAGAGCATACTCCCGACGGATGCCCGCGACAAGGGCCTCACGCTAAAAACCGGGATTTTCCGATAAGACTTTGGCCCCGGCCCGGCACTAGCGCCCGAGCGCGAGTCGGAGCCCGTCGGCCGAGTCGGCCTCCGCGCCGCGGACGACCGTCACCGAGTCGCCTTCGACGCGCACGCGCGTCAACGCCTCGCCATCGCGCCAGGCGCGCACGGCCTCGGCGTCTGCGTCCGCTTCGGCGGGCGCGGCGCGTCGGCGCATCATCTCGTTGTAGGCGCGGAAAAACTCCTGCGCGTCGCGCGGCGTGTCCCAGACCGTGCGCCAGACGAAGAGCGGCGCGCGCCCCTCGCGCTCGAAGACGAAGGAGCGGTCGCCGCCCCAGCCGGCGGCGGCGCGCTTCGCCTCGTCGGTCGTGACGCCGGCCATCAAAAGCCCGCGCACGCCTATCTCGCCGAGCGGCGTCGTCGCCGTCAATCCCCATCCTTCGTCCGCGAAGCCTTTCACGTCCGCCTCGACCTCGCGCGGCGTCTCGCCCGCCAGATACTTCTCCGGGTGCAAGACCTGCTCGGATGAGACGGGAGGCCGCCGGAAAACTTCGTCCAGACTGACGGCGGGGCGCGCGCGCCTCATCGTCTCGACGAAGCGCAGGCCGTCGCGGTAGCGAAAGATGAAAGTCTCCGTGAGCAGCGGCGGGAAGAACGCGCCGATGCCTTTGCGGTACGAGGCGAAGCGCTCGTCCTCCTCGCGCGTCACGTCTTCGAGCGGCCGCTTGACCCACGCCTCGCCGCGCATCACCCTGCGCTCGACGCTCACGGCGTCGCCCTCGACGAGCGCGAAGGACGCCTCCTCGCGGTCGAAGCTGAAGGGGCGCGCGAGCATCATCCGCAGCAGGTCGAAGTGCTGGTCTTGCAGCGCGTGGACGAACTCGTGCGTGAGCAGCCCCGTGTCGCGCGGGCCGCCGCGTTCGGCGACGAGAAGCACCTGCTTGTCGAGCGGCGAGTAGGTGGCCCCGGCGGTCGCGGCCGTGAAGCTGACGGCGAGCGCGGCGAGGTCCGTGCCCTCCGGCAGCATCCCGCCCGCGATTGCCAGACGGCTCAAGCCTTTCAGGTCGTCCGTGGCGAGCACGTCCGCGACCTCCTTCGTGCGCGTGCCGTACTCCCAGCCCGACAGTTCGGTCATCCCGACCTCGCCGCGCCATTCGAGCCCGCGCTCGCGCGAGGCGGCCTCGGCCGCGCGCTGGCGCAGAGACTTCAGACGCGGCGAGAGCGGACGCTGCGGGAGCGGCGGCAGGCTCCGCTTCGCGGGCGCGGGCGCCTCCGCCGCCGCCAGAACCGGCGACGCCTCGCGCGACCTCGAACGCTTCGTCATCAACACGACGAGCCCGACGGCCAGCGCCGCGAGGATCACAAAAAAGATAACAAAATGGCTTGCCCTTCCACGCATATCGAGACTTAGACGCCCCAAACGCCCCCCGCGCTGCCGTGAAAACGCCGCAAATGTTGCAACCCCCCTTAAGTCTAATGTTTGCGCACCACCGCACGTCAGCGACAGCTAAATTGGCCGTCGATGCCCTCCGGTACGGTGCTAGACTTGGCGACCGGAGGCTTTTCGATGAGCAACCGAATAATCACCTCGCCGCTGGTCAAGACCTACACGCTTGAGGAGTTTTGGCAACTTCCTGACCCGCCAGACCGGTCGAAGCTCGAACTCATTGCCGGAGTCCTCTACCTGTCACCACCTCCCGAATATACGCACGACTACGTTGTCAAACGCCTCAACCAAGTCATAACAACTCACCTGATAGAGACAAATGACAGGGGCAGCCTTTACGTCCCTCGCGCGGCCATCTGGACGAGCGCGCGGACGTACCTTGAGCCCGACCTGTTCTATGTCTCGGCCGACCTTGAGGCGCGGTTTGATCCGAAATATAGGGAGACGGCTGACCTTGTTATCGAAGTCATTTCGCCGGGTTCGGCCTTCTACAATCGGAACACGAAGGCGGAGACGTACGCGGCGCTCGGCGTGCGCGAGCTTTGGCTGATTGACGAGACGACGCAGACCGTCGAGGTGCGCCGGCAGGCGGGCGGCGGCATCTTTGAAGAGGGCCGGACGTTCGGCGGCGACGAGTCGGTAGAGTCGTCAGTCTTTCCAACCCTGCGACTCGCCGCCGGGCGGCTGTTCGCCGACTAGGCTTCCAATTTTACTTCGCGAAGTAGCCGCGGCGGCCACGCGCGACGGCGTCGGTGCGGCGCGGGAGGCGCACTTTGATGGCGCGCCACGTCCCGTCGCGGCGCTTGTTGGCGGGGCGGTAGGTGAGGCCGTAGACGGTGCCGAGGTCGGCGACGACGCGCTCGTACGCGCCCGCGAGGTCTTCGAGCTTTTCCACCTCGTAGAAGACGCCGCCGCCCGCCTCGGCCAGTCCAGACATGTGTCCGTGCGCGAGGTCGTAGGTCTCGGGCTGGATGTCCTCGGGGCTGAACGCCTCGTAGTATTCGGTGTTCGTCCAGACCGCGTAGACGACGCCGTCGAACTCCTGCACGCGGCTCCGTATCTCCTCGTAAGAGACGCGAGAGCCGACGCCCGTCACGTTGGGCAGCGTCGAGTCGAGCCCGTCGCTCATCACGATGAGCGCGCGGCGGCGCGCGGGGTCTGCGCCGCGTTCGAGGAAGTCGAGCGCGTAGGCGAGCGAGTCGTGGAGCCGCGTGTCGCCCTTCGGCGGCGACAGGCGGTCGAGCGAGGAGCGCAGGCGCGCGCGGTCGCTCGTCAGCGGCGAGACGACCGCGACCTCGCCCGCGAAGGCGATGACGCCGACGCGATCCTGCGGCCGCGTGGCGTCGACGAAGCGGCGCGCGGCGGCTCGTATCGTGTCGGTGACCCGCGCCGTCGAGCCGGAGAGGTCGAGCAGGAGCAGCAGGTCAAAGGGCGCCTCGGCCGTCTCGAAGTGCTCGACGGTCTGCTCGACGTTGTCCTCGTAGACGCGGAAGTCCGAGGCCGTGAGCCCGTGCAGGCCGCGCCCGCTCGCGCGGTCGACGACCGAAACGTTGAGCGTGACGAGGTCGGACTCGACGCGCACGACCTCGTCCTCCTCGACCTCCTGCGGCGTTTCGGCCGGCTCCGGGCGCTGACGCGCGGGCTTGAACGGCGCGTCGTCCGGCGTCTCTCTGACGCGCGCCGGCGTCTCTCTCACGCGTGTCGGCGTCGAGCCCGTGCGGCGCGGCGAACCCGCGCCCGCGTTCGCGCCGTTGTCAGACGGCTCGGCGTTGGACGGCGCGGCGCGGCGCGCGCTTTCGACCCGGCGGGCGCCATCCGCGAGCGTTTCGACGCTGATGCGTCCGCGCCCGGAGAAGAGGTTGACCGCGGGGCCGCCCGTGCCGAGCTGTGTCTGGAATTTTCCACGGAGCACGCGCCCGGCCGCGCCGCGCGCTTCGACGCCTTCGCCGAGGTTGACTGAGCCGTTGAGCGACTGTGCGGTGAGCGCCGCGCCCGCTCGCGCGGGAAGCGCAAGGCGCAAATCGCCGGAGACCGTCTGCACGTCGAGCGAGGCGGGCACGCCGAACACCTCGACAGCGCCGTCCGACGTATAGACCTTCAGCCTCGCGGCGGCGGGGACGCGCAGGCTCAGGTCAACGCGCGGCGCGCCGGCGGCGGTCGCGCGCGCGGCGGTTATCTTCAGAACGCCGCCCGTGCTCTCGACGCCGACCGGGAGTTTCGTTTCGGGCGCGGCCCTGCGCCGCGCCGAACGCTTCGGCGCGGGACGCGCGGCGTTCGCGCCCGCGGTCTGTTGCACCGACGCCGCCAGCGCGACCTGCTCGCCGTCCCAGACCTCGACGCGGACGCCGCCGCGACGATTCTCCACCACGACCTCGCCGCCCGGCGGCAGCGCGAGACTCACGAAGCCGTCGTCTCCCGCTTCAGACTGCCGCGCCGCGCCCGCCCGCGGCATGAGCGCCGACGACAGCACGAGCAGCGCCGCCAGCGGAAGCGACGCCCTCACAGCCCACCGTCCCTGTCCTGTAGAAGCCACGGCGGTTTGATGTACACCCGACGGCCACATGGTTGCCGACATTTTGCACGCCGGACGCCCCGGGCGGAAGCCCGGCCGCGAGGAATGCGTAAAACAAAGGGCGAAGGCGGGAGGACGAATGATGAAAAGGAGGCTTAACGGCCGTCCCTTCAACGTTCGTTCCCCCGCCTTCACCCTCGCGGAGCGGTCGGGCTTCCGACGGGTCTTGTTATTCGATCATGTCGAGCATCGAGCTGCCGTTGTTGGCGGCGGGCGGGCGCACGGGCGCGGCGGCGGGCGCGGCCGGGGCTCCCGTGCCGGGGGCTCCCATGTCGCTGAGGCGGAGGAGGAAGTTGCCGGGGTTTGTGGCGTAGGACATCGCGTCCTCCTTCTTCACGACCCCCTCGCGGACGTAGCGCTCAAGCACGCCGTCGAAGGTCTGCATCCCGTCGAGGTCGCCCTGCTCCATCGCGTCCGTGAGCGACTTGCCCTCGCGCTCGCCGTACTCCATGTACTCGCGCGTGCGCGCCGTGGACTTGAGGATTTCGATGGCGGCGATGCGCCCCTGCCGGTCGGCGCGCGGTATCAAACGCTGCGAGACGATGAAGCGGAACGACTGCGACAGGCGCGTGCGAATCGACTTCTCCTCGCTCTTGGGGAAGACGCCGATGATGCGGTCGACGGTCTTGGCGGCGTCGATGGTGTGGAGCGTCGAGAGGACGAGGTGTCCCGTCTCGGCGGCTTCGAGCGCGACCTCGATGGTCTCGCGGTCGCGCATCTCGCCGACGAGGATGACCTTCGGGGCCTGCCTGAGCGCCGCGCGCAGCGCCAACGAAAAGCTCGGCGTGTCCGAGTGCAGTTCCCTCTGGTGGACGGTCGAGTTTTTGTGCGGGTGCAGGAACTCAATCGGGTCTTCGATGGTGACGATGTGGTAAGCCTTCGTCTGGTTGATGAGGTCGATGACGGCGGCCAGCGTCGTGGACTTGCCCGAGCCCGTCGGCCCCGTCACCAGCACGACGCCGTTCTTCAGCCCGGTTATCTCCTTCAAGACCGGCGGCAGGTTGAAGTCCTCCCACTGCGGCGGCTTGTTGGGGATGACGCGCATGACGATGGCGTGCGTGCCGCGCTGCATGAAGATGTTGACGCGGAAGCGCGCGAAGCCCGAGGCGCTGAACGAGAGGTCGGTCGAGCCGAACTTCTCAAGGTTCTCGCCGGCCGTCTGGTGGTTGCCGATGATGATCTTGGCGAGCGCGGCGGTGTGCGGCGGCAGGAGCTTTTCGAGCCCGGGCACGGGGACGGGCTGCAACTCGCCGAGCAGCTCGACCTGCGGCGGGCGCCCCGGCGAGAAGATCAGGTCGCTGACCTTGTCGGAGACCGACAGCATTCGCTGAAGGACATTCAGAAAGTTCAACTGCGGGGGCGCGCCGGGCGCGGGGGGCGGCGGCGCGGCAAAAGGCGCTTGCGGTGTGCTCATCAAAGCTGCTCCGAGAAAATCTTTTAGGAGGTGCGAATCGGGTACGAGGTGGAGAATGGAGGGCAGGGGCTCCGGCCGGGCCGCGAACGCCGAGGCGCTTCCCTTGTCTAAGATGACAGAACGGGGAGCGACTTTGCAAGTGGGAATTTCGGGGGCGGCGAAACTTCCGTGATTTCTTGCAACGGAAAAGACACTCGCCTTGCAAACAACCGTGCCCGCTTCGGCGTACATCAGACTGTCAGACGGTCGCGGGGCGAGCGCGTCATGCAGTAAAGCCCCGGCGGAACCGGAAAGGAGGCGAGCGAGTTATGGCGACTTACAGAGACCCGGTGAGAGTCTTTGCCCCGCTGGAGATCATCGAGCGCATCCTGGAGATACGCGCCGACGCGGGCCACACGCCCGTCATCTTTCTGCGCTCGGCCGACGACCTCGTCGCGTACTTCGACGCCTACGGCTTCGACGTTTACAGCTTTGACACGCCCGAGGCCGAATTCCGCTTCGGCGACTACCGCGCGCCCGTCGCCCCCGGCGGCGACCACGCGCACGAATCGCCCACCGCGCACTAAGGAAGTAGTCAGTAGTCAGTAGGAATACAAAGCGGCGCGCCCGGCCTAAAGGCTGAGGCGCGTCGTCTGTTTTCTACTGACTACTGTCTACTCT
>JBEVKV010000416.1:0-17419 GCA_040509515.1 Pyrinomonadaceae bacterium | reverse complement strand
GTCGAGAGTTCAAATTTGAACTCTCGACTCTCAAGGCACTCTGTGTCCGCGGCGTTTAGTTTCCGCGGGCCACGCCCGGCCGCGGGACGCGCGGCTTACTTCTTCTCGGAAGCGGCGCTGCCGGCGGCGGCCTGTTTGAGCTGCGCGCTGACGCGGTCGAAGTTCGTCTTGAAGAGTTGCGCGTTCGGGTCGTTGTTGCGGACGCCCAGCTCGTGCGCCTTCTGGTAGTTGGGGAGCGCCAGTTCGAGCTTCCCGCCGCGCTCGTAAGCCTCCGCGAGACTGTCGTAGACGTTGGCCGACGCGGGGTAGCGCTCGACGTTGAGCTTGAAGGCGGCGACGGCCTCCTCCATGTTGTTCTGCGCCAGCAACTGGTAGCCGACCTGATTGAGCAGCGCCTCGGGCACCTGCACGGGGTAGCCGAGCCGCGACGAGAGGTTGCGGAAGTGCTCCTCGACGCCCTTGAGGCCGCCCGAGACCGCGCCCGTGTTCGGGTCGCGCGGGAACTGCCAGCCGTCGAACGCCTTCCGCAGCCCCGCGTAGTGGCTGCGCATGACGACCGAGCCGTGATCCTCGTCCTCGTAACGCGCGGCCTCCCAGACGAAGCCCTTCACCTGCTGCTTCTGTAGCGCCTCGCGGAACATCCCGTAGGCGTCGCCGATGTCGCCCGGCTCGTTGCCGAGCGAGGCGAAGAGCGTCCGCTCGTACTCCTTGCGGTTCTTGAAGAACTCTTTGGCGCGGTCGATCATCACGAAGTTGTCCCACTGGAGCGAGGGGCTGACGGCGATGTAGGAGTTGAACAGCTCGGGCTTCGAGACCATCGCGTGGACGGCGAACAGCCCGCCGAGCGAGTGGCCCGCCAGCGCGCGGAACGGCAGCGTGCGGTACTTCGACTCGATGAGCGGAATCAGCTCGGTCTCGAAGAACTTGAGGAACTTGTCGGCCCCGCCGCTCGTCGGGAAGCGCGCGTTCGGGTTGCCCGGGAGCTGTTCGACGCGCGTCGGCGTCAGGTCGCGCGTGCGGTCTGTGTTGGTC
Source organism: Pyrinomonadaceae bacterium (assembly GCA_040509515.1). GTDB lineage: Bacteria > Acidobacteriota > Blastocatellia > Pyrinomonadales > Pyrinomonadaceae > QHXN01. Next base: position 16,387 of record JBEVKV010000416.1, on the reverse strand, counting down.
ACGCCGACGACGATCATCTCGGGCATCCGGTTGTTGCGCGCGAGGAACTGGACGGTCGCGCTCGTGTGCTGGATGTGCGCGTCGCCGTCGGTCATGTAGAGCACGGGGAAGCGTTCGTTGCCGCGCGCGTAGCCGGCGGGGACGCGGACGAGGACGGTGCGCTCCTCGCCGAGCACCTGCGACTTGATGGTCACGCGCTCGGGCGCGTCGGCGGCCGGCGCACCCTGCGCGCGCGCGTCCGACGCGACGAGCAGCGCGGCGAAGAGCGCGAGCAGCGCGGCTCCGGCGGCACGCGTCCGGCGCACGTCGCCGTCTCTCAAGGGGGCTTGGATGGATTTCGTGTTCATAGGCTCCTCCAAAAAGGCTGTAGGCGTCTTGGGGTTCGGGCGGGGGCGGCCGGGCCTTGCGAGTGGGGCTCGCCGCTCCTTTGACACTGGGGTAGACGAGGCATAATACGCCGTTCCGAGGCGCGCGGGTTCGCCCGCGCGCGAAACTTTTTAACTAATTCGCGCCCGCGTCCCGGCCGGCGGATGTCCTTCCATTTCCGCGGACGAAAAGGGCGCGGCCGGCAAGTTATTCGCCTTCGGGGTTGAACCCGCGCGCCCCGTGCGCGTATAACAGTCGGGCCCGCCGCGCGCGCCTTTCCTGTCGGCGGCTTTTTAAAAACACTAACAGCCTTCGCCAGCGGTTCGAGGATAGAGACCCCGGATGAAACGAGCACTCCTTGTCCTGGCCGTCGCCGCGCTCTACGTGCTCCACCAGGACATCTGGTTCTGGCGCACGCCTTACCCGGTCTTCGGCATCGTCCCCGTCGGACTCTTCTACCACGCGTGCTTTTCGGTGGCGGCGTCGCTGCTGATGTTGCTGCTCGTCCGTTACGCGTGGCCGCACCACATCGAGCAGGATGTCGAGGGCGCGGACGGCGAAGGGGGTGAGGAGCGTTGATACCCGCCATCTTCGTCTTCATCTACCTCGCGGTCGTCGTCTACATCGGCGTCTTCGCCTTCCGCCGCTCGAAGGGCGAGGGCGCGGAGGACTTCTTTCTCGCCAACCGCTCGCTCGGCACGTTCGTCTTCCTGCTCTCGCTCTTCGGGACGAACATGACGGCCGTCGCCATCCTCGGCTCTTCGGGTCACGCCTTCACGAACGGCATCGTCACCTACGGGCTGATGGCCTCTTCGTCGGGGCTCGTCATCCCTCTGACCATCTTTCTTATCGGGACGCGCGTGTGGGCTCTGGGGAAGAAGTACGGCTTCATCACGCCCGTCCAGATTTTCCGCGACCGCTGGGAGTGCAGCCACATCGGCACGGTCATCTTCGCGGTGCAGGCCGTGCTGCTCGTCCCTTACATCATCATCGGCATCATGGGCGGGGGCACGACGCTCGCGGCCATCTCGGGCGGCTTCGTCCCCTTCTGGTTCGGCGGCGGCATCGTGGCGCTGGTCGTGATGACCTACGTCTTCTTCGGCGGGATGCGCGGGACGGCGTGGGTCAACACGTTTCAGACGCTCCTCTTCCTCGTCTTCGGCGTCATCGCCATCGGCGTCATCGGCTCGGGGATGGGCGGTTTTGGCGGCTCGGTCGAGGCGCTCGGCTCCAGCCCCGCGACCTCTTGGCTGCTGACGCGCGAGCGCATCTCGCCCTACTACTTCTTCAGCTACACGTTCATCCCGCTCTCGGCCATCGCCTTTCCGCACATCCTCATCTTCTGCCTGACGGCGAAGAAGATGGTGCAGTTTAAGAAGACGGTCATCTTCTACCCGCTCTGCATCCTGCTCATCTGGTCGCCGTGCGTCTTCCTCGGCGTGATGGCCAACCGCGTCGGCGACGTGCCCGAGATACGCGCCAAGCAGGAGGCGCGCCGCACGCTCGCCACGCAGGGGCGTACGATGGAGCCCGAGCGGCGCGAGGAGCTGCGCGAGCAGGCGTCGGGCGACGACGTCATCCTGCTCCTGCTGCGGCGCTACGCCCCGCTCTGGCTCGCCGGAATACTCGGCGCGGGCATCATGGCGGCCGTGATGGCGTCGGACTCGCAGATTCTCGCGCTCTCGACGATGTTCGCGGAGGACTTCTTCGCCTTCTACGGCGGGCGGCGGCGTTTCGGCGAACGCGCGCAGGTGCAGACCGGCCGCCTCTTCGTCGTCGTGCTGACGCTGCTCGCCTACGTCGTCGCGCTGCGCGCGCCCGAGACGATCTTCGAGATCGCCATCCAGTACGCCTTCTCGGGGTTCGCGGCGATGTCGCCGCTGATGATCTCGGCGCTCTTCTGGCGCGGCAGTACGAAGTGGGGCGCGCTGGCCTCGACCGTCTGGGTCGCGCTCGCGGTCGTCTTCGTCGCCGTCTTCCAGCAGAGCACGAGCGCGCCGCCGCCGGGGCCGCCCGCCGTCTACTGGGCGCCGGGCGGGGTCGAGGTGCTCGCGCGCACCTACTCCGGCACCAGCGTCTTCGGCTTCATGCCGGTCGTCCCGATGGTGCTCGTCTCGGCGCTTTTGATGTTCGTCGTCTCGAAGCTCACCCCTAAGCCGAGCGCGGCGACCGTCGCCAAGTATTTTTCAAAGTGACTTTGAAGGAGGTTCCCCTCAGATGAGACTCAAGACGGCGCTCGCCGCCCCCGCCAGTTTGCTACTCGCCGCCGCCGCGGTGCTCGCCGCCGCCGCGGCCGACCGCCCGAACTTCGCCGGCACATGGGAGCTCGACCAGGCGCGCAGCCACAGCATCCCGCCTGACATGAAGCAGTTGATGACGGTCACGCAGGAGGGCGACCGCGTCAGCGTGGAGCTCAAAGTGACCAACGCGCAGGGCGACCGCGTCATCAAGGACGCCTACGCGCTCGACGGCAAGGAGGCGGAGTTCGCCCCGCCCCCGCCGCCCAACTACCCCAAGGACGCGGCGCCCCCGAAGGGCAAGCGCGTAGGGCGCTGGATGCCGAGCGGCAAGGGCTTCATCGTCGAGGACGAGATCGCCCAAGTCGACCCGAAGGGCAACCCCGAGACCGTCCTTGTCGCCCGCAAGTGGATGCAGTGGCCCGACGGCACCATCTCCATCGAGCAGATCACCGAGCGCGGCGGCAACGCCTTCAACAACAAACGCGTCTTTGTGAAAAAGCAGTAGACAGTAGACAGTAGTCAGTAGAAAGACGAAGCGGCGCGTCCGGCCTGAAGGCTGAGACGCGCCGCCTGTTTTTTCTACTGACTACTGTCTACTTCCCCTTCTCTTCCGGCTCGTCGTATTCGTCGCGCTCGTTAGTCTTGATGATGCGGTAGGTCTTGCCGCCGCGCTCCATCTGCCTGACTTCGACGATGGAATCGGGCGCGGGCAGGCCGGCGCGCGTCTTGTTTACGACTTCGCCGTCGGCGGGGCGCTTGCGCGCGCCGCCCTTCTTCTTTCCGCCGGTTCGCGGCATGTCGAACTCCTCGCGCGCCTCACGGGTTGAAATCTATTTTGGAGATGGGGTGCACCTCCCAGACCACGGGCATGCGGCTCTTGAGACTCTGCGGGCCGGGGCGCGTCCCCGTGGCGTGGCTCGCGTCCCAGAAGAGCGAGCCCTCGATGGTGACGGGGATCGGCGGGTCGTAGAAGTCGTAGGACGTGCCCGGAAGCTCCGACCCGAAGAAAGCCTTGTAGGCGTCGCGCGCTGCCTTCAGCTTCGCGAACGAGGGCGCGTTCTTCGCCGGCAGCCCCGACAGTTCCATCGTCATGTAGACCTCCGGGCTCGCTTCCGGGGAGCGCCCGAGGATGAGGTGGAAGTCGTTGTCGTCCTCGCGGCTGGCGGCGTAGAGGAAGGTCTTGACGCGCACGTTGCGCTCCTCCTGCGCGACGCGCCCCGAGCCCGCGCCCTTCGGGATTTTGAGCGCGGCCATCGAGTCGTGCGACGGCAGGGTGTTGACGAGCGTCCGCACGTCCTTGTAAGCCTTGACGGGCGCGGCCGAGAGCGAGAGCTTGGCCGCCTTGCGCGCGGTGCCGCCGAAGGTGTCCTTGTCGGCGGCCTTCTTGGAAGCCTTCGCCGCCGTCTTCTTCGACGACTTCTTCGCCGCCCTGCCCGTCGCGCCGCGCGTGGCGAGCGTCTCCTGCGCGTTGGCGGCCTGCTCGTAGCCGTCCACCTCGTTCGTCCTGATGATGCGGAAGGCGCGCGGCGCGGCCGCCGAGCGCGACGCCGAGCGCGTGCTCGACGCCTCCGGGGCCGGGGGTTGCAGCGTGCGCACTTCGACGATGGAGTCGGGCGCGGGCATCCCCGTGCGCCCGAGGTCGAGGCCGACGCCCCGCACGGTTAAGGCCGTTGCGGAGTCGGCCGCATTCTTCTTCGATGAGTTAACCACTGTCCGCTCCTCCTTTTTTGTGAGCCGGGTGGTTGAAAGGCGCGAGGTGTCGTCTGTCAGGCCGCGCGATTATACGCCCTCCCGCGCCGGGGCGCGCGTCTATTTTCGCGCGGGACGGCCGCGGCGCGCGCCCGCTCAGCCGAAGCAGTGGAGCTTGCCGTCCTGCGAGCCGACGACGACGCGCCCCGAGGCAACGGCCGGCGAGGCCGAGACCGGCGCGCCGAGGTTGAACTCGGCCAGCTTGCGCCCGTCGCCGAAAGCCAGCACGTAGAGCCGCCCGTCGTTCGAGCCGATGAAGACGCGCCCCGAGGCGACGGCCGGCGAGGACTCGACGCGCGCCTGCGTCCCGAACGTCCAGTGCGGTCGCCCCGTGTAGGCGTCGAGGCAGTGAACCATCTTGTCGCGCCCGCCGACGACGACGCGCGCCTCAATGACCGCTGCCGAAGAGTAGAAGGGGAACTGCCGCTGCGGGTTCTGGTAGCGCCACCCGATCTGGCGCGAGACGAGGTTGACGCCGAGCACCTCGTTGTTGAAGGTGCCGTAGAAGGCGTTGCCCGCGAGCAGCGCGGGGCTCGCGCCGGTGTACGCGCCCGAGCGCACCTGCATGACCTCGCGCCCCGTCGCGATGCGCACGCCGCGCAAAACTTCGTCGCACCCGGCGACGTAGGCCACGCCCTCGGCCACCCCGGCGGTCGAGTGAACCTGCCCGGCCGTCTTCACCTTCCAGAGCTGTTTGCCCGTGGCCGCCGCGACGCAGTAGATGTGCGTGTCGTACGAGCCGACGACGACCCGGCCCGCCGAGACGATGGGCGACGACTTGATCTCGGAGCCCGTCTTGAACGTCCACACCCGCTGGCCGTTGTCGGCGCGCACGGCGTGGAGCACGCCCCCGAGGTCGCCGACGTAGACGACGCCGCGCGCGACGGCCGGCGAAGACTCGCCGATGGCGTTGCCGGCGTTGTAGCGCCAGCGCTCGCGCCCGTCGGCGAGACCCACCGAGACCAGCTCGCCCCTCTGCGTGCCGACGAAGACCGCGCCGCCCGCGACCGCCGCCGAAGACTCGACCGACTCGCCCGCGTCCACCGCCCAGAGGTGGCGCAGGCTCCCGCCGACCTGCGAGCCCGAGTAGCCTGACAGCAGCGGGTTCCCGCGGAACTGCGGCCAACTGTCGGCCGGCGTCACAAAACTATCCCAGCTCGCGCGCGCGGCGGCCGGCAGAAGTCCGAGCGCGAACGGCAGCAGAAGGAAGTCGCGCCGGCGCAGGCCGCGCGGCTCTTCGGTCTTTACCGTTTGCCCGTCGCCTTCGGAATTTGAAATTTGAAATTTGAAATTTGAAATTTTATTCAGTACGCCCACTCGTACACCTCCAACGCGCCCGCCGCGTCGAACGCGCGCGGGTTGAAGCGCCCCGTCCACTGCCCCGCCGCGTCGGCCGCGAGCGCGGGCAAGTCTTCTCTGGCCACGCCCGCCTCCGAAAGTTTACGCCGCAGGCCGCCCGCCTCCGCCAGCCGCTCGACGCGGCTCGCCAGCGCCTCGCCCCCCGAACCGTTCCCGCCTGACAGTTCCGCGTAGAGCACGCCGACCTGCGGAGCGTTCCAGCGGACGACCGACGGCAGCAGCGACGCCAGCGCCGCGCCGTGCTCCGTGCCGTAGCGCGCCGTCAGGGGGTTCGCGCAGGCGTGCGCCGCGCCGAGCATCGAGTTCTCGATGGCCGCCCCCGCGAGGTGCGCGCCGAGCAGCATGCGGCTGCGCGCCGCGAGGTCTTCGGGCGCGGCGAGCACGCGCTCGTAAGAGCCTTCGAGCAGACGCCACGCCTCGCGCGAGAACATCTCGGAGAGCGGGTTGCGACCCGCAGAGACGTAAGTCTCGACCGCGTGCGCGACGGCGTCGAAGCCGGCCGAGGCCGTCACCGCGCGCGGCGCGGAGAGCGTCAACTCCGCGTCGAGGAGCGCGACGCGGAAGAACGCCGACGGGTCGCCGCACGCCATCTTCGCGTGCGTCCGCTCGTCCGAGACGAGCGCGTAAGACTGCGCCTCGCTCCCCGTCCCGGCCGTCGTCGGCACGCCTATCATCGGGAGCAGCGGCCGGCGCGCGCGCCCGTAGCCGACGTAGTCGTGCATCCGCCCGCCGTTGGTCAGAAGAAAGTTGACGCCCTTCGCGCAGTCGAGCGAGCTGCCGCCGCCCAAGCCCACGAACGAATCGACGCCCTCGCCTTCGGCGAACGCGCGGCCACGCTCGACCATCGCGGCGTCCGGGTTCGACTCGAAGTCGTGAAAGCGCGCGACCGAGACGCCCGACGCTTCGAGCAGCCCCGCGGCCCTCTCGACGTGCCCCGCCTCCAACAGCCCGCGGTCGGCGACGAGCAGCGTGCGCCGGAAGCCGAGCGCGCGCGCCTCCTCGCCCAGACGGGCGAGCGAGCCCGCGCCGAAGATGACCCGCGTCCTCGGTTGAAAATCGAACCCTCGCATGACGAGTAGAATTTACTTCCCTTCGGCGACCGCGTAGACGTGTCTGTGCGCGCGCAGGATGAGCACGCCGTCGCTGATGGCGGGCGTGGCCATCAGCGGCTCGCCGACGGGGTTCGTCGCCAGCAGCTCGAACTTCGGCCCGGCCCTGACGACGAACACGTCGCCGTCCTCGCTCGAAAGGTAGAGCTTGCCGTCCGAGCCGACGGGCGAGGCGCTGAAAGAGCTGGGCAGACGCTCCTGATAGACGAGCCGGCCGGTCTTCGCCTCGAACGCCGAGAGCACGCCCGCGTCCGAGAGCGTGTAGAGCGTGTCGCCGTAGACGATGGGGGTCGTCGTGTACGGGCTCCCCTTGTCGGCCTTCCACGCGAGGTGCGCGTTCGGCGCGCCCGGCTTCTCCGAGATGTCGCCCGAAGCCCCGGGGCGGAAGGCGTAGAAGCCGCGACCCGGCGGGTAGCCGCCCGCGACGTAGACGAGCCCGTGCGCGAAGAGCGGCGCCGTCTGCTTGACCTCCGTGTTGTTGTCGTTAAAGCGCCACAGCTCTTTGCCGGTCAGCGGGTCGTAGCCGCGTATGAACCGCCCGCCGTTGACGACCAGCTCGGCGCGCGCGCCCGACTCGACGACGGTCGGCGTGCTCCACGAGGTTATCTCGCCGCGCTCGACGCGCCACGCCTGCCGGCCGGTCTTCAGATCGTATGCGGCGATGAAGGACTGGCTGTGACCGTCGGCCTGCACGATGACGAGATTTTTATGTATGACGGGCGAACTGCCGTGCCCCCACGAAGAGTCCTTGTCGTCCCACAGTCCCGGGTCGAGCACGCCGAGGTCTTGCTTCCAGAGGAGCCGCCCCGCGAAGTCGTACGCGTAGAGCCCCTCGGAGCCCATCAGCGCGACGATTGTGCGGCCGTCCGTCGCGGGCGTCGCGTTGGCCTGCGTCGCCTTGATGTGGCGACGCGCGCGCGGCACGCCCTCGTGCGCCGTCTGCCGCCAGAGCACGCGGCCGGTCTGCCTGTCGAGCGCGTAGAGACGCCACGCGTGTTTGACCTCGTCGCGCGCCAGAGAGATGCCGCGGTCTTTGGGGACGTAGGTCGGGTTGGGGTCTGCGCCCTCGGCCGAGACGACGAAGACGCGGTCGCCCCAGACGACGGGGCTGGCGTGAGAGAGGCCGGGGATGGGCGTCTTCCAGACGACGCCCGCCGACTTCGTCGCGTCCCACTTGACGGGCGTCTTCCGCCCCTCGGCCACGCCCGACGCCTGCGGGCCGCGGAACTGCGGCCAGTTCTGCGCCCACGCCGCCGGCGCGCAGATGAGAAGAAGACAGAAGGAGAGTAAACGTTTCATCGCCCGACTTGAGCCTCTCGCTACGCCGACCCGGAAACTCAGGAGCCCGGCCTGACGGCGGCCGGTGTCGCGGCCGGTGTCGCGGCCGGCTTCGCCGGAGCGGCGGCCGGGGCCGCGCCTTCGGCGAGCGCGAAGAGCTGGTTGCGGTTGGTGATGAAGAGCGCGCCGTTAGCCGGTATCGGCGTCGAGTAGACCGAGCTTCCCATGTTGATTTCGGCCAGCACCTTCTTCTCGCGCCCCGCCTGCATGATGACCACGTCGCCGTCTTCGTCGCCGAGGTAGAGCCGGCCGTCGGCCGTCAGCATCGGCGAGCCCCACACGGCCGCGAACATGTCGTGCTTCCAGATGAGCTTTCCGGTCTTCGCGTCGAGCGCGTGGAGGAAGCCGCTGAAGTCGGGCTGGTAGACGATGCCGTCGGCGATGGACGGCGTCGAGATCGAGCGGCGAATCTCGTCGTACTGCCAGACGCGCCCCGTCTGCGTGATGTCGCCGCGCTTGGTGGCGTCGATGCAGTACATGTGGCCGACGCCCTCGCCGTGCTCCGGGTCCTGCCCGTTGGCGAGGTAGACTTTATCTTCGTAGATGACCGGCGTCGCGATGATCTCGTTGCGCGTCTTGGGCCACGTCGAATCCTTCGGGTTGGTGTCGAACTCCCAGAGCTTCTTGCCCGTCGCCGCCTCGTAGCCGCGCACCCAGCCGTCGCCCTGCCCCATCACGACCTGATCGACGCCGCCGATCTTCCCGACCGCGGGCGTAGACCACTGCCCGTGCAGAATCTTGTCGCCGGGCGAGGCGTCCTCCCAGACGACCTTGCCCGTCTTCTTGTTGACGGCGACGATGGCCGGCGCTTTGGGCGAGGGGATGTTGACGTGGCTCTCGTCCTGCCCGTTCGAGGTCGAGACGTAGACGAGGTCGCCCCACGAGACGGGCGACGAGTTGGCGAGGTTGTGCGGGAAGGTGCCGACCTCCTCCATCATGTCGAGCCGCCAGACCACGTCGGCCTGCCCCGGCCCTTGCGCCTTCTCGTCGGTGACGGGGCCGTCGTTCTCTTTATCGTCGAAGCCCTTCAGGTCGACGCACATCAGCTCGGCGCGGTTCGAGACGTAGTAGGCGCGGTCGCCCTCGACGAGCGGCGAGGAGGCGATGCCCTGAAACGGCCAGTCGTTGACGCGGCCGGCGGCGACCTTGTCGTGGACGGCCTGCCAGAGGAACGCGCCGGTCTTCTCGTCGAAGGCCATCAGCACGCCCTTGTCGCCCGTGACCTTCGGGTCGCGCTTGGCCTCGTTGTTGGTGCCGACTAAGACGACGCCGCCCGCGACCGTGATGTTGCCGTAGGTCTGCGAGCCGAGTTCCGCCACCCACTTCACGTTCTTCTTCGTCTTCACGTCCCACGTCGTGGGCATCCCCTTCGCCTTCGAGACCATGTTGCGGTCGGGCGTCCCGCCCCACATCGGCCACTCGCCCGTGCCCGGATCGGAAAACGAGTAGACAGAAGTCAGTAGACAGTAGACAGTAGTTAAGACCACCGCCAAACTCACGCCGACGAACCGAATTCCCGTGTGACGTCTTCTCAACATTGCTTTCATCCTCAACTCTGCCTTTCCTCCTACTGACTGCTGTCTACTTGTTCGCGTACACCTTGACGTTGTCGAAGTAGATTTCCGCGAGCGCGCTGCCGAAGATGCCGGGGCTGCCCTGCCGGTTGCCGATGGGGTCTGTGTGCTCGATTGTCCACGCGTCGGGCTCGGGCGAGGCGGCCAGCCAGACCTTGCCGCGAGCGCGCACACGCCCGTCCGGCAAGTTCTCGACCCGCAGCTTGACGCGATACCACGCGTCAACCTTCCACTCGAACGGGACGGAGGCGACGCGCGCCGTCTCGGGCTGCCACGGCGTCAGCTCAAGTTTCTGCGCGTTGCCGAAGAGCGTGAGCGAGTAGCGCTGCGCGAGGACGCCCGCGTCGCCGACCTGCCGCCGCTTCGTCGTGGCGAGGATGTCGGCCTCGACCGTGTAGTCGTGCAAATCGCTCGGCCCCATGTAGGCGCGCGCGCGGCTCAGAAGCGACGAGCCCTCGGTCGTCTTGACGAAGACCCGCTTGCCTTCCACCTCGCGCGTGACGAACTTCATGCCCGTGTTCGTCCAGTGCTGCGGGAAGGTGTTCAGCTCCATCGCGTCGAAGTTCTCCGCCCACGGCAGCGGCGGGATGACGCGCACGCGCGCCGCGCCGGTCACTCCGCCCGCGGTCGCGCGCACCTCGCCGGTCTGGACGACCGCGTCGGCCGAGGCCGTGAACTGACCGGCGTCCACCTTCCCGTTGAGCTTATCGAGCGACCACGTCGCCGCCTTCTCCTCACGCACCAAGTTGCCGCGCTCGTCGAAGAGTCGGACGCGGAAGCGTGCGCTCTCGCCGGGCTTCAACAACACCTCGGCCGGGACGACCTGCGCGTGCGTCACGGCGTGGTCGGGGTGTGCGACCGTGACATCGACGGGCATCCCGGTCGCGGCCGCTCTGCTCTTCTTGCCGATGCAGTAGAGCGCCGCGTCGCTGACGAGGAAGACGCGGCCGTCCGAGACGGCGACCGAGGCGATGATGGCCTCGGGCTGCTGCTCGGTGCCGAGCTGGTCTTCGTCGAGAACCTTCGCGCCGGTCGCGGAGGGCTCGATGATAAAGAACTTGCCGTTCTCCGTCCCGACGTAGAGCTTGCCGTCGGCGAGCACGGGCGACGCCTTCTGAATCGTCCCGAGGTTCTGGAGCCAGAGCTGCTTGCCCGAGTTCACGTCGAACGCGCCGAGGTTCGCGCCGTTGTCCACCTGATAGAGCCGCTCGCCGTCGAGCACGGGCGAGGAGAAGCCGCCCTGCCAGCCGTAGACCTTCCACTTGAGCTGCGACATCTTCAGCTCACCCTTGAGCGAGGCGTCGAGCGCGGCCATCATCCCCATCTCGTTCGAGTCGAGATTCTCCTCGCTGTGCGTGATGATGGCGTCGGTGCTGCGGACGACGACGCCGGTGTTGAGTCCCCGCTTCGAGACTTCGATCTTCCAGACCGGCTCGCCCGTCTGCGGCTTGACGGCGTGCACCCAGCCGTCGCTCGCGCCCTGTATGAGCAGGCGCGTGCCGTTCACGTTCGCGATGACGGGCGCGGCGTAGGTCGTGTCGTAGGGGCGCGAGCCGGGCGCGCTCGACCAGACCACCTCGCCCGTCCGCTTGTCGAAGCCGATCCAGCGGTGGAGCCCGCGGTGGTGCGCTCCCCAACTGAACGTGACGCCGCTGACGATGACGAGGTCGCCGTCGACCAGCGGCGAGACGGTGCGCCCGCCGTGCGTCGTCAGCAGCCCGAAGTCCTCGCCGAGCGAGCGCTCCCAGAGCACCTTGCCGTCCCTGCCCGACAGGCCCACGAGGTGGCCGCCGCCGCCCTGCACGTAGACGTTGCCGGTCGCGGGGTCGCCCACGGGCGAGGCCCACGCGATGCGGTGCGGCGGCGTGTCCGAGAGGTAGACGTTAAAACGCCGCTCCCACAGGAGCTTTCCCGTGTCCGCGTCGAGGCACAGCAGGCGCTCTTGCAGACGCTCGCCGCGCTCGGCGGCGTTGAAGAGGTAGACGCGGTTGCCCATCACGACGGGCGTCGAGCGTCCGCCGTAGGGCGCGCGCCACGCCAGATTCTCGCCCGCGGGCGACCACTTCGCCGGGAGCCCCTTCTCGTGCGAGACGCCGTCGCGCGCCGGCCCGCGCCACTCGGCCCAGTCGGCGGCCGAGGCCGTGACCGCGGCGGACAGGAGCAGCGTCGTCAGGAGCGTCAGGAGCATGGGGAGGTTCGGTCTTCCGTGGTGTGCACTCGTCTTCAAGTTGTTTCGCCTCGCAGTTCTCAAACTTTTCCGCGGGCCCCGGGCGCGCGGGCGTCCGAGGCGTGCGCTTAAAAAAGAGTTGAAAAGAAACCTTGTGCGGGTCTCAGACGTTTATAACACGCCGTGAGATGAGTTCTCGCCGCCGCGCGGCCAAAAAATTTTCCTTGCTTTTGCAGGCCCGCGGGATGTAAATACGCCGAAGCGCCGCGATATGTTTTTCGGCCCAGCGGGCGGCAATTCCCCGGCATTCAGAATCACGTACACGCGCCCAATTTATTGGACTCAAAGGCGCTGGCTCGCCGCGCGCCCACCCGGCCGGCGCGCACGATAAAGTTAACACCACCGCGGCGGCAACGAAAACCGGAGTGAAGACCATGAGGCTCACACGCATCACACTGGCGGCGTTCTTCGCGCTCGCGCTCGCCGCTTCGGCGGCGGCGCAGGCCGACCCGAAACAGGCGCTCAACGAACAGCTCTACGAGGCCGCGCGCAAGGGCGACGCCGCCGAGGTCAAGGCGGTGCTCGACAAGGGCGCGGACGTGAACGCCAAGTTCCGCTACGGCGCGACCGCCATCTTCAAGGCGGCCGAGCGCGGCCACACCGAAGTCGTCAAGCTGCTCATCGAGCGCGGCGCGGACGTGAACGTCAAAGACACCTTTTACGGCGCGACCGCCATCTCGTGGGCCTTGCAGAAGGGGCACACCGGCGTCGTCCGCGCCATCCTCGCCAAGAGCGCGGAGGACGCCGGCGACGTGCTGATGGCCGGCGTCGGCTCGGGCAACGCCGAGCTGATCACGGCCGCGCTTGAGACGGGCAAGGTGCCCGCCGAAACGCTGACCGCCGCGCTCTTCGCCGCCGGCTCAGACCCGAAGAACGCCGCCGTCGTCGAGACGCTCAAGAAGGCCGGCGCGCAGCCGCCGCCCGAGGTTGAGGCGGGCGTGCTCCAGTCCTACGTCGGCAAGTACAAGGGCGAGCCCGGCCCGGAGATAAACGTCACGCTCAAGGACGGGCGTCTCGTCCTCACCGGCGGCGGCGGCTCGACCACGCTGATGCCGCTCGACCAGAAGACGTTCCGCCCCGCCGAATTCGCCGGCCTGTCGCTCACCTTCAACGTCGAGGGCGGCAAGGTCACGGGCGTCAACTTCAAACAGGGGCCGAACTCGACGCTGCTCAAGAGAGTCGAAAGCAGCCAGTAGACAGTAGTTCAGCAGAGGTCAAACATGAAAAGACTCGCTCTCTCGCTCTTCTGCCTGTGCCTGACGGCGTCGGCCGCGCGGGCGCAGAACTGGCCGCAGTTCCGCGGCTCAAGCGCCTCGGGCGTGGCCGAGGGCAAGCCCGCGCCCGTCAAGTGGGACGCGACGAAGTCGGCGGGCGTCGTCTGGAAGACGCCCATCCCCGGTCTCTCTCACGCCAGCCCCGTCGTCTGGGGCGACCGCGTCTTCGTCGTCTCGGCCGTCAGCACCGAGGAGAAGCCCGAGGCGCGCTTCGGGCTCTACGGCGACGTCGAGCCGGTGAAGAACGACCCGAAGCACGCGTGGAAGGTCTACGCGCTCGACAAGAAGACGGGCAAGGTCGTCTGGGAGCGCGTCGCCTACGAGGGCGTGCCGAAGGTCAAGCGGCACCCGAAGTCCTCGCACGCCGCCTCGACGCCCGCCACGGACGGCAAGCACCTCGTCGTCCTCTTCGGCTCCGAGGGGCTCTACAACTACGACCTCAACGGAAAGCTCCTCTGGAAGCAGGACATCGGCGTGCTCGACGCCGGCTGGTTCTACGACCCCGACTATCAGTGGGAGTACGCCAGCTCGCCCGTCATCTACAAGAATCTCATCATCGTTCAGGCCGACATCCAGAAAGGCTCGTTCATCGCCGCCTACGACATCAAGACCGGCAAGCAGGTCTGGAAGACGATGCGCGGCGACGAGCTGCCCGGCTGGAGCACGCCGGCCATCTACGAGGGTAAGACGCGCGCGGAGCTGGTCACCAACGGCACGAAGGCCATCCGCGGCTACGACCCGCTGACGGGCAAGGAGCTTTGGCGGCTGACGCCCAACTCCGAGATCACGACGCCGACGCCCATCTTCGGCAACGACCTCATCTACGTCACCAGCGGTTACCGACCCATCCAGCCCATCTACGCCATCCGGCCGGGCGCGAACGGCGACATCACCCTGAAGGACGGCAAGGAGTCGAGCGAGTCAATCGCTTGGAGCAAGGCGCGCGGCGGCCCGTACATGCCGACGCCGATTCTCTACGGCGACCTGCTCTACACGCTCTCGAATCAGGGCGTCGTCACCGCCTACGGCGCGACCACGGGCGAGCGCGTCTACCAGCAGCGCATCGCCGACCGCGGCGGCGCGTTCACGGCCTCGCCCGTCGGCTCGGACGGCAAGCTCTACCTGTCGAGCGAGGACGGCGAGATTTTCGTCGTCAAGGCCGGCCCCAAGCACGAGCTGCTCTCGGTCAACCAGATGGGCGAGGTGCTGATGGCGACGCCCGCCATCAGCGACGGCATGCTCATCGTCCGTGGCATCAACCACGTCTTCGGCGTCGCCGACGCCGGGGCGACGGCCGCGCCGCCCGCGAAGGCCGCCAAGTAATTTTGCAAACTCAATTCTTGAAGGAAGATTCACAGTGAAACCGTCAGCCAAAATTCTTTTCGCGCTGCCCGCGCTCTTATTAACCGCCCTCGCCTTCTCCGCCGCCGGCACGTCGGCGGCCGGCGAGACTAACTGGCCGCAATGGCGCGGCCCCGAAGGCTCGGGCGTCTCGACCGAGAAGGGACTGCCCGAGGAGTGGGGCGAAGCGAAGAACGTCCGCTGGAAGACCGCTCTGCCGGGCAAGGGGCATTCGAGCCCCGTCGTCTGGGGCAAGCGCGTCTTCGTGACGACGGCCGTCGAGGGGCCGGTCGTGCCCGGCGCGAAGTCCCCCGTGCACAAGATCGAGGGGCAGGAGTGGAAGCACCCCGACAGCGTCGGCGCAGACCGCAAGCACACCTTCAAGGTCATCGCGCTCGACCGCGACACCGGCAAGGTCGTCTGGGAGCAGACCGCGTGGGAGGGCACGCCCTACGACGACCGCCACCGCAAAAGCTCCTACGCCGCCGCGACGCCCGCCACCGACGGCAAGATGGTCTTCGCGTGGTTCGGCACCGAGGGGCTCTACGCCTACGACGTGACGGGGAAGCTGGCGTGGAAGTTCATGCCCGGCAAGGTGGGCACGCTCGGGATGGGGGCGGCGACCTCGCCCGTGCTCTTCCAAAACCTCGTCATCGTGCAGGCCGACGAGGAGGAGGGGCAGAACTCCTTCATCGTCGGGCTCGACAAGAAGACGGGCAAGGAGGTCTGGCGCACGCCGCGCAAGGTGCAGGTGAGCTGGGCCACGCCGCTCTTAGTCAACACGGGCAAGCGCACCGAGCTGATCGCCAGCGGCACCGAGACCGTCATCTCCTACGACCCGGCGACGGGCAAGGAGCTTTGGCGCTCGAAGGGGCTTGAGAGCAACGCCATCCCCTCGCCGGTCGCGACGATGGGGCACGACATGGTCATCGTCTCGACGGGCTTCCCCGCCAAGCTGGCCTACGCCGTCCGCCTCGGCGCGTCGGGCGAGCTGAAGGACGCCGACATCGTCTGGAAGTACGGGAAGGGCACGGCCTACGTCCCGTCGCCGATTCTCTACGGCGACTTCATCTACCTGCTGACCGACAAGGGCATCATGACGTGCCTCGACGCGCGCACCGGCGAGGTCAAGTACGAGGGCGCGCGCGTCCCCGTCCCCGCGACCTTCACCGCGTCGCCCGTCGCCTTCGACGGCAAGATTCTGCTGACGAGCGAGGACGGCGACACCTTCGTCATCAAGGCCGGCCCCAAACACGAGGTTCTGCGGACGAACTCGCTCGGCGAGCCGGTCTACGCCTCGCCGGCGGTCGCCGACGGCAAGATTTTCATACGCGGCGAGAAGAACCTCTACGCCATCGGGCTGGCGGCGAAATAAGCGCCCGCCGGGTGGACTAAAAGGCGTGGGCCGGCGCATTCTGGGAACAAGCGCCGGCCCCGCGCCGTCTAAACCGGAGGGCGACAGCGACCAGCCGCGCCCTCCCTTCCATTTTTAACCACAGGAGCGACGAACATGTTTGAAGAGACGCGTGGTGAAGCGACAGAGAAGCGGACGCCCTGGTATCACTCGTGGCCGGTCGTGCTGGCGGCGTGCGTCGTCGCGCCGCCCGTCGGGCTCCTGCTGCTGCTCACGCGACCCGGGCACGAGTTCAAGGTGCTCGGCGCGGTGCTCGTCCTCGTGCTCGGCGCGACCTACGCCTACCTCCTCCTCGGCGCAGGCTCAGACCCCAGCACCGAGGCGCACTACAACGAGCTTGAGCGCCACCGCGCCGCGCAGCAGCAACAGGCCGCCGCTCAGCCGGCCGACGCGGCC
>JBEVKV010000415.1:0-10414 GCA_040509515.1 Pyrinomonadaceae bacterium | reverse complement strand
GGCCGTCTCAAACGTCGGCGCTTACTGCCGTTTGACGTAGAGCACGATGTCGTAGTTGTAGGTCGGCGACGTGGGCAGTTGGTAGAGCGTCCCGTTGGCGGGCCAGAAGAAGTTGTGCGGCGTAGCCACGTCGAGGCCGGTCTTCGGGTCGATCCAGCGCGCGGTGTAGTTGCCGGCCAGCGTGCCGAGGTTCAGCCGGAAGTTGTGGCTGTAGCTGCCGAAGACGGGGTTGTACTTCTTGAACGAGTCCGCCGGGAGCGTGCTGTGGTGGATGTAGAGGGCGTGCTCGTTCCTCGTCCACTGCATCGCGCCCCAGTAGGTGTTGCCGGTGCCGTAGGCGGCGATGTCCGGGCACCACGAGACGGGGTTCATAATCTGCCGGCTCACGTTCCGCAGCGTCAGCCCCGGCGTGACGAGCACGCCGTTCACATACGTGCCGTTGAGGAACTTCGCCAGCACGCCCAACTGCGCGCGGATGTTCGCGGCCGCGCCGAACTTCCACTCGTAGCCGAGGTGGTCGAACGAGCCGCCCTCGTTGAGCATGAACTCCCACGCCTCTGCGCGGACGCTGTTCTCGTCGGCCCCCGTGACGTTGGGCGAGATGCGCCCCTCGTTAAAGCCGAAGGTCTTGTCCACGTTGCCGACCTGCGTGGGCTTGAGGAACTTGCGGATCATCTCGATGGCCCCGTTGCGTATGCGTCCGGTGCCGCCGAAGTCGGTGATGGCGACGTAGTGGCCGTTAATGATGTGGATGTTCGCCTGCGTGGCGGCCCAGTTGACGGTCTGATCCTGACTGAAGTTGACCGCGACCATGTGCTTTTTGGGCAGCGGGGCCTCGGCGTTGACGATCTCCTGAATCATGTCCTTGTGCCAGTTGATGGTGCCCGTCTGGTCTTCGTTGGCGTTGTCGGGCTCGTTCGCGATTTCCCAGTAGAAGTTGTCGAACGAGTTGAGCGTCGTGACCATCTTCTGGATGAAGGCGCGCTGCCGCGTGCGGACGTACTGGTTGCCGAGGCTGTTGTCGCCCGTCCCCGTGGCGTTGTCGTAGGCGGTGAAATACTTCTCGGCCGAGAGACTCTTGCCCGCGCCCTGCGGCGAGTTGTTGCGGTCGTTCCACGGGCTGTTCTCGAACGCGCCGTCGAAGGGGGCGAACAACGTCACCTCGACGATGATGCCGCGCGCCTGCGCGTCGCTCACCACCTGCGCCACCCTGTCGAAGAAGCCCTGCTCCCACACGTCGAGGTTCCAGAACTTGTTGACGGCGTCCCACTTGAACGGCTGCTCGTAGGTGTAGGGCGTCAGTTCGTTGTGCGTCGGCGTGCCCGGCGAGTCGATGGGGCGCGAGCCGGGGCTGTGGTTGAGCGCGAGCCACAGGCGAATCTTGTTGAGCCCGTTGTCACTGAGGTCTTTGAAGAACAGGCCGTGATTCTCCCACGTACAATAGCTGTCCTCGCGGTCGGGCTGCGTGACGTGGCAGAGGTAGGAGGCGGAGGTGCCGACGAGCGCCATCGTCCTCCCGTTGTAATTGAAGTACTGGAGGTTGGTGTCGCGTGTGATCGGCGCGGCCAGCGCGCTCGACGCCGAGAGGATGCAGCATGCGAGAGCGAACGCGCACGCGCGGATGAAAAATTTACGAGGCATGTCTATCTCCTTACTTAATGTTCCATGCGATTGGAGGTCAGGGGAGACCCGTCTAAAAAATCGGACGGATTACGATCCTTCGTCCGTCTATTAACGCGCGCGGCCGCATCCTGGCATCGCGCGGCGTCGTACAAGGAATCTATGGGAAAAGGGGAGGATGAATCGGGGACGGCTTCAGTCCTCGCCCACGCGCTGAGAGTAGACGCGGAGGGGCCGTAAAGTATCCAAAGCGCGTTCAAAGTTGCGCCAATTTTTTTCCAAAGGGCGCGGGCGGACTGTGATGAGTCTTGCGAGTGAACAGGCGGAGGAGGTATACGCGTTCGGCGAGTTCCGTCTCGACCCGGCCGAGCGCGTGCTGTCGCGCGGCGGCGAGGCGGTCGCGCTGACGCCGAAGGCGTTCGACACGCTGCTCGCCCTCGTACGCAACGGCGGGCGGCTGGTCGAGAAGGCGCGGCTGCTCGACGAGGTCTGGCCCGACGCCTTCGTCGAGGAGAAGACGCTCGCCCAGAACATCTTTCTGCTCCGCAAGACGCTCGGCACAGACCCCGCGGGCGAGCAGTACATCCAGACCGTCCCGCGCCACGGCTACCGCTTCGTGGCCGACGTGCGCGTCGTGCGGCGTGAAGGCGCGGCGGATGAAGTGGACGCCGGCGTGTTGCCGGCGTCGAGAGGCGCATCGGGCGCGGCGGAAACTTCTCTCAGCCTGTTAAAGATTTGCCGGAGGTGGGAGGTCTTGCTGTTGGCGGGGCTCGTCGCCGCGGCGGGCGTCCTTTTCGGACTGCGTTCGGGGACGGCCGACCGCTTCCAGACGATGAGAATCGTCAACCTGACGGCGCGCGGCGAGTCGCGGCACGCGGCCATCTCGCCAGACGGCAAATACGTGGCGGTGGTGTTGGGCGAAGCGGGGCGGGAGAGCCTGTGGGTGAGGCAGGTCGTGACGGCCAACGACATCCAGATCGTCGCGCCGGTCGTGGGCCAGTACCTCGGGCTGACCTTCTCGCCCGACGGCAATTACATCTTCTATGTGGTGTACGAGGTTGGGCAAAAATACGGCGTGCTCAGACGCGTCCCCACGCTCGGCGGCGTCCCGGGCCAGATCGTGCGCGACATCGACAGCCCCCCGGCCATCTCGCCCGACGGCCGGCAAGTCGCCTTCGTCCGTAACTATTTCGACGCGGCCGGGTGGACGAGTGCGCTCTACGTCGTCAACGCGGACGGCACGGGCGAGCGCCGTCTCGCCACGCGACAGGGAAAGGAACTCTACGTGGGCGTCGGCCCCGCGTGGTCGCCCGACGGGCGCGCGCTGGCGTGCGTCGTCGGCAACGTGTCGAGCTGGGAGTACAACGTCGTAGAGGTCGCCGTGGCGGACGGGGCGGAGCGGCCGGTCTCTGACTGTCGGTGGGCGAAGGTGCTGGCGTTGGCGTGGCTCGCGGACGGGGGCGGGCTCCTCGTCAACGCTTTGGAGCGGAATTCACAGCCCGGCTCGCAAATCTGGCGCGTCAATCATCCGGGCGGCGAGATGCGCCGTGTGACGAACGACCTCAACTTATACGCCGGCCTCTCTCTGACGGCCGACGCGCGCTCACTCGTCACCGTGCAGTCCGACCGTTACACGAGCCTCTGGGTCTCGAAAGACGGCGACCCGCGCCACGCCGAGCAGGTCAAGTTCACGCCCGGCGGCAGGTTCGGCTCAGTCGCCGGGCTGTCGTGGACGCCCGACGGCCGCGTCGCCTACGCCTCGAACGAGAGCGGCAACTACGACATCTGGGTCGCGAGCGCGGAGGGCGGAGGTCGGAAGCAACTGACCGTCGACGCCCTGACCGACCACAGCCCCGCGGTCTCGCCCGACGGCGGGCGCGTCGCCTTCATCTCCGACCGGACGGGCCAGCAGCGCGTCTGGGTGATGGACATCGAGGGCGGCAACCAGACGCCGCTCACGCCCGGCGAAGTGCGAGACCGCCCGCGCTGGTCGCCCGACGGCAGGTGGCTGGTCTACACGTCGCCGGAGAGCGTGCTCTGGAGGATTCCGGCCGCGGGCGGCGAGCCCGTGCGACTGACGGACATGGACGCGCGCAACCCGGCGGTGTCGCCCGACGGCAGTCTCGTCAGCTTCGAGCACTGGGACAGCGAGACGACAAACCGCTCGCTCATGGTCGTGCCGCTCGCAGGCGGCGAGGCCGCCCGGGTGCTCGACGTGGCCCCCACGAACCCGTGGGCCAGTCAGTGGTCGCCGGACGGGAGCGCCCTGCGGTTCATCGACGAGCGCGACGGCGCGTCTAACATCTGGCGTCAGCCGCTCGACGGCGGCGCGCCCCAACGGCTCACAGATATTCAATCCGGCTTCCTGATGGACTTCACCTGGTCGCCCCGCGACGAGCGTTTGGCGTACGCGACCGGCGTCGTGGTCAACGACGTGATTCTCATCAGCGACTTCAGGTGAGCCGCCGGTAGTGCTGCAAAAAAAAACCCGGCCGCAGGGCAGACGAGACGACAGTCAACGCAGCTCCAGTCTGAGGATCACGGGGGCGGGCAGCCCTTCGAGCCGGCGGTCTTTCAGAAATTGTGTGATGGGGTTGTTGGCGACGAACAGCAGCGTGTGCCCCTTGACCAGCCCGAGCGTCGGCTCGCCGAATAAGGGATGATTGACCTCCAACAGTTGAACCGAATTGACGGTCGTCCCGTCGCCGCTCATCTTGAGACGGACGACCGCCCCTCCTGCTGCTGGTAGACAATGGCGCCGTGCCCTTCGCGCTCGACGCGGCGGAGCGCGGCGTCGAGCTGCCCCGCGCAGTCACAACGGAGTGAGCCGAAGACCTCGCCCGTCATGCACTGCGATCGGTCGGCAGACGCGCCTCCGCGACCCGCTCCACCGTCCTCGGGGCGGCGTGCAGGGCGGCCATGTTGCTGAAGTAAGTTGCCCTGAGTGTCATCTCGTCCCTCGCTCTCGTTTCCGCTCGATGCCCGCGGGCTTGCACGGCTGTGTTGTCTGCTTTTCTCTAAAATACACCCAATCTCTAATAAGTCAATGACTATCTTGACTTATTGTATTTTTACCTTTATGGGTGTATATTTCCGGTGCGGGGAGGGTTGATGAAGACGACCAAACTGGACGAGCGTTTTTTTGACAGCACACGCGGGCGCGTCGTAGGTCTGTTGCGCGGCAAGTCCGGCACTGTCACGGAGTTGGCGGAGGCGCTCGGCCTGACGGACAACGCCGTCCGCGCCCACCTCCTGAGCCTCGAACGCGACGGCCTCGTCCGGCAGAGCGGCGTCCAGCGTGGGGCGCGCAAGCCGCACTACGCCTACGAGTTGACGGACGAGGCCGAGCGCCTCTTCCCGAAGGCGTACGACGCGCTGCTCAACCAACTGATTACGACGTTGAAAGGCCGTCTGCCGCCTGACGCCATCGAAGACGTGCTGCGCGAGGTCGGCAGGTCGCTCGCGGGAAGGCATGCCGCGGACGGTGCCTCCGCCGACACAGAGGAGCGTGTGCAGAATGCTCTGGAGGTGCTCAAAGCCCTCGGCGGGACGCCTAGTGTCGAGCGAGAGGGCGGCAAGCTAATCATCAGCAGCGGCGGGTGCCCGCTCGCCGCCGCAGTCGCCGAACACCCGGAGGTGTGCGAACTGGCCGAAGCCTTAGTGGCCGAGGTCGTCGGCCAGCCGGTTCAAGAATCCTGCCATCGGAGTGAGTCTCCCAAGTGTCGCTTCGAGATTGGGGAGGCGGAATGAGGTCGTGTCACGAGCCTCGTACGGCCGGAACTCCCCGTCGTCCGTTAGGGTGTTAACACCTACCGCTTTCAGGTGTAAACACGCTGCCCGGCGCGCGTCCCTGCGGCTATTATCCAGACATCCGCTGA
This sequence comes from Pyrinomonadaceae bacterium, assembly GCA_040509515.1. Lineage (GTDB taxonomy): Bacteria > Acidobacteriota > Blastocatellia > Pyrinomonadales > Pyrinomonadaceae > QHXN01. Next base: position 4,916 of record JBEVKV010000415.1, on the reverse strand, counting down.
TTCGTCGCACACTTCGGGCCCTGACGCGCTGCGACCGCAGCCTTTAGTTCGTTCGGGCGAGCGGGCCGCTTCAGGCGACCGAGGTGCGCGTTTAGGGTGGCGGTCGGCGGGTAAAAGGCGGGTCTCCGGCTTTCGGGCAGGCGGGGCCCGCCTGAACTATTAGGCACCGACGTGGACAGAAAGATGAAAGTCATCGAGGCGACAATGGCTCAGGAGACGACGATTTACATTCCGCCCGAGACCTTTGAAGACCCGGCATCCCGCCTCGGGGCGAAGATGATCAGCAGGGCGCTGCTGCGGATGCCGCCGCGCGCCGTGCGTCGCCGGCGGGCGGCGCGGGACGTGACCCCGTTGACGCGCGTTGACGAACTGAGGAAGGGGCGTCTGTCGCGTCAAGCCTGAATTTCCGTTCTCCACGAACGTACTGCTCACCCGTCCCAACGCGTGAGGAAATCCCCGAGCGTCAGCCGCACGTCGCGGAACGAGTCGGCGCAGAAGAGGACGGGCTGGTAGCGCGTCGGGTCGTAGTCGGTGCGCGAGGCCGCTTCGAGGTCGAGGGGGCGCAGTTCCGCGTCGCGCATCGCCCCCAACTCCCCGGCCGAGGAGAGCAGCCCCGCGCCGTACGCCTTTACCCCACCTTCCTCACGCAGCACCCCAAACTCGACGGTGAACCAGTAGACGCGTGACAGACGCTCCAGCGCCTCGGGGGCGCGCGTCCGCCGGACGGCGTCGCCGAAGAGGCGGTTGAGTTCGGCGAGCGCCTTGCTCGCCAGCGTCACTGCGTGGCCGACGACCTCGTGCGCCACGTCCGGCTCCGGCGTGTAGAGCGGCGCGGAGTGGTGGCGGATGTACTGCGTCGAGAGGAAGACGCCGCGGGCCAACGACTCAAGGAAGACGCGCGGCTCGACCAGACCGGCCACGGGCTCAAGGCGGAACCCGCTGCACGCCTCGACCCTCGCGGAGACTTCGCGCATCTGCGGGATGCGGTCGCGCGGCAGTTCCAGACGCCTGACGCATTCGAGGTATTCGGCGCAGGCGTGACGCTCGTGCGCGGGTTCGAGCGCCCGCCAGATGGCACGCCACACCCCGTGCTCCTCCTCCGTGTAGGGCGCGTCGGGTATCGTTTCGCCCGCGCGGTATTCCAGAGCCAGACGCGCGATGCGGTTGCGCCGCGCGCGGTACTCCGCGTCGCGGAAGCCGGGGTGGTCGGGCGAGAGTTGCACGATGCTGTTGCGGTCGGCCGACGCGCTCGTGTCCGCCGCGACCGGCCTCATGTCGCCGTGGTCACTCAACAAAGGTTGACTTGATTCCGTGCTCTTCATCTCAAGCCTCCGTGCGGCCCGCCGTCGGACGCGGGCGTAAAAAAAAGAACCGGCCACCTTCCCCCTCGTCGGGAGGAAAGTGGCCGGTTCCGGAAAACATGTCTTCGGGCGCTGCTACATCGTCGTCACGCCCGGACAGCCCATCGCCGCCCCGTCCCTCCGCGCGGAGAGCGAGCCGTAATAGTAGTAATAGCGATAGGCGTTCGAGAGTTGCTTCATCTTCTTGACGCGCGGCCGACCCGAAGGCTCGCCGCGCGTCAAGAGTATTCGCAGTGCGCCGGGGCTGTCAATGAAGTCCGGTCGAAGCTCTGGTACTTCGCCCGTCTCGACCTGCTCAACTTGCAACGACGCGACGGAATTTAGAACGTGAGCCGCAGGCCGAGTTGAACCTGTCGCGGGTCGGCCGCGGCCGTGGGTAGGCCGAAGGACGGCAGCGGCGTGCGCCCCGTCCCGTAGACGTTATTGGGCACCTGATAGTTCGAGCGGTTGAGCACGTTGAAGCCCTCGACGACCGTTTCCAGTTCGGCGCGCTCGGTCAGCCGGAAGCGGCGGCCGAGGCGCAGGTCGAGCGAGGCGAAGCCGAAGCCGCGCCCCGTGTTGCGCCCGAGCCCGGCGGGGCGGTCGTTGAAGTTGGTGTCGCCGTTGCGGTCGTTGCCGGTCAGGACGTTGAACGGCGTCGCGGACGCGTAGGTGAAGATGTAGCCGAGCTGGAAGCCCGCGAGCGCGCGCCAAAGACCCGACGAGCCCGAGCGCGGCGCTTCGAGCGTGCCGCTCAGGGTCAGGCGGTGGCGCTGGTCGTTGTCCGAAAGCCCGCGCTCGTCACGCAGGCTCGAGCTGTCCTGCGGCGAGCTGAAGAAGAAGTTGCCCGCCGTGTCTATCGCCTTCGAGAGCGTGTAGGAGACGCGCGCGCCGCCCCACGCGGCCGCGCGCAGGTTGAACGAGACGAACATCCCGTCGTAGTAAGAGTCGCCCGACGATTCGTAGCGGCCGACGTTGCCCCACGCGGAGTCCGGGCGGCCGAGGTTCGCCACGCCGAGACGGCGCGCCTCGGCCGCCGTGAGCGTCGGCGCGTTGACGTTGCGCGAAAGGATGAGCCGCCGCCCGCGCAGGCGGACGTAGCCGACCGACAGCGTGCCGCCGGGCAGCTCGCGCTCAAGCTGGAGGTTGGCCTGCCCGCTGTAGCCGCTGCCGATGCGCGGGTCGATGCGCGTGACGTTCGGCCTCGTCGGGAGAAACGTCGGAAGCGAAGGCAGGATGTCTGGGAAGCGCGGCGCGCCCGTGTCCGACGGCGCGAGTTGCACGACCAGATACTTCGAGCCGTCGCGCTGCAAGGCGTTCGAGACGGCGCGCAACGGCACGCGGTCGAAGTAGAGTCCGAGGCCGGCGCGCAAGACAATCTTGCGCCCACGACCCATGAAGTCCGGCGCGTAGGCCACGCCCAACCGGGGGGCGAAGTTGTTCGCGTCCGTCTCTACGGGGTCGGGCAAAAACTGCGCGTCGTAACGCAGCCCGTAGTTGACGGTCAGATCGGAGCGCGGCCTCCACTCGTCCTGCGCGTAGAGCCCGACGTTCGGGTTCGAGATGGACTGCACGGGCTCGCCGAACGCCTGCTGAAAGCTGCCGTAGTTGCCCGCGAGAAAGTTCGGGAGCGAGGTGAAGGTGTAGACGCCGCGCGTCGCGCCGGGGAACTCGATGCGGAGGCTGTTGTGCAGATAATCGACGCCGAACTTGTACGCGTGCGCGCCGTGTTGCGCGGTCAGGTTACTGACCGCCTCGAACACGTCGGCGTCGCGCCGCGTCGGCGAAAACGTCGCGGTGCCGAAGCTGGCGACGCCCGAGATGTTGACGGCCGGCCCGGCCTCGTCGTTGACCGGCGCGGCCAGTCGGCTGCGCGTGAACTGGATGCGGGTCTCGCTGAGCGCGCCCTGCCCCAGCGTCGTCACCAGACTCAGGGCCAGCGCCTGATCGCGGTTTTCGAGCGCCGCGCCCCGGCTCAAGGCGTTTAGTCCCCCGACGTTTCGCGCGTTGAGCGCGTCGAGCCGGTAGAGGTTGTAACGCGCTGTTATTTGACTCGACTGCCCGAGACGGTGGTCGAGGCGCACTAAGAAATTGGTCGCGTCGTGCCCGGCGGGCACGACGCCCGTCGAGACGCGCGGACCGTCGTAGCCTGAAGCGTCGAGGCGCGTGTTGACGGCCGCGGCCGAGCCCGGCGCGATGGTGACGACGGCGGCGTTGTTCAAACGCGTCTGCTCGAAGTTCGAGAAGAAGAAGATTCGGTCGCGCCGCAGGGGGCCGCCGAAGGTCACGCCGTACTGCGCCTGCGTGAGCGGGTCTTTGTGCGGGGCGAGGGGGCTGCGCGCGTCGAGCCGCTGGTTGCGCAGGAAGCCGTAGACTCTGCCGCGCATCTCGTTCGTCCCAGACTTGGTGACGACGTTGACGACGCCGCCCGAAGCGCGCCCGAACTCGGCGATGCCGCCGGACGTGACGACCTGAAACTCTCGCACCACCTCCTGACTGAACGACGTGCCCGCGAGGTTGGCCGCGTCGTCGTTGGCCGAGAGGCCGTCCACGACGAAGCCGTTGTTGAGGTTGCGCTGCCCCGCGAACGAGAGGCCGGTGCCGGCGACCGCGGAGGTCTCCGCGAAGCGCTGCACTGCGCCCGTGTTGGTGCGCGACGCGCCGGGCACGAGCAGCGCGAGGTCGAGGTAGTTGCGGCCGTTCAAGGGCAGGCCGTCCACCTCGCGCGGGAGTATCGTCTCGGAGAGCTGCGCGCGCGAGACTTCGAGCACGCCCGCGCCCGAGGCGACATCGACACTCTCCTCGATGCCGGCCACGCTCAGCCTGACCGTGAGGTCGGCCGCCTGCCCGAGCGTCAGCACGAGTTCCCTGCTGTACGCGGCGAAGCCAGGGCACTCGGCGCGGAGCCGGTAGGGGCCGACCGGCAGATAAGCGAAGCGATACCGCCCCTCCTCGTCGGAGACGGCCGTCAGTCGTCCCCCCGTGTCGAGGTGCGCGACGACGATTATCGCGCCGCCCACGGCCGCCCCGCCCGCGTCCTCGATGCGCCCCGCCAGAGTCGCCGACGAAACGCCCTGCTGCGCGCGCGCCGGCGACGCGTCGCCCGCGCCGAAGGCGAGCGCCAACAGCGCGAGACCCGTGCGCAGGGCGCTGTCGAATCCGCGCACCCGCGGGCGTGTGAAACTCTCCATGACGGTAGGCATTTTCTATGACTCCTGTGAGAGCCTTTCGGCGGCGAGACTTTCCTGAAGCGCGTCGGCCGTGCGCGTCCGCGACGGCTTTGAGCCTGCCCCGGCATCGACGCGCGACTCCGTCTCCCACGTCCGTTTGAAGTCGTCGGAGGCGGCCTGCAACTGGCCGAGCGCGCGGCCGAGCGCGCGCCCCAATTCGGGGAGCTTGCGCGGGCCAAAGACGACGAGCGCGACGAGGAGCACTACGAGCAGCTCGGTCGTCCCGATGAATTCGAGAAAAAGTAAGCAGTGCATTGCCGGCCCTCGCGCGGCACTCGCCGGGGGGGGGGGGGCCCCCCCCCCCCCCCCCCCCCGGCCCCCGGCTGCGCGTGCCCATTCGAGCCCG
>JBEVKV010000414.1:0-36833 GCA_040509515.1 Pyrinomonadaceae bacterium | reverse complement strand
ACACTTGTCTCGCCCCCTCTTCCTTTTTCAAACCTCGGCCCCGGGCTTCACGCACTCTTCAGATTTCAAATTTGAAATCTGAAATTTCAAATTCTAATGTTCGCGGCGGCCGGCGCTCAGCACGTCGGCGTCTTCGTCGTAGGGCTCGTGTTGGCGCGCGGAGCGGGGGGCGGTGTCCTCGTAGGTCAGGAGCCCCTGCTCGCGGTAGAGGCGGAGCTTGTTGTGCAGCGTCTTGAGGCTGATCTGGAGCAGCTCGGCGGCGCGCGTCTTGTTGTTGTCGGTCTTCTGGAGCGTGCGCAGAATCATCCGGCGCTCGACCTCCTCGATGGGCGTGCCGACGGGGAGCGTGAGCGTGTCCTCGCCGCGGCTCTGCGCGCGCTGCTCAAGCGGGTAGGGCGCGAGGTGGTGGCGCTCGATGGCCTCGCCCGAGCAGATGATGACGGCGCGCTCGATGACGTTGCGCAGCTCGCGCACGTTGCCGGGCCACCTGTGCGCCTGTAGCGCCTCGACCGCCGAGGGGCTGAGCAGCTTGGCGGGCCGGCCGTGGCGCTCGGCGAGCTGCGTGACGAGGTGCTGCGCGAGCAGAGGGATGTCCTCCTTGCGCTTGCGGAGCGGCGGCAGCTCGACCGTGATGACGTTGAGGCGATAGAGCAAGTCCTCGCGGAAGGTGCCGCGCCGCACGGCCTCTTCGGGGTCGCGGTTCGTCGCCGCGAGCACGCGCACGTCGACGGCCAGCTCCGCCGAGCCGCCTAGCCGGCGTATCTTGCGGTCTTCCAGCACGCGCAGGAGCTTCGCCTGAAGCGAGACGGGCATCTCCGAGATTTCGTCGAGCAGGAGCGTACCGGCGTTCGCCAGCTCGAAACATCCGAGTCGGCGCGCGGCCGCGCCCGTGAAGGCCCCGCGCTCGTGTCCGAACAGCTCGGACTCCATCAGCGTCTCGGGGATGGCAGAGCAGTTGATGGCGACGAAGGCGTTGTTCTTGCGCGGGCTCAGGTTGTGAATGGTGCGCGCGCAAAGCTCCTTGCCCGTGCCCGACTCGCCGGTCAGGAGCACCGAGGCCGACGACGGCGCGACCTGCTCGATGAGCGCGTAGACCTGCCGCATCGGCTCGCTCAAGCCGACCAGCTCGCCGAACGCGCCGCGGTCGCGAAGCTGTAAGCGTAGCGCGAGGTTTTCGCGCCGCGCCTCGGAGTACTCGACGGCGCGCTCGACGACGAGCCGCAGCTTGGCGAAGTCAATCGGCTTTTCGAGGTAGTGGAACGCGCCCTCTTCCTGAATGGCGCGCAGGGCCATCTCGACCGTGCCCTGACCCGTCAGGAGGATGACGGCCGTCTCCGGGTGAAGGCCGCGCATCTCGCGCAGCAGCCCGAAGCCGTCGAGGTTGGGCATGTAAACGTCCGAGACGACGGCCGACGGGCGGAACTCCTCGACCGCCGCGAGGCCGAGCAGGCCGTCCGAGGCGACGGCGGTCTCATAACCCCAGTCCTCAAGCAACTCGCGGAGGGTGTCGGCTATCACGGGTTCGTCGTCGACGATGAGGATGCGCCCTTTAGGCATAAAAGTGAGTGTAGCAAGTTAAGTCGAAAGGAAAAAGGTTGAGGCGACCGGGGGATTGCGATTCTAACACACATCCGTCCCGAAGAACTCGGCCACGGCGCGCGCCAGCGCGTGCGCGTTCGACTCGGCGGGCACCACGTCCGCGCGCAGGCCGTACTCGGCCGCCGTCTCGGCCGTGACCGCGCCGATGCACGCGACGCGCACGCCCGCGAGCAGCCCGCGCAGGTCGCGCGTGTCGAAGAGCTGCGCGAAGTTGTGCACGGTCGAAGAACTCGTGAAGGTGACGCAGTCCACGCCGCCGCCGACGAGCAGGGCCTCGGCGCGCGCGCGGTCGGTCGTCTCGGGGCGGACGGTGCGGTACGCCTCGACCACGTCCACGCGCGCCCCGGCCGCTTCGAGGGCGCGCGGCAGGAAGTCGCGCGCGACGGCCGCGCGCGGCAGAAGGAAGTTGAGCCCCTCGAAGTGTTCGCGTCCGCCGAGGAACGTTTGGAGCGCGGCGAAGACGCCCTCGGCGCGCGCCTTCTCGGGCACGAGATCGACGTGGACGTGCGCCGAGACGAGCCGCTCGGCCGTCGCCTCGCCGATGGCGCAGACGCGCAGCCCGTCCAAATCGTCAACGTCCTTGCCGAGCGCGTCGAGTCGGGCGAGAAAGTGCTCGACCGCGTTCACGCTGGTGAGGACGAGCCAGTCGTAGCCGAAGAGGTTGTCGACGGCCTCGTCCAGTTGGGCGTAGGAGGCGGGCGGGACGATCTCGATGGTCGGGCAGGCGACGACGCGCGCGCCGTAGGCTTCAAGCTCGGCCGCGAACTCCGCGGCCTGCTCGCGCGCGCGCGTAATCATCACGGTGCGCCCGTCCAGAGGCTTCGACCCCACGCCGCTCATCACGACTCGCGAAACTGAAGCGGCATCTCGCCGAGCAGGCGCGCCGCGCCGCGCTCGATCAAACGCGCCGCCAGTCGTTCCCCGGCGCCGGCCGCGTCCGAGGCTTCGCCTTCGAGGCGGTCGCGCAGGACTTCCGAGCCGTCGAGCGTCGCGACGAGGCCGTCGAGCTTGAGGCGATTGCCTTCGACCGTCGCGTGCGCGGCGATGGGCACCTGACAGCCGCCGCCTAAGGAACGCAGCAGCGCGCGCTCGGCGAGCACGGCCGAGCGCGTCCGCCGGTCGTCGAGCCGCGCGACGAGCGCGTTGGTCTCCGCGTCGTCGGCGCGCGTCTCGATGCCGAGCGCGCCCTGACTGACCGCCGGCAGCATCTCGCCGGGCTCGATGGCCGCGCTGATGCGCGCGCCGAGGCCCAGCCGCCTGAGCCCCGCCGACGCGAGAATCAGCGCGTCGTACTCGCCCGAGTCGAGCTTGCGCAGACGCGTGTCCACGTTGCCGCGCAGGTCTTTAATCAGCACGTCCGGCCGCAGGTGTTTGAGCTGCGCGATGCGCCGCAGGCTCGAAGTGCCGACGACCGCGCCGGGCGCGAGGTTGGCGAGCGACGCGCCGTCCGCGACCGCGCCGGCGCGCAGCACGAGCGCGTCGCGCGGGTCTTCGCGCACGGGCGTGGCCGTGATGGCGAGCCCCTCGGGCGTGACGGTCGGCAGGTCTTTGAGCGAATGGACGGCCACGTCCACACGTCCGTCGAGCAGCGCGACCTCAAGCTCCTTCGTGAACGCGCCCTGCCCGCCGATGGTCGAGAGCGGAACGTCGAGACGAACGTCTCCCATCGTCTTGAAGATTTCGATGCGCACGGAGACGCCCGGTTCCAGCGCTTCGAGCCGCGCCTTGACCCACTCCGACTGCCACAGCGCGAGCTTCGACCCGCGCGAACCGATGATGATCTCTTTCATGCGTAAACCGTGATAAGAGCGTGAACCGTGAACCGTAAACCGTGACGAGATAAGAACTGCTCTCCTCTCGTCACGGTTTACGGTTTACGGCTCTTTCTCTTCAAGGCCGAAGACCTCGCGCCACGCCTGCACCTCGTTCTCCTCGCCCGCGTCGTAGGAGCGGCGCATGCGGTGTATGACGGGGTGCGAAATCTTGTTGACGGCCGACATGAGCATCGCCTCGATGGCCTGCTCCTGCTCGGGCGTGAGCGGGCCGAGCCGCCCGCGCTGGCGCTCGAACTCTTCGCGCGCGATGCGGCGCAGCTTCTCCTTGAGCGCGCCGACCGTGGGGCCGATGTCCAGGTCGCGCAGCGCCTGTTTGAACTGCGTCACCTCCGCGTCGACTATCATCTCGGCGCGCTCGGCCTCGCGCTCGCGCTCGCGCAGGTTCGAGGCGACGACGGCTTCGAGGTCGTCCACGTCGAAGACGAAGAGGTTGGCGAGCTTCGCCACGGCCGGGTCTACGTTGCGCGGGACGCTGATGTCGATGTAGAAGGCCGGGCGGTTGCGGCGCGCGGCGCGTGCGCGCTCGGCCATCTCGTAGGTGATGAGAAAGTCGCGCGCGCCGGTCGAGCAGATGACCACGTCGGCCTGCGCCAGCGCCGCTTCGAGCGCCGAGAACTCCAACGCCTCGCCGCCGAAGGTGAGCGCGAGTCGCTGCGCCGTCTCGTACGTGCGATTGGTGACGAGCATCCGCGTCGCGCCCGCGCCCGCGAGGTGCTGCGCCGCCAGCTCGGCCATTTCGCCCGCGCCGACGAGCAGCACGGTCACGCCTTTGAGCGAGCCGAAAATCTTCCGCCCCAACTCGACCGCCGTGTAGCTGACCGAGACGGCCGAGGCGGCGATGCCGGTCTCCGTGCGCACGCGCTTGGCGACGCGCAGCGCGTGGTGGACGAGTTTGTGGAGGACGCGGCCGGCCGTCCCGGCCTCGACCGCGAGCGAGTAGGCGTGCCGCACCTGTCCGAGCACCTGCGGCTCGCCGACGACCATCGAGTCGAGAGAGGAGGCGACGCGGAAGACGTGGCGGACGGCGGCCTCGTCGGCGTGCGTGTAGAGGTGTCCGCTGAAGAGTTCGACGGGGACGGAGCGCACGCGACTCAGGAAGTTGCTGAGGCGGACGACGGCGTCCGGGGCGTCGTGGCCGGCGGCGGCGGCCAGCACCTCGACGCGGTTGCAGGTCGAGACGATCAACCCCTCGCGCACCAGCTCGCCGTCGACGAGCGCGCGCAGGGAATCGGCGCACGCCTCGTCGCTGAAGGCGAGTCGCTCCCGCACCTCGACGGGCGCGGTCTTGTGGTTGAGTCCGACCAGAACAATCGACATCCCTTAGACGCCGCCCCCGCGCCCCTCCTTAACGATCTTCAACGAAGAATCCATCGCCCGTTCAAATTTATCTTCAGGCATCTCTTGTCTCCTTACCATGTGGACGGAACGGGCAGCGTTGAGGGCAGGCGCATAAATCTTTAACGGAAGACGTGGAAGCCGCCGAGGGCGATGGCGCCGGCGAAGGTGCAGATGACGAGCGTGAAGCCGCCGACGCCGAGCCACGCGGCCTTGCGCCCGCGCCACTGGACGCGGAAGTGAAGCAGCGCCAGGTAGACGACCCACGTCAGCAGCGCGAAGAACTCGGTCGGGTCGTTGTGAAACATGCGGACGCTGCGCGCGCGCGACCAGATGACGCCGGTCACGATGCCGAGCGTGAGCAGCGTGAAGCCGACGCTGGCCGCGGTCGAGGCCACGTCGTCCACGGTCGTCAGACTCGGCAGCCGGTGGAAGACGGCGCTGAACTTCTTCAGACGTAGCTCGCGCTCCTGCCACAGGTACATCACGCTCGCCGCGAAGGCGACGAAGAACGAGGCGTAGCCGAACAGCAGCAGCGTGACGTGGACGGGGAAGAGCCACGAGCCGCTGCCGCCCGTCACGCTGCTCGGGTCTTTGCCCGGGTCTGGCGAGACGAGCTGCGACGCGAGGACGACGAGCGCGACCGCCGGCAGCAGGAACGCCCCGAGCGCGCGCAGCGGGTAGCGGTAAGTCACCAGAAAGAAGGCGACCACGAGCGTCCAGGCCAGAAACGAGAGCGCCTCGGTGGTGCTGAAGAGCGGGTAGTGGCCGTCGCGCGCCCAGTCGAAGATGATCGAGCCGGTGTGCGCCGCGAAACCCAACGCGGCCGCGTAGAGCGTGAGCCGCTCCGTCTCGCGGCGCTTGTTGACGAACGACAGGACGGCGTGGGTGGCGGCGACGACGTAACCGGCCAGCGCGGCGTAGAGAAAAGGTTTCATCGCTTAAAAAAGGCGGCGTAAGGGGCGCACGCGTCATTGTAATTGAAGCCCCGGGGGGCGGCAAGCATGACCCCGTCGAGCCCCTCCGCCCGCCGCTTTGAAAGCCCGGCGGGGCGTGAGAAACTAGCCTGCGCGTCGATAATCGTTGACGAAAAGTTTGAGGAGGAGCCGACACACATGCCGACTCGTGAGGAGGCTTGGGAGCTGCTCTGCGAGTACACGAAGGGCAAGAGCCTGCGTCAGCACGCGCTCGCCGTCGAGGCGGCGATGCGCGCGGCGGCGGCGCGCTACGGCGGCCCCGACGCGGACGCGGACGAGTGGGGCGTCACCGGCATGCTCCACGACTTCGACTACGAGATGTTCCCGACGGCCGACGAGCACCCGTACAAGGGCGCGAACATCCTGTGCGGGCGCGGGTACCCCGAGCGCGTCATCCGCGCCATCATGGGGCACGCCACCTACACCGGCGTCCCGCGCGACACGTCGATGGCGCGCGCGCTGTTCGCGACCGACGAGCTGTGCGGCTTCCTCGTCGCCTGCGCGCTCGTGCGCCCGTCGAAGAGCCTCGACGACCTCGAAGTCTCGTCGGTTAAAAAGAAACTGAAAGACAAGGCGTTCGCGCGCACGGTCAACCGCGACGACATACGGCAGGGCGTCGAGGAGCTGGGCGTCGACCTCGACGAGCACGTCCGCTTCGTCATCGAAGCCCTCAAGCCCGTGCAGGAACGCATCGGGCTCAAAGGCGGAGGTGACGAGTGATGAGTGATGGGTGATAAGAAAGCAGCCGGATTTTCTTGTCACTCATCACTCATCATTCGTCACTCCCTGACGCTTGCGCGCGCGGGGCGGGTTACTTATGCTGGCCCGCGAACTTTACTTCACGCGTTTTTCGAGGGCGGGGCGGGGAAGAGGTCGGGCGCGGCGCGGCCGCTGAGGACGGAGGCGAGCGTGAGCGCCGCCAGCGTGAGCAGCGAGGCGAGGAGCGCCGTCAACGCCGCCTGTAACGCGCGCCGGCGCGGCGTGTGGCGGTAGACGAAGACGGCCGCGTAAGTTATCGCGGCGAGCGGCGCGAGCAGTGGCAGCGCGGCGGCCCAGCCCGGCGCGCCAATCACGGCGGCCGGCAGAAGGTACCGCGCGGCCGCGTAGCAGACTCCGGCTCCCGCAAAGGCGGCGAGCAGCGAGGCGGCGATGAGCAGCTTCCAACGCAAACTTCGTTCTGTCTCCGGGTCTTTCGTGACGGCGTCGGTGCGAGCGGGAAAACGCGTGGAAGCATAACACAGCGCGCGGCCGCCGAGGCCGTTAAATTCGAGCGCGGGCGGAGACGGACTAGACGATGGTTGCCAGGAGCACACTCCTTTTTCTTTCGCGGCGCGAGGGGCTGAAAGACTTCGCCACGCGCTTCAAGCCCTTCCGTAAGATGACCGCGCGCTTCGTCGCGGGCGAGGACATCGAGACGACCGTGCGCGCCATCCGCGAGCTGAACGCGCTGGGCTGCACGGCCACCTTCGACCACCTCAACGAGGGCGTCACCAGCGCGGCCGAGACCGAAGGCGAGGTGCGCGAGTACAAGCGGATACTGGCGGCCATCGACGAGACCGGCATCAAGTCGAACGTCTCGATCAAGCTCACGCAGTTCGGCCTCGCCTTCGACCCGGAGCTGGCCTACCGCAACGCGCGCGCGATAGTCGAGGAGGCCGCGCGGCGCGGCAACTTCGTCCGCGTCGACATGGAAGACTCGCCCGTCACGCAGGTCACGCTCGACATCTTCCGGCGGCTGCGCTCCGAGTTCGACTTGAACACCGTCGGCATCGTCCTCCAGTCCTACCTGCGCCGCACGGAGGCGGACACGCGCGACGTGCTCGCCATCCCGGCGCGCGTCCGTCTCTGCAAGGGCGCGTACAACGAGCCGCCCGAGGTCGCCTTCCCCGACAAGAAGGACGTTGACGACAACTACGTCCGCTGCATGAAGCTGCTCCTCAAGAGCGGCGTCTACCACGGCATCGCGACGCACGACGAGAAGATGATCCGCGCGACGAAGGAGTTCGTCGCGGCCGAAGGCATCGGCCGCGACAAGTTCGAGTTCCAGATGCTCTACGGCGTGCGGCGCGACCTTCAGGAGGGGCTCGCGCGCGAGGGCTACAACGTGCGCGTCTACGTGCCCTACGGGAAGACTTGGTACCCGTACTTCATGCGCCGGCTGGCCGAGCGCCCCGCCAACGTCTGGTTCGTGCTGAAGAACTTTCTGAAAGGCTGAGGGCCGCGGAAGATGGACGACAACTGGAGCTGGATTCTGTGGACGGTGCTCGGCGTCATCCTCGTCATCGCCGAGGTCTTCACGCCCGGCTTCGTGCTGCTCTGGTTCGGCGTCGGCGCGCTGGCGGCCGCGCTCGCGAGCTTCCTCGGGGCGGGGTTCGCCGCGCAGTTCATCCTCTTCATCGCGGTCTCGACGGCGCTGACGGCGCTCTCGCGCACGATCTTCGTCAACTACTTCGCCGGGCGCGACGAGGGCGGCGGGCTGAAGTCGGGCGCGGAGACGCTGCCCGGGCAGGTGGGGACGGTCGTCGGTTCGAGTCAGGGCGCGCTCAACGAGGGCGCGGTCAAGGTCTTCGGCTCGGTCTGGACGGCCTACCCGGCCGAGGGCGAGCCGCCGCTCGAAGCCGGCGACCGCGTCGTCGTCGAGAGCCTGCGCGGCGCATCAATCTACGTCCGGCGCGCGAACGCGCTCCCCGAATGGCGCACCGCCGACGCGCCCGACCGCGACGAAACACAGACCCGCTGACCGTAGAAAAAGCGCCGCGGGCGTGAAGAAGAAGAAGCGCGTTAACTCAAGGGTCGAGTTAACGCGCTTCTCAGTTTTCGCGCTCCAAGCCTGGAGGTGTGTTTAGTCTTCTACGCGCCCTCGCCTTCGAGCGTGGCGGTGACGACGAAGCCTTCGCGCGCGCCGGCCGGGGCGCGGCGCGGGAGGCGTAGGCGGAGCAGCGCCGCGAGCAGGAGCGCGGCCGCCGACGAGAGGTAGCAGAGCCACGCGAGCAGCGCGTGCGGGTTCTCGCAGAGGTATCCGAGCGGGCCGAGGTTCACCACGTTCGAGGGGAGCGCGCGCAGCAGGCTCAGCCGACGCCAGCCGAACGTCGAGTAGGTGTCGAACTCGGCGTGGCGCGAGAGCGCGGCGACCGTCTCGACCTCCGGGATGTAGAACCGCTCGGTCGCGTCGACGACGAGCGTGCGGCCGTCGCCGGCCTCGACCGCCGCGACGACGTGCGCGCGGCGGCCTTCGAGGTAGAGCCTCTGCGCGGGGATGCCGGCGGCGCGCGCCATGTTGACGAAGACGCGCGTGGCCTCGCCGCAGCGGCCACGCCCCGAGCGCAGAGTCTCGGCGGCGGTGTCGCGCAGGAACGGGCGGCCGTGCGCGCTGAAGTTTACGTTGCGGACGTGTGTGCGGACGTAGTTGCGGAGCGCCGTGAGCTTCGAGTCGAGGTCTGGCCCGGCCGCGCCTTCCAACGCCTCGCGCGTGACGGCGCGGACGTAGGCGTCCTGTCGCTGCTGGACGAGCGACTCGGCCGCGCCGACCGCGAGCAGGACGAGTGAGAGGGCGGCGAGCGCCGGGGGAACCAGCCGCCGCGTTTTGCGGGGGGTGGGGCGGGGATTCATTGACCTCCGTGGCTTCTTCTACAGCCTTTCGGTCGTGTCCTCTTCGTGTCCGATGGTGTCGTCCGCGTCGGACGGCGGCAGCTCGACCGTGATGCGGTCGGTGTCGGGTTCGGGCAGGTCTTCGCCGGTCAGTCGCGCGAGCACGACGGTGATGTTGTCTTCGCCGCCGCGCTCGTTGGCCTCGTCAATCAGCTCTCCGCAGGCGCGCGCGAGGTCGCCGTCCGCGCCGGCGACGATGCGGAGCATGTCCTCCGCGCGGAGCTTGCCCGAGAGGCCGTCGCTGCACAGCAGCAGGATGTCGCCGCGGAAGACGCGCACGCGCCCCGTCACCGGCTGCAATTCGGCCTGCGCGCCGAGCGCCTGGAGGATGACGTTGCGGAACATGTGCGTCTCGGCCTCCTGCTCGCTGATCTGTCCCACGTCGACGAGCTGCTGGACGAGCGACTGGTCTTTGGTGGCGAGCTTGATCTGGCCGCCGCGGATGACGTAGCCGCGGCTGTCGCCGACCTGTAGGAGGCTGACGCCGTCGGAGGCGACGGCCGCCGCAGTGAGCGTCGCGCCCATGCCGGAGCAGCGCGGGTCTTCCTGGCTGCGGCGGTGGATGGCGAAGTTGGCGTAGTCGGTGGCGTTGCGCAGGCACTCGACGAGCGGCGCGTCGGGGTCGTAGTAGTTGGCGTCGTCGCCGCCGTCCTCGTCGCCCGAGAGCATGTCGCGGACGGTCTCGACGGCCATGCGGCTGGCCACGTCGCCGGCGAGCGCCCCGCCCATCCCGTCCGAGACGATGAGGACGACGCCGCGCTCGCCCACCTCGAAGCGGCTCAGCCCCTCGGGCGGCTCGTCGCCGTCCGACCCCGTCCAGGCCCTGGGCGTGGAGAGGTCGAGCACGAGGAAGTTGTCCTCGTTGCCTGAGCGGACGCGGCCGACGTTGGTCTTGGCGTAAAGCTCTACGAACATATGGTGAAGAGTGAACAGTGATGAGTGATAAGTGATAAGAAAATCCGGCTGGCGTTCCTTATCACTTATCACCCATCACTCGTCACGAAATTTTGCTGAGAGCCTGATCCAAATCAGCGATGATGTCTTCGACTTCTTCGAGGCCGACCGAGATGCGCACCAGCCCACCGGTGATGCCGAGGCGCGCGCGCGTCTCGGGGAGCACGGAGGCGTGGGTCATGGTCTCCGGGTGCGAGATTAGGGTCTCGACCCCCCCGAGGCTCTCGGCCAGCGTGCAAAGGCGGACGGATTCTAACACAGTGCGGGCGTTTTCAAGCGAGCCCGTGTCGAAGGAGACCATCCCGCCGAAACCCCTCTGCTGCCGCTTGGCCAGCTCGTGCTGCCGGTGCGAGAGCGAGCCGGGGTAGTAGAGCTTCGTGACCTTCGGGTGCTCTTCGAGGAAGGCCGCCACCGCGCGCCCCGACGCGTCGTGCTGCTCCATCCGCACGGCGAGCGTCTTCGTCCCGCGCAGCGTCAGCCACGAGTCGAAGGGCGAAAGTATCGCGCCGACCGCGTTCTGGAGGAAGCCGAGCCGCTCGGCGTCGCGCTCGTCGTTGAGGACGACGCAGCCGCCCACGCTGTCCGAGTGCCCGTTGAGGTACTTCGTCGTCGAGTGCACGACGATGTCCACGCCGAACTCGATGGGCCGCTGGAGGTAGGGCGACATGAAGGTGTTGTCGCACACGACGCGCGCCCCGGCCGCGTGCGCCAGGTCGGAGACGGCCTTGAGGTCTGTGATCATCATCACGGGGTTGGTCGGCGTCTCGACGAAGACCATCCGCGTGTTGGGCCTCAAGGCCGACTCGACGTTGGTCGGCTCGGTCGTGTCCACGTAGGAGAACTCGATGCCGTAGTCGGCGAGCACGCGGCTGAAGAGCCGGAACGTGCCGCCGTAGGTGTTGTCAGAGACGACGACGTGCTCGCCGGCCTTGACGAGCCGGAGCGTCGTGTCTATGGCGGCCATCCCCGAGGCGAAGCAGTAGCCGAACCGCGCGCCTTCGAGCGCCGCGAGGTTCTGCTCCAGCGCCGCGCGCGTCGGGTTCTGCGTCCGCGCGTACTCGTAGCCGCCGCGCGGCCGCCCCAGAGCCTCCTGCTGATACGTCGAGGTCTGGTAAATCGGCACCGTCACCGCGCCCGTCGTCGGGTCGGGGTCGTTGCCGGCGTGAATGGCTGTGGTTGAAAAGCCCATAGTTCAAAGTTCCATGTTCAAAGCTCGAAGTTCAAAGTCGGGAGTTAAAGTGGCTTAACTTTCAACTTTGAACTTTCAACTCAATCAAAAATTCCCTGACTCATGTAGCGCTCCGCGCCGTCGGGGAAGAGCGTGACGACGCGTTTGCCGGGGCCGAGTCGTTCGGCCACCTTACGCGCCGCGGCGGCCGCCGCGCCGGTCGAACCGCCGCCGAGCACGCCCTCCGTGCGCGCAAGCTCGCGGACGGTGGCGAACGCCTCCGCGTCCGCGACGGAGACGATTTCGTCGGCCCCGTCTCGGTCGAGGTTCGGCGGGATGAACTCGCGCTGGCCGATGCCTTCGAGCCGGTAGAAGCCCGGGTCGCCGCCGCCTAAAATCGAGCCCACGGGCTCGACGAGCACGCAAAGGAGCGACGGGTTGACGCGCCTGAGCGCGCGCGTGAGCCCCGTGAACGTGCCGGCCGAGCCGCACCCCAGCACGACGGCGTCGACGCGCCCGTCCGTCTGCTCGATGATCTCGCGCGCGGTCGTCAACTCGTGGAAGCGGGGGTTGGCCGGGTTCTCGAACTGCTGCGGGACGAAGCTGCCGGGCGTCTCCGCGGCCAGCTCGCGCGCGCGCCGGACGGCGCCCTCCATGCCCTGCTCGGCCGGCACGTACTCGACGCGCCCGCCGAGCGCCTCCATGATCTTCATCTTCTCGCGCGAGTACCCTTCGGGGACGCACAGCACGACCTTGTAGCCGCGCGCGATGCCGACGAGCGCGAGCCCGATGCCGGTGTTGCCGGCGGTCGGCTCGACGATGGTCGCGCCGGGCTCCAAAGCGCCGCGCCGCTCGGCGTCGAGGATCATCCCGAGCGCGGCGCGGTCTTTGACCGACCCGCCCGGGTTCATGTATTCGAGCTTGGCGAACAACTCGGCGGCGGGCGGCGGCGCGAAACGCGAGAGCCGCAGAAGGGGAGTGCCGCCGACCAGCTCAAGGATGCTGTCCACCGGCCGCAGCGGCGCCCTGTCACTGCCTGCGTTCGTGATTTGTGACGGCGTTGCCATGAAAGTAGAGCGGCCCGATGGTAGCTTAGGGGAGTGATGAGTGACAAGTGATGAGTGATAAGTGAAGACAGCTCGTTTCTCTTTCTCATCACTTATCACTTGTCACTCATCACCGCTTTAGGTTATTTTGTACTCCCGTGAATCACACGGGCTCGCCTGCTTCAAATCCCACGGTCGTCGCAATCATCCCGGCACGCTACTCTTCGACCCGTCTGCCCGGAAAGCCGCTCCTGTCGATACAGGGCCGCCCGATGGTCGTCCACGTCGTCGAGCGCGCGCTGGCCGCGCCGCGCGTCTCGCGCGCGGTCGTCGCCACCGACGACGCGCGAATTTTCGAGGCCGTCCGCGACGCCGGGCACGAGGCCGTGATGACGAGCCCCGAGCACGCCTCGGGCAGCGACCGACTCGCGGAGGCCGCCGCCGGGCTCGACTGCGACATCGTCGTCAACGTGCAGGGGGACGAGCCGCTCATCTCGCCCGAGACGATTGAGGTCGCGGTCGGCGCGCTGCTCGAAGACGAGGGCGCGGCCGTCTCGACCACGTCCGAGCCCATCGAGACGGCCGCCGACGTGCTCAGCCACGACGTTGTGAAAGTTGTAGTCGGCGGGGACGGACGCGCGCTCTACTTCTCGCGCTCGCCCGTGCCTTTCCCGCGCGAGGCGGCGCGGCGCTACGGCTCGCTCGCCGCGGCGCTCGAAGTCGAGCCGCGCCTGCTCGCGACGTTTCGCAAGCACACGGGGCTTTATGTCTACCGCCGCGCCTTTTTGTTAGAATACGCGCGTTGGCCACAGACACCTTTAGAACGCGCCGAATCGCTGGAACAACTGCGCATACTCGAACGCGGGCACGCCGTCCGCGTGGTCGAGGCGGCCGCGCCGTCCATCGGCGTGGACACCGAAGACGACCTCCGGCGCGTGCGCCAGATGCTTGAGGGAGGCGATAAGTGATGAGTGATAAGTGATAAGAAAGACGGCTGACATTCTTTCTCATCACTTATCACTCATCACTTATCACTATAAGAAACATGGGCGACTGGATCGGACTCGCGGTTATCGTGCTCGTCGTCGTCGGCGCGCTCGTCGGCCTTTCGCAGCTCGGGAAGACGCGGAAGCCGCTCACCGAGGACGAGTACGAGCAGCGCGTCGCGGAGGCGAAGGGCACGACGCGCGCCGCCGCGCTGGCCGGCATGAACGCGCTCAACAAGATGGTTAACCCGAAGGCCGTCGAGGCCGTCGAGAAGCAGCGCGACCTGCGAGCCGGTTTCTACAACGACCAGGAGACGGAGGGCGAGGGCGACGAGCCCGGCGCGAAGAAGAAGGGTGCGGGGCCGACAGGCGAAGGGGAGAACGATGCCTAAATACATTTTCGTGACCGGCGGGGTCGTGTCGAGTCTGGGGAAGGGGCTCGCGGCCTCGTCCATCGGATGCCTTTTGGAGGCGCGTGGCCTGAGCGTCACCTGCGTCAAGCTCGACCCGTACATCAACGTCGACCCGGGCACGATGTCGCCGTTCCAGCACGGCGAGGTCTTCGTCACCGACGACGGCGCGGAGACCGACCTCGACCTCGGCCACTACGAGCGCTTCACGCACGCGAAGCTCTCGCGCTCGAACAACTGGACGACCGGGCGCATCTACCTCTCGGTCATCGAGAAGGAGAGGCGCGGCGACTACCTCGGCAAGACCATTCAGGTCATCCCGCACATCACGGACGAGATCAAGCGCGCCGTCCGCTCGGTCGCGGAGAAGGACTCGACCGACGTGGTCATCGTCGAAATCGGCGGCACCGTGGGCGACATCGAATCGCTCCCGTTCCTCGAAGCCATCCGGCAGATGGGGAACGAGGAGCGGCAGGACGGACAGAACGGCGCGGTCTTCGTACACCTCACGCTCGTCCCCTACATCGCCGCCGCCGGCGAGCTGAAGACGAAGCCGACGCAGCACTCGGTGCGCGACCTGCGCGAGATAGGCATCGCCGTCGACATCCTGCTCTGCCGCTCCGACCGGACGCTGCCGCGCGACATACGCTCGAAGATCGCGCTCTTCTGCAACGTCAAGGAGCAGGCCGTCATCGCCGCGCAGGACGTAGACACCATCTACGAAGTCCCGCTCGCCTTCCACGAGCAGGGGCTCGACGACCAGATCGTCTCTGCGCTCGGGCTGCAAGACCGCGCGCCGAACGCCGACCTCACGGACTGGCGCGAGCTGGTGGCGACCATCAGCGACCCGTCGAAGGGGAGCGTGACCGTCGGCATCGTCGGCAAGTACGTCGAGCTGGAGGACTCTTACAAGTCTCTGCGCGAGGCCCTCACGCACGGCGGCGTGGCGAACAACCTGAAGGTGGACGTGCGCTGGGTCGAGTCCGAGGGCCTGATGGACGAGGACTATGAGGAGCGCCTGCGCGACTTCGACGCCATCCTCGTCCCCGGCGGATTCGGCAAGCGCGGCGTGGCCGGGATGATTCGCGCCATCACCTACGCGCGCAAGACGCGCACGCCCTACTTCGGCATCTGTCTGGGGATGCAGACGGCCGTCATCGAATACGCGCGCACGGTCTGCGGCCTTTCGGGTGCCGACTCGACCGAGTTCGACGCCGAGACGCCCTACCCCGTCATCTTCAAGCTGCGCGACCTCGTGGACGTGGAAGAACTCGGGGGCACGATGCGGCTGGGCGCTTGGACTTGCAGGCTCGCCGAGAGGAGTCTGGCGCGCGAGGTCTACGGCGGCGCGGCCACCATCAGCGAGCGACACCGGCACCGCTACGAGTTCAACCCGGAGTTCCGCGCGCAGCTCGAAGCGGCGGGGCTCGTCTTCAGCGGCATCTCCGACGACGGACGCTTCGTCGAGATGGTCGAGCTTCCGCGCGAGACGCACCCGTGGTTCGTGGGCTGCCAGTTCCACCCCGAGTACAAGTCCAAGCCGCTCGCGCCGCAGCCACTGTTTGCGTCTTTCGTCAGGGCGGCGTACCGTAACCGCATGCGCGACGAAGCGTCGGTCGAGGGGCCGGGCGAGCCGCAACAGTCGCCCGCGCCGCAGGAGCGCGCACAGGCGCTGGCCGGCGACGATTAAAACGAATAAGACGAATCGGATTTCAAGGAGGCTTTTTTATGGCCGAAGATTTGGGACTGGGGACGATGACGGGCGAGCACGAGCCGCCCGAACTGGAGAGCACGAACACCAAGATTCACGGCGAGCCGCCGCCCGGTTCGCCCTTGCCCGGCGTCGAGCGCGAAGAGCCGGCCGAGGTCAAGACAGAGGTCAACCCGAACACCGAGTGAGCCGCCGGCCGTTCTCCGGCCGGAAAGCGCGCGGGGAAATCGGCGGAGGCCGCGGGGAAAACCTTGCGCCCCCGGCGACTTCTCCGCGCGCTTTGCGGTAGAATCCGGGGGCAGTCAACACGCTACTTCTCCCCCACGCTTTTATGCTCCAGTGCCCGAAATGTCTCCGGCGGTTCAACGCGGAGGTCATCGCCTGTCCGGACGACGGGACGCCGCTCGGCGCGGAGGCGACCGTCGCCGACCCGGCCGTGCGCGACGTGCAGTCGGACGAGCTGCTCGGGCTCGTCCTTGACGACAAGTACCGCCTCGACGAGCGGCTCGGCGAGGGCGGCATGGGCACGGTCTACCGCGCGACGCACCTGCTCATCGAGCGACCCGTCGCGGTCAAGGTGCTCAACCCGCGCCTCGTCGCCGACGAGACCGCGAAGGAGCGTTTCCGCCGGGAGGCGCGCGCCGCCGGACGCCTACAGCACTCGAACGCCGTCGCCGTCACGGACTTCGGCGAGACGCGCGACGGGCTGGTCTACCTCGTGATGGAGCTGCTCGAAGGGCGGCAGTTTCGCGAGGTGCTCGCGCGCGAAGCGCCACTCGACCCGGCGCGCGCCGTCTCGCTGATGCTGCAAATCGCGGCGGCCGTCGAGGCCGCGCACGATGCCGGCATCATCCACCGCGACCTCAAGCCCGGCAACATCTTTCTCGTCCAGCGACCCGACTCGCCCTACATCGTCAAGGTGCTCGACTTCGGCATCGCCAAGCTCGCGGCCGAGGGGGGAGAGTTCGGCTTCGCCGACACGCTGACCGGGACGGGCGTCATGATCGGCACGCCGCGTTACATGTCGCCCGAGCAGTGCGACGGCGCGCAGCTCTCGCCCGCGTCCGACGTTTACTCGCTCGGGGTCATCCTCTACGAGATGCTGACGGGGCAGACGCCCTTCACGGGCGTCTCGCCGCTCGCGCTCGCGCTCCAGCACTCGTCCGAGATTCCGCGCCCGCCGCGCGAGCTGGTGCCGGCCATCCCGCCCGCGCTCGAAGCCGTCGTCCTGCACGCGCTGGCGAAGGGCGCGGAGGAGCGCCCCGCGGACGCGGGCGAGTTCCGGCGCGAGCTTTACGCGGTGGCCGAGCGGCTGGGGCTCGAACACTCGGCGGGTTTTAGCGCGCCGACCATCGAGACGCTGCGCGACGCGGGCACCGAGACGCCCTCCGGACGCCTCGTCATCGACATCGAACGGCTCCGCCGCAGCCGCGCCGCCGCGCACACGGAGGAGGTCGGACAGCCCACCTCCGAAGATGAAGTGCCCGACACTTCCGGCCGCCCCGCGTCCGCGTCGGCTCCGTACGCCGACGCCGGCGCTCAAAGCAGTTCGGCGAGCGCCGGGGCGCATCGAGAATTCGCTCCGGCGGAAGGCGTGAGCGCCGTCAACACCGACGAAGGCGTGGGCAGGAATCCCGCGTCCGAACACGGGGCGCGCTCGCGGCGCAGGGGCGAGGGGCGCGGGTGGAAGGAATGGCTGACGCACCCGCTGGCCTTCGTCGTCATCATCTCGTCCGCGCTGCTGCTCGTCTTCGGCGGCGTGCTGCTGCGCCGCTCCTCTTCCTCCGGGCGCGGGCCGTACGCGGTCATGGGGCCGGCGGGGGGCGCAGAGGAGCCGGGCGACACGTTCGGCCGCACGCTCTCGGGCGCCGAGTCGGAGACGCGGAGTACGCTCGTCTCGCAGCCGCGCACCGCGGCGGACTATTACGAGAACGGGGCCTACTTCATCTCCATCCGCAGCTACGACGCCGCCATCCGAGACCTGCAAAAAGCCGTCGAACTCCAGCCCGAGTTCCCCGAGGCGCACAACCGTCTGGGGCGCGCGCTGATGCGCAAGGGGCAGTTCCGCGCGGCGGCCGACTCGTTCCGCAAAGCCGCCGAGCAGCGCGGCGGCCGCTACCCGACCGCGCTGTACAACCTCGGCTTCGCGCTCCAGCAGCAGGGCGAACGTGAGGACGCGGTCGAAGCCTACCTCAGCGCGATGAAGAGCAGCGACAGTCAATACCCCGACGCCCTCTACCAGATCGCCATCATCCGTTACGAACAGGGGCGCTGGGACGAGTCGGCGACGGCCTTCCAGAGGGTGATCGAGCTGAACGGCGGGCGCGACCCGGAGGCGCATTACAGACTCGGGGCCGCACTCGTCCAGCAGAAGAAGTACGAACCGGCCGAGCGGGCCTTCCGCGATGCCATCGAACAGCGCGGCGGCGACTTCGCCTTCGCGCACTACAACCTCGGGCTCCTCTACCAGCAGACCGGCCGGACGGAGGACGCCATCAGGGAGTTCGAGACTTATTTAAAGCAGGCGCCGGGCGACGAGAACCGCCATCGCGCCGAGAACACTTTGCGCGACCTGCGACGCAGCGCCGCGCGCGGGAGGGGCAGACAAAAGTGAGCGCCGAGACGCAGCGTATAAAACCTTTCAAGGTCGGAGAAGCGACCTTCGGCGACGGGCGGCTGACGCTCATCGCCGGGCCGTGCGTGGTCGAGTCGCGCGAGCACGCGCTCTGGATGGCGCGCGAGTGCCAGAAGCGCGCGCGCGACGCCGGGCTCGACTACGTCTTCAAGGCTTCGTACGACAAGGCCAACCGCTCGTCGCACGCCTCGTACCGCGGCCCCGGGATGAACGAAGGGCTCGAAGCCCTCCGCGCGGTCAAGGGCGAGACAGGGCTGCCCGTCCTGACGGACGTGCACGACATCTCTCAGGTCGCGGAGGCGGCCGGCGCGGCGGACGTTCTGCAAATCCCCGCCTTCCTCTGCCGGCAGACCGACCTCATCGTCGCCGCGTGCGAGACGGGGCGCGCCGTCAACGTCAAGAAGGGACAGTTTCTCGCGCCCTCGGAGGCGCGCAACATCGTCGAGAAGGCGCGCTCGGCCGGCTGCGAGCGACTGCTCCTGACCGAGCGCGGGTTCACGTTCGGCTACAACAACCTCGTCGTGGACATGCGCTCGTTTCCGATCATGCGCGGCTTCGGAGCGCCGGTCGTCTTCGACGTGACGCACAGCCTGCAACTGCCCGGCGGCTTAGGGAGTGCAACGGGCGGACAGTCCGAGTACATCGAACCGCTCGCACGCGCCGGGGTCGCCTGCGGCGTCGACGCCGTCTTCATGGAAGTCCACGAGGCACCCGAGCGCGCGCTCTCCGACGGCCCCAACGCGCTCCCGCTCTCGCGCATGGCGGCGCTGCTTGAGACGCTGCGCGACATTCACACGCTCGTCGGCGCGCGCGCGGCGGCCGCCGTCTGAACCGCGCAGACGCAGACGCCGACGCAGTCAAGGGTCTACTTCAACGTTGATAAGCCGTTCAGCGCCTGCGGGCGGAAGTGACGACGCGAGCCGCGCCCCGCATTCGACAAATGAAGAAAATCATCAGGACAATTTTCCTCCTCCCCTGCGTGCTCTCTCTGGCGTTGCAGGCCGCGCCCGCGCGGCAGGCGGCCGAGCCCGGCGCCGCTTGGCAGGTCACGACGTTCGACCTGAGCGTGAACGCGGCCGGCGCGTACGGCGCGGAGCGCGCCATCTCGGCGCGCGCGACCATCATCGCGCGCAACGTCGGCGGCGGCCCCGGCCGGACGCTGACGTTGCGCCTCAGCCCCGCGGCGAAGGTCGAGGCGGCGAGCGTCGGCGGCCAGACGGCGCGCTTCGTCACCGGCAAGGACGCGCGCACGCAGTTGCAGACGGCGCAGCTCACGCTGCCCGCGCCCGTCCCCGTCGGCGCGACGCTGACGGCGGCGCTCGACTACCGCCTGCCCGTCGGCGAGAACACGGGGCTCGCCGCCGTCTCGCCGCTCGGGCTACAGTTTCTGCCGCTCTCGAACTGGTACCCCGCGCCCAACACGCCGGTCGCGCCGCGCGGCGCGGACTACGCGCCCGTGCGCTTGACCGTGACGGGACTCGCCACGGGCGAGACGCTCGTCGCCTCGGGCAAGGCGACGGCCGGCGGCGGCTTCGAGCAGACGCTCAACTCGCAGCCCTTCTTCGTCACCGGCCGCTGGCTGACAGTCGAAGGCTCGGGCGAGGCGCGCGGCGTCAGCGCGATGCTACAGGCGGGCGCGGGCGACGAAGAGCGCCGCGCCGCCGAGTCGCTCGTCAATCTGGCCGGCGCGGCGCGCGCCTTCTACGCCTCGACGTTCGGCACGACGCCCGACACACCCGTCCGCCTCGTCGGCGTCAGCCGCGGCGCGGGCTTCGAGACGGGCGGCACGCTCCTCGTCAACCACGCAGTCTTCCGGCGGCGCAAGCTCGACTCGGTGACGGCAATGCAGGTGGCCGAGTCGGTCGCGCGCATGTGGGTCGGCGGCGCGAGCGGCGTCGAGGGCGAAGGCTCCGGCGCGGTGCGCGAGGGGCTGCCGCGCTACCTCGCCGCGCTCTTTCTTGAGAAGCAGTTCGGCAAGCCCGTGGCCGACGCCGAGTGGATGAGGATGGCGCTGCTCTACGCGCCCGTCGCCGACCGCGACCCGCCGCTCGCGAAGCTCTCGCCGGCCTTCGACACCTACTTCAACTCTTCGGCGAACAAGGGCGCGCTCGTCTGGCGCATCGTCGCGTCGGCCGTCGGGCGCGAACAGTTCACGAACGCGCTACGCACACTGGCCGCGGCCGAAGGGGGGCGCGGGTTCTCACTCGCCGCCCTGCGCGAGCGTCTGGGCGTCGCCGGCGGCGACCGCGTGAGCCGGCTCATGGGCTCGCTCTTCGATTTGCCGACCGACACAGACCTGCTCGTCGGGCTCCCCGTCCAGCGCTCGGGCGCTTGGGTGTCGAATCTGCGCAACACCGGCTCGTTCGACGTTGAGGTGACGGTGCAGGCTCTGACCGATACGGGCGAGCGCCTGACGGCGACCGCGCGCGTCCCCGCGAAGGACTTCGGCGAGGCGCAGTTCAGGACGGCCGCGCGCATCGTCCGCGTCGAGATAGACCCCGAGAAGCTCTACCCGCAGACCAACTTCACGAACGACGTGGTGCCGCAGGGGCCGGGGCTCGTCGAGGCCGTCGAGCAGGCGCGCATACAGCTCGGCCAGCAGCCCGCGCGCGCCGAACAGCTCGCGCGCGAACTCCTCTCGCGCGCCCCCGCGAGCGGCGAGGCGCGTGTCGTGCTCGCGCGCGCTCTGCTCGAACAGAACCGGCTCGACGACGCCGAGCGCGAGTTCCGCGCGGCGGCCGACTCGGCGCTGCCGCTCGCCACGACGCTCGCGTGGGCCGACATCGGGTTGGGCGAGGTCGCGCTCCGACGCAACCGCCCCGCCGACGCCGCCAAGCTCTTCGACGCGGCGGCGAGGGCCGAGGCCGACTACGCCTCGACGCTTGCGGCGCGCGCGGCTCGCATCCGCGCGGAGGCGGCCGCCGGCTCGCCGCCCGCCGTCGACGAGCAGATCAAGACGGCGGTCGCCAACCTCGACGCCGCCATCAAGACCGGCCAGAAGGCCGGCATCGAGGCGCTCATCGTCGGCGGCGAGCTGACCAGCTTCTCCAGAGGCATCGTCGGCACGCAGCCCGAAATCTGGCAGACGCGCGTCCTGCGCACCGAGCAGCTCGACCCGAACCGCGTCGCCGCCGACGTGACGCTCAGCGCGCGCACGCTCGGCAAAAGTCAGGAAGGCCCGGCCGTCTTCGTCTTCGCGCGCACGCCGTCCGGCTGGAAGCTCTACGAGATTCCCATCTTCGAGGTGCGTTAAGCTCAGAATGGAAGAGTCGGCGGAAGTTGAAAGGCGCGCGTCGCGCGTGCGGCTCCTGCTTTTGGACTGCGACGGGGTGCTGACCGACGGGCGCATCACGCCGGTCGAGGGCGGGGAAGAGCTGAAGAGCTTTCACACGCACGACGGCCACGGGCTCGTCATGCTCCACCGCGCGGGGCTGCGCTCGGGGATAATCTCGGGTCGAAAGTCGCGCCTCGTCGAGCTGCGCGCCGCTGACCTCGGCGTCTCCTTCGTCCGGCAGGGCGCGCTCGACAAGATTGAGGTCTTCGAGAATCTGCTCGCCGAGGCGGGCGTCGAGCCCAATCATGCGGCCTACGTCGGCGACGACGTGGTAGACATCCCGCTCATGCGCCGCTGCGCGCTCGGCATCGCGGTCGCCGACGCCACGCCCGACACGCGCGCGGCCGCGCACCACGTCACGCGCCTTCCGGGAGGCGCGGGAGCCGTCCGCGAAGTCTGCGAGCTGATTCTCAAGGCGCAGGGTCGCTGGGACGAGCTGATGACACGCTACCTCGCCTGACCCGCTTCACCTCTTCGACTTCTTAGACGCCTTAGACTTCTCAGGTTGGGCCGCGCCCTTCGCCGCCGACTTCCGCGCGGACTTCTTCCCGCCGCCCGCCGCCGTCTTCTTCGACGCGCGCCGCGGCGCGGACGCACGCGTGCCCGCCTCCGCCGCGAAGTGCTCGCGGCAGAGTTCCATGAAGCTCTGGCAGACGGGCGAGCGGTAGCCGCTGCTCAGGCGCGCCAGCCCCATCTCCCAGTTGATGCGCGCGCCCTCAATCCACCAGCGCACCAGACGCCCGCGCTCCACGTCCTCGCGCGCCACCGAGAGCGGCACGATGCCGACGCCCATGTCGGCCGCCACCATGTTGCGGATGGCCGCCTGCCGGCTCAGCTCCATCGCCACGGTCGGCTTCAGCCCCGCCTCCGCGAAGAACTCGTCGATCAGGCGGCGCGTGTTCCCGCCGCGCTCGCCGAGGATCAGCTTCTCGCCCGCCAGCGCGAAGGCGCTCACGACCTTCTGGCCGGCCATCGCGTGGCGCGGGCTGGCGATGGCGACGAGTTGGTCGCGGCTGAGCAGCTCGGTCTCGACGTTTTTCGCCTGGACGGGGAGCGAGATGAAGGCCGCGTCGATGTCACCCGCCAGTATTTTTTTGACCTGCTCTTCGCTCGTGCCCGAGGAGACCGAGACCTCCGCGTTCGGGTGCGACTTGCGCAGCTTCTTCAGAATCAGCGGGAGCGCGTCGGCGCTGACCATCCCCGAGGCGCTCCCGACGCGCAGCCGCCCGTGCTTGGCCCCGGCCAACTCGGCCAGCTCGGCCAGCGCCGCGTCGTGCTCGCGCAGGATGCGCTGCGCGCGCTCGTGCAGGTGCTCGCCCGCCTCGGTGAGCACCACGCGGCGCGGCATGCGCGTAAAGAGCGGGACGCCGACCTCCTTCTCAAGCTGCTTGATCTGCATGCTGAGCGCGGCCTGCGTGTAGTGTATGCGCTGCGCGGCGGCGGTGAACGTGCGCGCCTCCGCGATGGCGAGAAACGCCTTGAGCTGCCTTATCTCCATGGGGGGAAGTCTCCGCTATCAGAATCGATTATCGTAGAAATAAAATCTTTTAGTTTTGATTATAATCAAACTTCCGCTAGGATTGCAGAAATTTTTCAGGCGCGGGCCGCGTGACCCGCCGCCGCTGCCCCATTTCCCCGATGAAGGCCAGGCGCCGACCAGTCAAACTCCAGTCAAAGCGGACGCCACAGCTCGCCGCGCGCCAGTTGGTGCTCGGCGTCGACGGCGGCGGGTCGAAGACTCGCGCCGTGGTGGCCGACGGCGGCGGTAAGGTCCTAGGAGAAGGGCTCGCCGGGGCGTCGAACCCGCTGCGCGTCGGCGTCCGCGAGGCGGTCGGAGCCATCCGCGACGCCGCCGACCGCGCCTGCGCCGAGGCCGGGGTGCGGCGCACCGACATCGTCGCCGCCGAGGTGGGGCTGGCCGGCGTCAGGCGCGCCGACATACGCGACCGGATGCGCGCGGCGGTCGAAGAACTCGGCGTGGGAACGGTCGAGGTCGTGACCGACGCCGACATCGCGCTCTACGGCGCGACCGGCGGCAAGGCCGGGCTGGTCATCATCGCGGGCACGGGCTCGATCTGCTGCGGCGTCAACGCGCGCGGCCGGCGCGCTTGCGCGGGCGGGTGGGGGCCGGTCGTGGGCGACGAGGGGAGCGGCTCGTGGATCGCGAGGCGCGCGCTACAGGCCGTCGCGCACGCCTCCGACGGGCGCGGCCGCAAGACCTCGCTCGCCGAGGCGGCCTGCGACTACTTCAACGTGGCGAAGACGGAAGACCTCTCGACGGCCGTCTACGCGCCGAACATGACCAACAGCCGCATCGCCGGCTTCGGCGTGCGCGTGGTCGAGGTCGCGAAGAAGCGCGACGCGGTGGCGCGCGAGATAATCGAGTCGGCCGGGAGGGAGTTGGCGAACGCGGCCGCCGCCGTCATACGCAAGCTCAAGATGGAGCGCGAGCGCTTTCAGGTGGCCTACGTCGGCGGCGTCTTCGAGGCGGGCACGCTCATACTCGATTCGCTGGCCGAGGGGGTGGCAGCCGCCGCGCCGCGCGCCTACGTCGCCCCGCCGCAACTCGCGCCCGCGGAGGCCGCCGCGCGCATGGCCGGCGAGCAGTTGCAGCTCGCGCTCGCGGGTTGAGAATCCGACCCCGTTTTCCCGATGAGTCAAGACGCACCGACTGAGCTTCCCGTCACCGAGCAGGAGAACCCGCGGACGCGCGAGCTGAGCAGGCTGCCGACCGCGGAGGTCTTGCGTTTGATGAACGAGGAGGACGCGGGCGTCGCGTTGGCGGTCGGGCGCGTGCTGCCCGAAGTCGGGCGCGCGGTCGACGCGGTTGTCGAGCGTCTGCGCGCGGGCGGGCGACTCTTCTACGTCGGGACGGGCACGTCCGGGCGTCTGGGCGTGCTCGACGCGTCGGAGTGCCCGCCGACTTTCGGCGTCCCGGCGGAGCTGGTGCAGGGAATCATCGCGGGCGGCTACGACGCGCTTCACCGCGCGACCGAGGCTTCGGAGGACGACCGCGAGGCGGGCGCGCGCGACTCGGCGGCGCGCGGTGTGTCGGGCGCGGACGCTTTAGTCGGCATCGCCGCGTCGGGGCGGACGCCCTACACCATCGGCGCGGTCGAGTACGCGCGCGGGCTCGGCGCGTTCACGGCCGCCGTGACGTGCGCGCCCGGCTCGCCCATCACGCGCGCGGCCGAGGTCGCCATCGTCCCCGAGGTCGGGCCGGAGGTGGTCGCCGGCTCGACGCGTTTGAAGGCGGGGACGGCGCAGAAGCTGGTGCTGAACATGATCTCGACGGCGACGATGATCAGGCTCGGCTACGTCACCGGCAACCGCATGACGAACATGCGTCCCAGCAACGTCAAGCTGCGGGCGCGCTCCGAGCGCATCCTCGCCGCCGAGACCGGGGTTGACGAGCGGGCGGCGCGCGCGGCGCTCGAAGCGGCGGGCGGCGACCTCCGCGTCGCGCTCGTGATGTCGAAGACGGGGCGCGGGAGTGAAGAGTCGCGACGCGCGCTCGAAGACTCCGACTGGGTCGTCGAGCGCGCCGTCGCCGAACTGTCGAAGAGTTGATGTCTAAAACAATTTCAAATCTGAAATTTGGAATTTCAAATTCTCGATGACGCTCCACCCTTCTTTAAACGGCGCTCGCGCGTGCGTGTTCGACGCGGGCGGGACGCTCGTCCACCCGGACTGGCCGCGCCTCGCCGGGCTGGCCGAGGAGTTCGCCGGCCGCAGGCTCGGCGCTGACGAGATGCGTCGCGCCTTCGGCGAGATGTTGAAGTGCGTGGGCTCGACGGAGCCGGGCGTCCGCCGTATCGACCAGACCGGCCGCCACTGGACTTTCCGCGCGATGTACGGCGGGCTCGGGCTCGACGAGTCGGCGTGCGACACGCTGGTCGGGCGCATCGACGCCGAGCACACGTCGCGCCACATCTGGTGCGGCGCAGACCCCGACGCGGCGCGCGTCGTCGAAGAGTTGAAGCGCGCGGGTCTGCTCGTCGCCGTCATCTCGAACACGGAGGACGGCCGGCTCACCGACTCGCTCGAAGCGGCGGGGCTCGGCGGCCTCTTCGACCTGCTGGTTGACTCGCACCTCGTCGGCTGTCGGAAGCCGGACGCGGCCATCTTCCGGCTCGCGCTCGGGCGGCTCGGGGTGGAGGCCGGAGAGGCGGTCTTCGTCGGCGACTCCTACGCGCACGACGCGCTCGCGGCGCGCTCGGCGGGTCTGCGCGCCGTGCTGCTCGACCCGCTCGACATGCACCCGGAGGCGGTCTGCCCGCGCATACGTCGCCTGGGCGATTTGCTTCGGGACGACGTTTGAAAATAGAATCCGAGGTCAACCGGTCACTCCCGCTTTTAAACCCTTGAGGCCGCCCCGGCGGAAACCATGCAGACGCTCGACCTGATCATCATCTTCGGCTACCTCGTCGGCATCACGCTGTTCGGCGTCTGGTTCGCGGGCAAGCAGGAGACGACCGAGGACTACTTCGTCGGCGACCGCAACGTGCCGTGGTGGGCCATCGCCGCCTCCATCGTCGCCACGGAGACCTCGACCATCACGTTCATCAGCGTCCCCGGCGTCGCCTTCGCGCGCGGCGGCAACTTCCAGTTCCTCCAACTCGTGCTCGGCTACATGCTCGGGCGCGTGGTCATCTCCATCCTCTTCATCCCGTCCTACTTTCGCGGCGACCTGCTGACGGTCTACGAACTGCTTGAGCGGCGCTTCGGCGGGCGCATCAAGATGCTGGCGGCGGCGCTCTTCGTCGTCATGCGCAACATCGCCGACGGCATACGGCTGCTGCTGACGGCCATCGTGCTCGCGGCCGTCTACACCGCGTTCCAGCCGGACGCGGACGCGCGCACCATCATCATCGCCTCGGTCGTCCTGCTCGGCCTCGTCATGCTCGTCTTCACGTACTACGGCGGGATGGAAGCGGTCATCTGGGTCGAAGTCGTCCAGCTCGGCATCTACATCGCGGGCGCTCTGGCGGCGGCGTTCGTCCTCGCGTCGCACATCTCGGGCGGCTTCGGCGGCGCGGTCGCGCTCGGCGAGCAGTTCGGTAAGTTCAGTCTCGTCGACCTCGGCTTCCGCGACACGGTTCACGCGCTCGGGCTGCCGTTCACCGACGCGAAGTGGCAGTTGACGCTCCCCGTGGATTTGACGAAGACCTACACGCTCTGGGCGGGCGTCATCGGCGGCTGCTTCCTGACGATGAGCACGCACGGCACCGACCAGTACCTCGTCCAGCGTTACCTCTGCACCGACCGGCCGCGGCGCGCGGCGGCGGCGCTGCTGTCGAGCGGCGCGGTGGTCTTCGCGCAGTTCGTCGGCTTCCTCTTCATCGGCGTCCTGCTCTTCGCCTTCTACGGGCCGCAGGCCGACCCGGCCTACGGGCAGCTTCCGTCGGGCGTGGCGACGCTGCCCGTCGGCGGCACGTTCCAGAGGGTCGCGACCGACACCATCTTCCCCGACTTCATCACGCGGCACATGCCGACGGGGCTGTCGGGGCTGGTCGTCGCCGCCATCTTCGCGGCCGCGCTCTCGTCGTCTTTGAACTCGATTGCGGCGACGGCCGTCAACGACCTTTACAAACCGTTCCGGCCCGGCCGCGCGGACAAACACTATCTGCGCGTCTCGCAGTGGCTGACGGTGCTGTGGGGCGTCGTGCAGGTGTCGGTGGCGATTCTGGCGATGCGGCAGGGGCGCTCGGCGCTCGATCAGGCGCTGTCAATCGCGTCGCTGATTAACGGCCCCGTGCTCGGCGTCTTCCTCGTCGGCACGTTCCTGCGGCGCGTGAGCGAGCCGCCCGCGCTCGTCGGCATGGTGGCGAGCATCGTCGTCATGCTCTACGTGCGTTTCTACACGCCGCTGGCGTGGACGTGGTACGTGCTTTTGGGGAGCGGCGTAACCTTCTTCGTCGCGTGGCTCGCCAGCTTCGCCTTCGCGCCCGCGCCGGCCGAGCGGCAGGACGAACTCGCGCCCGGCGCGGCCGAGTGAACGACGCCGACTGTCTGAAATGGCTTTAAACAGCATGAGATTGAACGCAAATATTTTCACCCGGCTGTTGCTGACGGCGGCGGCCGTGACCACGCTCGCGGCCGCGCCCGCGTCGCGCACGCGTGCGCGCGCAGAGGGGCCACCCGCCGTTAAGCTTCCGGCCGGAGTCGCGCAAGCCTACCGCGCGAAGCCGAGCAATGACGCGCTCAAGTGGGCCGACGCCGAGCTGAAGAAGATGACGCTTGAGCAGAAGGCCGGCCAGCTCATCTCGGTCGGCATCAACGCGCGCTTTCTCAATCAGGAGAGCGCCGAGTTCAAGGAGCTGCGCCGTCAGGTCGAGCAGAACCACGTCGGCGGCATCATCCTCTTCCGCGGCCCCGTCTACGAGTCCGTCCACCTCGTCAACCGCATGCAGCAGCTCGCGCGCGTGCCGCTGCTCGTCTCGGCCGACCTCGAAGCCGGCGCGGGGATGCGCTTTGAGGACACGGTCAACCTGCCGTGGAACATGGCGCTCGGCGCGACGGGGAATCCCGACTTCGCGCGGCGGCAGGGCGAGCAGACGGCGCGCGAGGCCCGCGCGCTCGGCATCCAGCAGGTCTTCGCGCCCGTCGCCGACGTGAACAACAACGCCGGCAACCCCGTCATCAACGTCCGCTCGTTCGGCGAAGACCCGGCGGAGGTGGCGCGCTTCGTCGCGGCCTTCGTCGAGGGCGCGCAGTCGGCCGGCGTCATCGCCACCGCCAAACACTTCCCCGGCCACGGCGACACGGCGGTCGATTCGCACCGCGGCCTCCCCGTCATCGACGTGGCGCGCGCGCGGCTCGACGCCGTGGAACTCGTCCCGTTCCGCGCGGCCATCAAGTCGGGCGTCGGCTCCGTGATGCCCGGGCACATCGCTCTGCCGCAGATCGACCCGACACAGGTCAGCCCGCTCCCGCGCGAACAGATCGTCAGGCCGACGTACGCCGAGCGCGAGGTCTTCGTCGAGAACGCCGTGCTGCCCGGCACGCTCTCGCCGGTCGTCACGGCGGGCCTGCTGCGCAAAGACCTCGGCTTCGACGGACTCGTCGTCACCGACGCGATGGACATGAGCGGGCTAACCATCTACTTCAAGCAGGACGAGGCGGCGGTGCGCGCCGTGCTCGCGGGCGCGGACATGCTGCTCAAACCCGCCGACCCGGACTCGATGCTGCGGGGCTTGGTCGCCGCCGTGAAGTCGGGCCGCCTGACCGAGAAGCGCGTCGAGGAGTCCGCGCGCCGCATACTCGCGGCCAAGTACGACCTCGGACTGGCGAGCCGGCGCGTGACTTCGCTTGAGCTGATAGACACGCTCGTTTCCGGCTCCGAGACTCTGAAGCTGGCCGACGAGATAGCCGAGCACGCCGTCACGCTCGTCCGCGACGACGCCAAACTTTTACAGCGCGAGGACGGCGGCGCGGGCCTGCGCCCCGGCTCGCGCGTCTTCAACCTCGCCGTCACGAACGGCGAAGACCGCATCTGGATCGCCAACCCCTTCGTCTCGCAGATGGCCCGACTCGGCAGTCGCGCCGAGACGGTCGTGCTCGACGGGCGCTCGACCGAGGAGGAAGTCAAAGACGCGCTGGAGCGCGCGCAGAAGGCGGACGTGGTCGTCGCCTCGATGTACGGGCGCGTGCGCTCGGGCGCGACCAACAGCGTCGGGCTCCCCGAGCAGGGCGCGCGCGTGCTCAAAGAACTGCTTGAGAAGAAGGCTCCCGTAATCGGCGTCAGCTTCGGGAACCCGTACCTGCTGCAAAGCTTCCCGGGGCTGCGCACGTACGTCGTCGCCTACGGCGACATGCCGAGCCTGCAACGCGCGGCGGCGCGCGCCCTGCTCGGGCAGACGGGCTTCGGCGGCCGCCTGCCCATCACGCTCCCCGGACTCTACCCGCGCGGCACGGGCATCCAGTTAAAAGCCGCGCCCGCCGCGCCCGCCGCCGGAGCCGCGACCGAACGATGAACAGACTTCTTCCGAGAGAATCGAAGGGCGTTGGCCTGACGGCGGCCTTGCTCCTGACGTTCGCCGTCACGACGAACGCGCTGGGGACGGCGCTGCCCGCCGTCCAGCCGGCGAAGGTCGCGATGGCGGCCGAACGGCTCGCCTTCATCGACGCGGCGGTCGCCGAGTCGGTCGCGCGGAAGGAGTTGCCCGGCGCGGTCGTCCTCGTCGCGCGTCGCGGCGGCGTCGTCTGGCGCAGGGCCTACGGCGCGCGCGCCCTCGTCCCCGAGCGCGAGGCGATGACGCCCGACACCGTCTTCGACGTGGCGAGTTTGACGAAGGTCGTCGCGACGACGACGAGCGCGATGATTCTCGTCGAGCGCGGCAAGCTCCGTTTGGCCGACCCCGTCTCGCGCTACATCCCCGAACTCAAGGGCGAGGGGCGCGAGCGCATCACCGTCGAGCACCTGCTCACGCACCGCTCGGGCTACGCGCCCGACTTCGATCTGGGCGAGCGCTGGCGCGGCCACGAAGAGATGTTGAAGCGTCTCTACGTCGAGCCGCTGCGCGCGGCTCCGGGCGCGCGCTTCGTCTACAGCGACATCGGCATGATTGTGTTGGGCGAAATCGTCGGCCGCGTCGCGGGCGAGCCGCTCGACTCGTTCGCCGCCAAAAACATCTTCGCGCCGCTCGGGATGAAGGACACCGGCTTCCGACGCATCGGACAGAGTCAGGCGGACGCCGCGCCCCTCGCGCGCGTCGCGCCGACCGAGACGGTGCGCGCGATGAACAGCTATCTCGGCGGGACGGCCGAGGCCGGCGGCGGCGGCGAATTGATGCTGCGCGGTCAGGTGCACGACCCGACCGCCAACCGCATGGGCGGCGTCGCCGGCCACGCCGGGCTCTTCTCGACCGCAGACGACCTCGCCGTCTTCTGCCAGATGATTCTGAACGGCGGCGAGTACGGCGGCGCGCGAATTCTTTCGCCCCTCGCCGTCGCCGAGATGACGCGGCCGCGACAGGTGACGGACGACGGTGGCGCGCGGGGCTTAGGCTGGGACGTGAACACGACGTTCTCGTCCAACCGCGGCGACCTCTTCCCCGCGGGCTCGTTCGGCCACACGGGTTTTACGGGCACCTCGGTCTGGATAGACCCGGCGAGCGAGACGTTCGTCGTCTTCCTCTCGAACCGCGTCCACCCGGACGGCAAGGGCGACGTGGGGCCTCTGCGCGCGCGCGTAGCCAACGTCGTCGCGGGCGCGGTCACTGACCCGGCGACGACCGCGCGCGCGCAGGCCGAGCAGGCGCAGTACGTCCAGCACATGCTCGCCGGGCTCAACAAGTTCACTTCGCAAGTGAGCGAGGCGCGCAGAATCGAGCAGGAGGGCGCGCTCGCGCCCGAGCAGGCGGAAGTCCTCAACGGCATCGACGTGCTGGCGCGCGGCGGCTTCAAAGAGCTACAGAACCTGCGCGTCGGGCTGATTACGAATCACACGGGGCGCGACCTCGCGGGGCGGCAGACCATCGACGTGCTGCGCGAAGCGCCGGGCGTCAAGCTCGTCGCGCTCTTCTCGCCCGAGCACGGCATCCGCGGGCAGTCGGACGAAAAGGTCTCCGACTCGACCGACGAGAAGACGGGGCTCCCCGTCTATTCGCTCTACGGCGAGACGCGGCGGCCGCGCGCAGAGCATTTGAAGGAACTGGACGCGCTCGTCTTCGACATACAGGACATCGGCACGCGCTTCTACACCTACATGTCCACGCTCGGCCTCGCGATGGAAGAGGCGGCGAAGGCGCGCATCCCCGTCTTCGTCCTCGACCGCCCGAACCCCATCGGCGGCGTCGAGGTGGAAGGCCCCGTGGCCGACGAAGACAGGCTCTCGTTCACCGCCTACCACACGATTCCCGTCCGCCACGGGATGACGATGGGTGAGCTGGCGCGGCTCTTTAACGAGCAGCGCAAGATCGGCTGCGACCTGCGCGTCGTCAAGATGGAGAACTGGCGGCGCGGGATGTGGCTCGACGCGACTGGGCAGACCTGGGTCAACCCTTCGCCGAACATGCGGAGTTTGACGGAGGCGACGCTCTACCCGGGCGTCGGGCTTTTGGAGACGAGCAACGTCTCGGTCGGGCGCGGGACGGACACGCCGTTCGAGGTGGTCGGCGCGCCGTGGATTGACGGCCGCAAGTTGGCGGCGCACCTCAACGGGCGCGGCCTCGCGGGCGTGCGCTTCGTCCCCGTGCGTTTCAAGCCGAACGCCTCGGTCTTCAAGGGCGAGGAGTTGGGCGGCGTCAACGTCGTCGTCACAGACCGCGCTCTCTTCCGCCCCGTGCGGACGGGGCTGGAGATGGCGGTCGCGCTCCGACGCCTCTACCCCGCAGACTGGAAGGCCGACTCGTACGCGCGACTGCTCGTCAACGCCGACACGCTCGAACGCGTGAAGCGCGCCGAGGAGCCCGAGACAATCGAGCGCTCGTGGCAGACGCGCCTCGCCGAATTCCGCCGCGCGCGGACGCGCGCACTGCTTTATAAATAGATTACGTGTCTGAGGAGAAGAACGATGCGCTTCATCAGTAGAGTCTTCATCGCCTTCGCGCTGCTGCTCTCGGCGCACGCGCCGGCGCTGGCGTGGCACGACACGGGGCACATGGTCGTCGCGCAGGTCGCCTACCTGCGCCTGACCCCTGCGGCGAAGGCGCGCGTGGACTCGCTGCTCGTCACGCCGCCGGGCCGCCGGCCGCTCATACACCTCTGCGCGGGCTACTACACGCCCGAGACGTGCGAGAAGACTTACGACCCCGTCCAGATCGCGGTCTGGATGGACGACTTCCGCGGCGACTCGCTCACCGACGAGTACGCGACGTGGCACTACATCGACTTCCGCCCCATCTGGGACGGCATCCCCGAACGCTCGAACGTCGGCGCGGAGCCCGAGAACGTGCTCTCGCGCATCTACTGGGCCACGAACGTGCTGCGCAAGGGGACGGGCTCGAACAAGAAGGACGCCGAGACGCTCGGCTTCCTCTACCACCTCGTCGGCGACGTGCACCAGCCTCTGCACGCGGCGACGCGCTACAGCGCGGCGAACCCGAACGGCGACGCCGGCGGCAACGGCTTCCGCATCCAGTTGCCGCCCGACGGCCGCAACTCCAACCTCCACTTCTTCTGGGACTCGGCGGGCGGCCAGTACGGCACCGACAGCCCGAAGCGCCCGCTCGACGCGGCGGGCAAGGCGAACATCCTCTCAATCGCGGAGGCCGTGATGAAGGAGTTCCCGGCCGAGTCGATGCCCGAGTGGCAAGACCTCGACCCGCACACATGGGTCATCGAGAGCAACACGCTCGCCCGGCAGGTCGTCTACAAGAACATCACAGAGAACCAGACGCCCTCGAAGGCTTACACCGAGGTCGCGCAGAAGCTCATGCGCAAGCGCATGGCGCTCGCGGGCTACCGCATGGCCGGCATCCTCAACGCGCTCTTCGTCCCCGCGCCGCCGAAGCCGGCGACCCAGCCGTAGAAATCAGTAGACAGCAGACAATAGTCGGTAGTCAGTAGAAAGACAGAGGCGGCGCGTCCCGGTCGTGACCGAAGACGCGCCGCCCGTTTTTTCATCTACTGACTACTGTCTACTCCCCTTCACAACCTCAGGCCCGTCTGGAGGAGGTGGAAGGGAATGTGTTCGGCGTCGCGGCCGGCATCGCGGAGGACTTCGACCATGCGGCGCGCGCCCGTGTAGTTGAGCGAGTGGACGAGGATGAGCGCGTCGCGCTGCGAGGTCGGGTGCTCGGCGAGCCAGCGCGCGACGGCGTAGCCGGTGCGCTCGTCGTCGGGCTCGTTGCTGAAGTAGTGCTCCTCCGAAAGGTCGTGGTCGAGCAGCACCGCGTTGTAGTCGCGCTCGGCGAGCCAGAGGACGGCCTGCCGCACGTCGCAGGTCACGTCCAGCTCGCTCCCTTCCAGACGCGCGCGGAACCAGAGGCAGCGCGCCTCGTCGTCCTCAACTATTAGAATGCGGTTCACGCCCTCGCCCATCTCACACGCCGCCCCTCGGTAAACGCTTCGGATTCTTTCCGCCTTTCTTGAATTTATAACACGCCGCGCCCGACCCCCTACAAATCCGACGCCGAGTTGGCTATGATACCCGCACCGTGATTATCGCGACCTGGAACGTGAACTCTGTGCTGGCGCGGCTGCCCCTTGTGCTGCGCTGGCTGAACGACGCGCGCCCCGACGTGGTCTGCCTGCAGGAAGTGAAGTGCACGGACGAGCGCTTCCCGGCGGCGGAGTTCGCGGAGGCCGGCTACCACTCGGCGGTCAACGGCCAGCCGACCTACAACGGCGTGGCTGTCCTCTCGCGCCATAAGATCGAAGACGTGCGGCGCGGGATGGCGGGCGACGAGGAGGGCGCGCACGCGCGCGTCATCGCGGCGACCGTCGGGGGCGTCAAGCTCGTCAACGTCTACGTCCCGAACGGGCAGGCGGTCGGGACGGACAAGTATAAATTTAAGCTCGACTGGCTCGCGCGCCTGCGCGCGCACCTAGACGAAGAGTATTGGGCCGACGACGACGTACTAATCTGCGGCGACTTCAACGTCGCGCCCGAAGACCGCGACGTTCACGACCCACAGCTCTGGCGCGGCCGGATACTCTTCAGCAAGCCCGAGCGCGAGGCAATCGAAAACGTGCGGGAGTGGGGCTTCGCCGACGCCTTCCGTTTGCACAACCCGGGCGGCGGACACTTCTCATGGTGGGATTACCGGCAGGGCTCTTTCCGGCGCAACACGGGTCTGCGCATCGACCACGTCTGGGTCTCGGAGCCGCTGGCCGCGCGCTGCAAGCGCTCGTGGATAGACCGCGAGCCGCGCGGTTGGGAGCGCCCGTCCGACCACACGCCGGTTCTGGCCGAGTTCGCGAAAGCTTGATTTGAAATTTGAAATTTCAGATTTGAAATTCATTTAAGGGGGCAATGATGAACGAGGGCTTGAAGGACGCTTTGAAGCTGGCGGCGGCGGGCGCGGGCGGGTACCTCGCGGCGCGCGCCGTCTACAGGCGTTTTGGCGGCTACGACTTCGCGGGCAAGACCGTGCTCATCACGGGCGGCTCGCGCGGGCTCGGTCTGGTGCTGGCGCGCGGCTTCGCGGCCGAAGGGGCGCGCGTCGCCGTCTGCGCGCGCGACCCGAAGGAGCTTGAGCGCGCCCGCGCCGACCTCGCCTCGCGCGGCGCTGACGCCTTCGCCTTCCCGTGCGACGTGACCGACCGCTCGCAGGTCAGGGAACTGGTCGAGGTCGTCACGCGCCACTTCGGCCGCATCGACGTGCTGGTCAACAACGCGGGCGTCATACAGGTCGGCCCCGTCGAGGAGATGACGCTCGAAGACTACGAGCAGGCGATGGCCGTACACTTCTGGGGGCCGCTCTACGCGACGCTGGCCGTGCTGCCGCAGATGCGCGCGCGGCGCGAGGGGCGCGTCGTCAACGTCTCGTCCGTCGGCGGCAAGATCAGCGTCCCGCACCTCGTCCCCTACAGCGCGAGCAAGTTCGCGCTCGCCGGGCTCTCCGACGGCCTGCGCGCGGAGCTGGCGAAGGACGGCGTCGTCGTCACCTCGGTCTTCCCCGGCCTGATGCGCACGGGCAGCCCGCGCAACGCCAGCTTCAAGGGGCAGCACCGCGCCGAGTACGCTTGGTTCGCCATCAGCGATTCGCTCCCCGTCTCGTCAATTAATGCCGAGCGCGCCGCCGCGCAGATCATCGACGCGTGCCGGCAGGGGCGCGCCGAGCTTGTCATCACGACGCAGGCGCAACTGGCCGTCAAGTTCCGCGCGCTCTTTCCCGAAGCGACTGCCGACCTGCTCGCGGTCGTCAACCGCCTGCTGCCCGGCCCCGGCGGCATTGGCCGCGCGCGCGCGAAAGGGCGTGAGAGCGAGTCGGCGCTCGCGCCATCGCTGCTGACGACCCTGACCGAGTCGGCCGCGCGACGCAACAACGAACTCGTACAGGGCTGACGAGGCGTGAACCGCGAGCCCACCCTCATCACTTCCGAAGTCCTGCGCGGGATTCCGCTGCCGGTGCCCGACCGTGGCGGCGACAAGGAGGAGCGCGGGCGCGTGCTCGTCGTCGGCGGCGGGCGCGAGACGCCGGGCGCGGTCGTGCTCGCGGGCACGGCGGCGCTGCGCGCGGGCGCGGGCAAGTTGCAGGTGGCGACGGGCGCGTCGAACGCCGCGCTGGTCGCCTCGGCGCTGCCCGAGGCGCGCGTCTTCGCGCTGCCCGAGACGCGCGCGGGGAAGCTCTCGAAGGCCGCCTGCGCGAAACTCGAAGAGCATTTGTCGAAGGCTCAGTGCGTGCTGCTCGGGCCGGGGTTGATAGAGGGCGAGGCGGTCGCGCGCTTCGTCGAGGCGACGCTCGGTCTGTGCAAAGAAGTGCCGGTCGTGCTCGACGCGGGCGCTGTCGCGTGCCTCGGCGGCGGCGGGCGCGGCCTGCTCCACGCGCTCGAAGGCCGCGCCGTCGTCACGCCCAACGCCGACGAGCTTGAGCTGATTTACGGGGGCGAGCCCGCGGCCGGCGGCGACCGGCTCGCGGCCGCGAGGCGCGCGGCCGAAGAGTTTCGCGCGATCGTCGTGCTCAAGGGACGCGAGACCTTCATCGCCTCGCCCGGCGGCGCGGCCTACGTCAATCGCGCCGGGAGCGTCGGGCTGGCCACCTCGGGCTCGGGCGACGTGCTCGCGGGCGTTATCGCCGGCCTCGTCGCGCGCGGGGCCGAGGCCGCGCACGCCGCCGCGTGGGGCGTCCACCTGCACGCGCTCGCGGGCGAAAGGCTGTCGCGCCGCGTGGGGCCGCTCGGCTTTCTCGCGCGCGAGCTGCCCGCCGAAATCCCGACGCTGATGTCTGAACTGTCGGCCGGCTGAGCCCGCCGGCGCGGCGGAAAAAAGTATCGACGCCAGCCTCGGCTTTGGTTTAAAGTCTCCGCCCGAAAACCTTGAAGGAGAAAAAATCGGATGAGCACGCGCGAAGACGAAGACAACACAATTTACAAAGTGGTGGTGAACCACGAGGAGCAGTACTCGATCTGGCCCGCGGATCGTGAGAACGCGCTGGACTGGAACGACGCGGGCAAGTCGGGGACGAAGGCCGAGTGCCTCGCCTACATCGAGGAGGTGTGGACGGACCTGCGCCCCCTGAGTCTCAGAAAGAAGATGGAAGAGTCCGCGGGGGGTTGAGCCTGCCCGGTCGGTGTCGGGCGCGCGGG
>JBEVKV010000413.1:0-4067 GCA_040509515.1 Pyrinomonadaceae bacterium | reverse complement strand
CCTCACATGACTTTAGCAGACGAGCGTCTGAGAGAACTAGATAACCCCTTATTAACAGAGAATGAGCGCGTCCTGATACGCTGCCGCGTCGCGGCAGCCCTCATCCACGCGGGACAGTACGAAGCCGCGTGCGAGGCGCTAGGCGAGTTGTGGCCGGGAGTAGGGTTGAGGCCGGAAGTGAAGAAGTTGCCGCCCGTGACGGCGGCGGAAGTCTTGCTCCAATGCGGGGCGCTCACAGGTTGGTTAGGCAGCGCGAGGAACGTTGAAGGCGCACAAGAACGGGCCAAAGACTTAATCTCGGAAGCCCAACGCCTCTTTAAATCGCAGGGCAGATACGAGAGGGCGTCCGAGGCTCAATACGAGTTAGGGATATGCTACTGGCGAGTCGGCGAGTATGACGAAGCACGCTTGGTAATGGTCGAGGCGCTGAAGCCTCTGAAAGATGCGGACGTAGAGTTAAAGGCGAAAATCCTAATCAGGCGAACAATAGTCGAGCTATGCGAGAACAAGTTTTATGAAGCCCTCAACATCCTGAATGAAGCGCGGCCCGTCTTTGAATCCGCCAATGATGCGCTCAAGGGGCGATGGCACGGGCAGATGGGTTTAGTCCTAGCCAGACTCGCCGACACGGAAGGAAACACCGCCCATACAGACAGGGCGATCATAGAGTTCACGGCCGCCATTTATCATTACGAACTTGCAGGACACGAAAGGTACTGCGCGACCAACCGCAATAACGTCGCCATGCTGCTTTACAGGCTAGGACGATACCGGGACGCGCACGAACACTTAGATCGCGCGGGCGCGACCCTGTCGAGACTTAAAGACACGGGGCTGCTCGCACAAGTGGACGAGACGCGGGCGCGCGTTTTTCTCGCGGAGAAGAAGTACGCGGAAGCCGACAGGGTTATCACGCGCGCCGTCCAGACGTTAGAGAAGGGCGGCGCGTCCGCTTACCTCTCGGACGCGCTCACCATTCAGGGCGTTGCGCGGGCGCGGCGCGGGGCGGAAGACTCTATCAACATCCTACGCCGCGCTATGGCTCTGGCCGAAGGTATCGGCGCTCTGACTAACGCGGGGCTCGCCGCGCTCTCACTCATCGAAGAGTACGGGGCGCGCGGCGTGCTATCACGGACGGAACTTTATAACCTGTACCGACGCGCCGACCGACTTCTAAAAGACACGCAGGACGCCGAAGACATAGCACGCTTGCGGGCGTGCGCTCGGATAGTCATGCGGCGGCTATCGGACTTGAGTCTGCATGATAAGAACTTCTCACTTTACGGCGCGGTGCATTCATTGGAAGCGAAGTTGATAGAGCAGGCTTTAGAAGAGACGGGCGGGAGCGTGACGGCGGCGGCAAAGCTGCTCGGGCTCAAGCATCAGACCTTTATCGCCATGCTGGAAAAGAGGCACAAGGGGCTTCAGCGGAAGCGGACGCCGCGAGTGAAGCGGCTTCGGAGCATCATCAAAGAGCCTAAAGAGTAAGACCCCTTCTCTAATTTCAAATTAGGACACTACCAAAATCGGAGGCGGTAAGAGTCGGCCGCGCGGCGAGTACTGCCCCCGGTCGGTTACTGAGGCCGTCAGACTGCGGGGCTGTTGGGCACCCAGAATTCGCCGTCGGGGGTGTTGAGTTTCTTGAGGCCGCGCGAGCGGAGTTGCGCTTCGCCGAGGCCGAGGTAGGTGAAGTGCGGGTGGTCGTTGCGGACGGTGCGGAACCAGCCGTGACGCGCGAGGAGGGCGCGCACGGCCGGGTCGGCGTACTCGCTCACGTCGAAGGCGAGGAGCGAGAGATGCTGCGACGCGCCCGGCGCGGCGACCGAGTAGAGAATCGACTTCGAGAAGTCCTTGCTGAAGTAGATGCCGCGGCGCTCAAGCTCAAGCACGGCGCCGACCTGCTCGCGGACGGGGAGCGCGCGCACGCGCTCGGCCTCTTCCGTCGTGAGCCGCCCCTGCCCGCGCCAGTATTCGAGCGCGGGGTGCAGGCGCGAGTTCCAGAGCCGTATCGTGTCGGCGTAGCCGCGACGCGCCGACTCCGAGCCGTCGCGCGGCGTGATGTCGAGCCCGGCGGCGTGCGCCTCTTCGCGCGCGGCGACGAGCGCGCGCGTCGCCGCCGGCTGTAGCTCGATGCGTGTGCCGCCGATGTCGAGCGCCGAGACGCCGGACGCCGTCTGGAACGTCTCGACATCCTCCGCGCCCG
The DNA here is from genome assembly GCA_040509515.1 of Pyrinomonadaceae bacterium. GTDB lineage: Bacteria > Acidobacteriota > Blastocatellia > Pyrinomonadales > Pyrinomonadaceae > QHXN01. The sequence goes on along the minus strand of JBEVKV010000413.1, from coordinate 1,864 downwards.
CGAAGATGCAGACGGGCGGGGGCAGCACCGAGCCTTCGGCGACGAAGATCGCGCCGTACTCGTTGAGGATGCGGCGCGCGACGGGGTCGCGCCCGTCGCACATCACACCCGCCGCGCCGCGCCGCGCGAGCGCCGTCAGCAGCGCCTCGTCGAACCTCGCCACCTTCATGCTGTTTGTCGCCTCCCGCGCCGCCGCGGGGTTGGAAGTCGCTTCTTTGCCGCCTTCGGCCGCGAGCGTGCGCCCGGCGCACGCGCTGACCAGCAGCGTCGCGCAGACGAGCTTTAACAGTTTGTCGCTCTTGACTCTCATGGCCTCACACACGCGCGGGAACGAACTCACCCGCGCTCACTTGTAACGCGTGGCGTGCGAGACAAAAGGATCAGAAGACGTGTGAGGGAGAGCGGGCATCCCCGAAGGGGATTTTGTCGAATGTTAAGGCACGGGTGTGGTGACTGACGGAGAGAGGATTTCGTAGACGGCGTCGAGCATCTGTCGCTGGCGCGCGGCGCCTGTGAGCGCGTCGGCTTCGAGGTTGACGTAGGGGATGTCGCTGTAGGCGGCGTGGACGGAGAGCGAGCCGTCGTCCATCGAGCACTTGCCGTCGCGGAGCTGCGCCGCCGGCTTCTGCAGGACGACGTTGAAGCCGCGCGCGGCGAAGGGCGTGACCAGACGCGGCTCCGTGACGAGGACGAAGTTGTCCTCGTCCTCCTCCGCGTTCGAGAGGTAGACGCCGGCGGCCGACTCCGCGAACTCGCCCCGGAAGATCGCGCGCGACCTCAAGGGGCGCAGGAAGCCGATTGCCGTCAAATCCCTGTCGCGGTCGGCGGCGGGGCTCGCCTCCACGTCCCCGTTGTTGTGGACGGCGACGAACACGCTCTCGCCCGCGCGCAGCCGCGCGCCGCCGGGCGCGAACAGGAGTGAGAGCAACTCTTCGGCGAAGGCTTTGACTGCCGCCGCCGCGTCGGCCGGGAGCCGCAGGCAGCCGCGGCCCTGTTCAGTGAAGATGCGGTTGGGGTCGACGCTGTAAGGCTTGCTGCCGACGCTGAAGCGCAGACGGCGCGCGGGCTCGCCCGCTTCGTCGAGCGCCTCGACCTCGACGAAGCGACCGCCGCGCGTGGCGACCAGCTCCTTCGCCAGCTCGCGCGCGCCGCGCTCGTTGTGGTGCGGCGAGAAGAAGGTGACGGCCGCGGCCGCGCGCTCGTAGACGTTCACCTTGACGGTCGTCGCGCCGAGCCTGAAGGTCTTCACGGTCTTCGGTGCCTGCGCGCGCGCGTGCGCGAACAGCATCAGGCAGAAGAGGGGCGCGAGTAGCACTCCGCGTCGGCTCACGTTCTTCGTCTCCTTCCGACTCAAAACAGGAGGGTTTAAGAATTTGAAACTTCAAATCTCAAGAGCCTCCGCGCCACCGTGGTGCAAGACTTTTCCCGCTCAACCTATTCGGCGCGGTAGCAGACCTCGCCGCCCTTCGCGCTGGTCAGGCACAGGCGGCGTCCGCCGGCCTCGTTCGAGAAGCGGAAGGTGTAAGTCTCTGGGTCGAGCTTGCCGGGCAGCTCTTTGTTCATGCTCGACGCGCAGTTGTTGCGCTGCTGCCACTTGCTCGTCCGGGGCACGAGCGTCAGCCGGTCGCCCTCGACGCGGTAGGTGCCGGCCGCCGGGTTAAAGAGCGTCGTCGTGCAGTTGTAAACGGTCGATTCAAGGTAGCCGTTGTACTCGTAGCGGCCGCCCGGCAGGAAGCGGAACTGCATCGTCGTCCCACGCCCCGGCCGCGTCGCGCCGGTGACGCTGTTCTGATAGCTGATCATCCCAAGCTCGGACGAACGCCACGAGCCGAGCAGCGTCGCGGCGTCGCCCCCCCACCCCCCG
>JBEVKV010000412.1:0-18289 GCA_040509515.1 Pyrinomonadaceae bacterium | reverse complement strand
ACAGCAGGCGGCTGCGCTCGGCCTCGGAGAGCAGTTGAATGTCGCGGAGCGGCCTCTCGCTGTCTTCGATGCCGCGGATGAGGGCGTTGAAGACGTGCCCGACGAAGCGCTCGAGCTGCGGACGGCCGAAGAGCGCCTTGTTGTAATCGACCCGGCCGCGCAGCCGCCCCGCCTCGCCCTCGAACGTGACGGTGATGTCGTTGCCCGCGTCGTGCAGCTCGCCGTGAATGTCGGCGTGCACGAGCGCCACGTCGAAGAGCGGGCAGCGCAGCCCCGACTGTTCGGGGGCGAGGTCTCTGACGAGGTGCGTGAACGGGTAGCTCTGCCTCGCGTAAGACTCAAGCAGCGTCTCGCGCACCCTGAGCAGCAGCTCGCGGAACGAGGCGCGCTCGTCCACGTCGAAGGCGATGGCCAGCGCGTTGGGGCGGCCGTGCTCCTTCAGCGCGGGGCTGCCGACGGCGACGCCCTCGCCGCCCGTGTAGCGTTGCAGGCAGACGCCGACCGCGGCGACGAGCGCCGTGTAGGTGAGAAACGGCGAGCCGCCCGCGAGCGCCGTCAAACGCCGCTGCGCCTCGTCGGGCAGGGCGAAGTCGAAGGCGTCGCGGTCGGCCGCGTAGAAGGCGGGCCGCTGGTGTTCGGCGATCAGGTTCGAGGGCGCGCGCCCGCGCGAGAGACGGCCGACCCAGTACTCACGCTCTTCGAGCAGCGCGGCGTCAAAAGCAATGATGTCAGGAATGGTCGTATCCATAACAAACGGTTCCCCGGCCGGGCGGCGGCACGCGCGCCGGCCTCGGTTGTCAAAAAGCGAATCGGTCGTCGCGGTAGTTGAGCACCTGTGACGGCTGTGCGGCGGCGCGGCTCGCGTCGCGCTCCGGCCTCAGCCGGAGTTCGAGCACGCGCGTCTCGGGGCGCGCCGCCACTTCGGTCAGGAGCGTCTCGTAGTCTTCGACGATGCGCGCGGCGGTCGGGGCGTCGAAGATGTCCGTGTTGTACTTGAGCACGCCGTTCAACCCGCCCTCGGTCTCCATCAGCGAGAGGTAGAGGTCGGCCTGCGTCGTGCCCTTGTCGATGCGAACCCCGCCGAACGTCAGGCGCGTCAGGCTCGGCGACGAGAGCGGCATGTTCTGAAGGACGAAGACGGCCTGAAACAGCGGGGCGAAGCCCGGCTCGCGTTCCAGTTGGAGTTCGCTGACGATCTTCTCGAACGGCACTTCGTGGTGCGCGTAAGCGCCGAGCGTCGTCTCGCGCACGCGCGTCAGCAGCTCGGCGAAGCTCGGGTTGCCCGACAGGTCTGTGTGGAGCGCGAGGACGTTGATGAAGAACCCGATCAAGCCTTCGACCTCGGGCCGGTCGCGGTTGGCGATGGGCGAGCCGACGACGACGTTGGCCTGCCCCGAATAGCGATAGAGCAACGTCTGGAAGGCGGCCAGCAGCGTCATGTAGAGCGTCACGCCCTCGCGGCGGCTGACCGCGCGCAGGCTTTGCATCAACGCCTCCGGGAGTTGCACCAGATGCATGGCCCCGCGCGGCGAAGAGACGGGCGGGCGCGCGCGCGCGAACGGCAGGTCGAGCCGCGCCGGGGCCGACGCCAACTGACCCCTCCAGTACGCGAGCTGCTGCTCAAGCACTTCGCCCGCCAGCCACTCGCGCTGCCAGCGCGCGTAGTCGGCGTACTGAACCGGGAGTTCCGCGAGCGGCGAAGGCGCGCCCGCCGAGAAGGCTTCGTAGAGCGCGCTGACCTCGCGCGCCAGAATGCCGAGCGACCACCCGTCCGAGACGATGTGGTGCATGGCGAACATCAGCACATGGTCTTCCGCGCCGAGCCGCAGCAGCGTCGCGCGCAGCAGCGGCCCGCGCGCGAGGTCGAAGGGACGCCGCGCCTCTTCGTTTGAGCGGCGTTCGGCCTCGGCTTCGCGCTCGTCCGCTGGCAGCGCGCCGAGGTCGATGACGGGCAGCTCGAATCTGGTCGGCGGCGTGATGACCTGCACGGGCCGCCCCGCCTCGTCGGTCTCGAAAACGGTGCGCAGCGATTCGTGCCGGCGGACGATCTCCGTGAAGCAGCGCTCCATCGCCGCGGCGTCGAGCGGGCCCGTCAGCCGCATCGCCCCCGGGATGTTGTAGAGCGGGGTGGTCGGGTCGAGTTGGTGCAAAAACCAGAGCCGCTGCTGTCCGAAGGAGAGCGGCAGTCCGGCGTCGCGCGGCGCGCGGCGGATGGGCGGGGCGCTCATTGCGCGCGCGCCGGCGGCGGCCTCCTCGATGAGGCGCGCGAGCTGCGCGAGCGTCGGCGCGTCGAAGATGGTTCGGATGGGCAGCTCGACTTTGAACGCCTCGCGCACGCGCGAGAAGACGCGCGTGGCGAGCAGCGAGTGTCCGCCAAGCTCGAAGAAGTTGTCCTCCGCGCCGACACTCTCAAGTCCGAGCACCTCCGCCCACATCGCCGCCACCACGCCTTCGGTCTGCGTCCGCAGCGGCGCGCCCGCGCCCTGTTCGTGCGACGTGCCCGGAGCGGGCAGCGCGTGGCGGTCGACCTTGCCGTTGGGCGTCAGCGGCAGCTCGTCGAGCACGACGAAGGCCGAAGGAATCATGTAATCGGGCAGCCGCTCGGACAGAAAGCCGCGCAGCTCGGCCGCGCCGGGCAGTTCGTCGCCGCGGCCGACCACGTAAGCGACCAGCCGCTCGTCACCGCCGTCGGCGCGCGCCACGACGACGCACCGCGCCACCGACGGATGCTGGCCGAGACGCGCTTCGATCTCCTCAAGCTCGATGCGATAGCCGCGGACTTTGACCTGATGGTCGAGGCGGCCGAGGAAGTCGAGGTTGCCGTCGGGGCGTCGGCGCGCGAGGTCGCCCGTGCGGTAAAGTCGCGCGCCGGGCTCCGCGGAGAACGGGTCGGGGACGAAACGCTCGGCCGTCAGCGCGGGGCGGCCCAGATAGCCGCGCGCGAGTCCGTCGCCGCCAACGTAGAGTTCGCCTTCGACGCCGGCCGGCACGAGACGCCCCGCGCCGTCGAGGACGTGGACGGACTTGTTGCCGATGGGCAGCCCGATGTGCGGCGGCCCCTCGCCCGCGTGCGCCTCGGCGCCGCTCGCCATCACAGTCACTTCGGTCGGCCCGTAGGCGTTGACGAAGCGGCGGCCCGCGCTCCAACGCTCGACCACCTCGGCCGGACACGCCTCGCCCGCGGCGACGATGGTCTTCAACTCGGGCAACTCCGCCGGCGGCATCGCGAGCAGCGCCGAGGGCGGCAGCGTCACGGCGTTGATGCCCTGCCCGCGGAGCACCTCGATTAACTCGGGGCCGGGCATCAGTCTGTCGGCGGGCGCGAGACACAGCGTCGCGCCCGTACAGAGCGCGATGAAGGTTTCCTCCACCGAAGCGTCGAAGCTGAGCGAGGCGAACTGGAGCGAGCGCACGCCCCGCCGCACGCCGAAAGTCTCGTGCTGCGACACGACGAGATTGCACAACCCGCGGTGCTCGATCATCACGCCCTTCGGTCTGCCCGTCGAGCCGGAGGTGTAGATGACGTAGGCGAGGTTGTCGAACGTCGCGCCGCCGGTCAGCGTGCCGCCGCCCTGCCGCGACACGAGTTCCCAATCCGCGTCGAGGCGGACGACGCGCGGCGCGCGCAGGTTCAAGCGTCCTTCAACTCTCTCCTGCGTCAGCAGCACGGAGACGGACGCGTCCTCCATCATGAAGGAGAGACGGTCGAGCGGATATTCGGGGTCGAGCGGCAGGTACGCGCCGCCCGCCTTGAGCACGCCGAGCACCCCGACGATCATCTCTAACGAGCGCTCGACGCAGATGCCGACGATGATTTCCGGCCCGACGCCGAGCGTGCGGAGGTGTGCGGCGAGTTGGGCGGCGCGCGCGTTCAGCTCGGCGTAAGTCAGCGAGTCGTCGCCGAGCGAGAGCGCGACGGCGTCGGGCGTGGCGGCGGCCTGTCGTTCAAAGAGTTGGTGGACGCAGGCGTCGCGCGGGTAGTCTTCCCGCGTGTCGTTCCACTCGACGAGCAGTTGCCGCCGTTCGTCGTCGTCGAGGATGGAGATGTCGCCGACGCGCGCGTCGGGTTGCGCCAGCCCTTGCCTGAGCGCCTGCGCGTAGTGACGCCGGAACCTCTCCATCCCGGCGCGCGTGAACAGACGTTCGTCGAACTCGACGCGCCCGGCCAGCCCTTCGTCCCCGCGGGCGAACGTGATCGTCACGTCGTTCCTCAGCCCGGCGGGCAGCTCGCCGTGAATCTCTTCGAGCACGAGCGCCACGTCGAAGAGCGGGCACTTGTTCTCGACGTGCCTGAGCCGCAGGTCTTCGAGCAGTTGGCGGAAGTCGTAAGACTGTTCGGCGTAGGCTTCGAGCAGCGTCGCGCGCACGCCCATCAGCAGCTCGCGGAAAGTCGTCCGGTCGCTCAGCTCGCTGACGACCGCCAACGCGTTCGGCGGCTGCGGCGTCTGCTTGCGACGGGCGGGGCTGCCGAACACGACCGTCTCGCCGCCCGAATACTTGTGGAGACAGACATTGAGCGCCGTCGCGAGCGCGACGTAGAGCAGGAAGGGCGAGTCGCCCGTCAGCTTGAGCAGACCTTGCTCCACGTCCGCGGGCAGACGGAAATCCGTCTCGCCGCGCGCGGCCGCGTAGGCTTCGGGGCGCGGGAAGTCGAGCGGCAGCCCCGAAGAGCCGCGCAAGCCCGCGAGCTTCGCGCGCCAGTAGTCGCGCCCTTTACCCATCGCCGTGTCGCTGAAAACCGTTGCTGTCATTTACCCTCGCCACCTTCTTCGGAAGCTCTCTGCGCGCCGCGGGCGCTTTCTGAAAAACTGACCGCCGCCCTCAAAAAGCGAACTGATCTTCGGCGTCGCGCGCGTCGTCCGCTTCGGGCGCGGCGGGTCGCCCGGTGCGCGCGCCGCCGGGCGTCGCGGCGACCGCGACGGGCGACGCCGCGGCGGACTCTTCGATGACGAACTCGGTCTTGCCGCACAGACGTTCGGAGGTGAGCAAGCCGCGCTCGGCCGCGCGCGTGATAAGTTTCTCCGACTCGACGTACTGCGGCGCGTCCTCGGTCATGCCGAGGCCGAGCAGGTGCTCGACCCACGGCTCGAACCCCATCGCGTAGTTGTAGACGCGACGCGCGCCTATCGTCTCCAGCAACTCGACCCCGCGCGCCGCGTCGCTGCCGTGGTAGCGTCGCCCCTGCTCGTGCGCGCGCTGCATCTTGCGCGGGAACAAAGGCCCGCAGCCCCACGAGAGCGGCGCGCCGACGCTCTCCGTGCCGAGGAACACGGTCTCGACGGGGCCGAGCGCGCGGCGGATGTTGACGTACAGCTCGCGGTCGAGACAGTCGGAGTCGGCGGCGATGAGAATCTGCTGCCGGCCCGCGCGGACGACGTAGGCCGACTTGCTGTGCGCGAGGTCGCCGTGCTCGCCGAGAAACGGCACCCCTACGATCTCGCCGCCGGGGAACTGGATGGCTTCGAGCGCCTCAAGCTCGACGACGCGCGGGAACCCGAGCCGCTTCGTCAACAGCTTGAGCGACATGTCGCCGTAGAGCAGACCCTGATTACGCGGGACGACGAGGTGGCCGATGCGGTGTCGCAGGCGGAGCAGCGTTTCGAGCGCGAAGTGATCCTGATGGTTGTGCGTGACGAGGGCGAAGTCGATGTGCGCGGGCAGGTCGCGGTAAGAGAATCGCTCCATGCCGCCCGCCGCGGGCGCGGCGCCGACGAACGGGTCGGTCAGAATCGAGACGCCCTTCCACTCGATGAGCAGGCAGGCGTGGCCGAAGTAGCGGACGCGCACCTCGTCGCCCTCCCACGGCGGCGGCGGGGCCGCCGGCTCGGTCGTGAGCAGCGGCAGCAGTCGCGCCTCCTCCGAGGCGTCGAGGCCGAGCGCCTCGCGCACGCGCCCGAGCGGCTGCGGCTCAACGTCCAGCTTGAACAGCTCGTCCCATGACGAATCGGCGAAGGGCCGCCGCAGGTCGAACTCTCCCTCGCCGTGCAGGCGCGGCGTGCTCATGAAGAAGGTGCGCGTGAGGTCGCTTTCGAGCCGCCAGAGTTTGAAGGACTGAAGAGTCGCGTCGTAGTAGTCGCTGTGGTAAAGCAAATTCTCGTGGAGCCGCACGGTCGGGCGGTTGTAGTAGTCATAAACCAGCTCGACGTAGCCGCGCAGCGCCTCGGGCACGGCGGCGTAGTAAGGCTCAAGGCTCTGCCCCGTCGCTTCGGCCACGAGCCAGTTGTGAAAGTCCACGAACGAGCGCGCGAGCGAGAGCTGCGCGCCGCGCCGCGCGCGCATGTCGTCGAGGAGGCGGCGCACCTCCTCGGCGCGTTCGGGCGCGATGTCTACGAACGGCCCGCCGATGAGGTCGGGGTCGCGCGACGCCCTGACGTGCGCCGCCGGGTCTTCGAGGTAAGACGAGAGGGCGAACGTCTGGAAGTTGAGCAGGTGCAGGGCGGCGGGCATCGGCGAGACGAGCTGCGCCCATGCCGGCCAACCGTCCACCAGCGGCTCGGCCACCGTCGTATCCGCCAGCCTGTATCTCGCTTCTTGCTTCATCGTCTTCGCCCTCCTCAAAACGCGAACTGTGCTTTCGAGTCGTCGCCTTCGTCCGCGGCCTCGTTCGTCGCGCGCGCGTCGCCGTGCGTGTCGCCGGTCGCCAGCAGCGCGGAGAGTGTCTGCTCCGGGTCGGCGACCATCTCGCCGAGCAGCGCGACGAAGCTCTCAAGGATGAGAGTGGCCTCACGCTCTCCGTAGAGTCGGCCGTCGTAGAGCAGCGACAGCCGGACGGTCGGCCCCATCTCCACCGCCAGCACGAGCGCCTGATGAATCCGCTCGACGAAGTGCGCCCCGCTGATCTGGAAGTCGGCGCGCGGCTCGTGCAGCGAAGCGTCGACGAAGTAGTTGCCGAAGTTGAGCGTGCTGTGGAACAGCGGGCCGCCCTGCGGCGCGCCGCTCCAACGCTGCACCCGGCTGAGCGGGCTGTGCTCGTATTCGCGCAGCTCGGCCAACTGCCGCTGGAAGAGACCGAGCCACGTCATCAAACCTTCATCCGGCGTGAGCCGCGCGCGCACCGGCAGCGTGTTGATGAAGAGGCCAACCATCTCCTCGCTGCCGTGCAGCCCGGCGGGGCGACCCGAGACGACCGTCCCGAACACCACGTCGCGGCTGCCGCTCAAACGCGCGAGCAGGAGCGCCCACGCGCCTTGAACCAGAGTGCCCGGCGTCAACTGTTGACGCCGCGTGAGCGCGAGCAGCGCCTCGGTCTCTTCGGCCGAAAGGCTGGCCCTGACGAGCGCGGTCGAATCGCCCGGCACGTCGCCGTCGCCCTGCGCGTGCGCGTGAACGCGGCCGAGTGGCAGCGTCGTCGGCGCGTCGAAACCTGCGAGCGTCCTGCGCCAGAAGGCTTCCGCACCGTCGAGGCTCGCCTGTCCCAGCCAGCGGATGTACTCGCGGTAGGGGCGTGGCGGCGTCAGTTGCAGGTCGCGGCCGGCGCGGTCGGCCTCGTAGAGCGCCAGCACGTCCCGGTTAATCAGCCCGCGCGACCACCCGTCCATCAGCAGATGGTGGTAGCTCCACACGAATTGATAGAGTTCGTCTTCCAGCCGCAGCAGCGCGAGACGCACCAGCGGCGCGCGCGCGAGGTCGAAGGCGCGCCCCCGCTCGGACGCGAGGAACGCTTCGAGACGCGCCTCGCGCTCGTCGGGCGCGAGTCCGCGCCAGTCGTGCTCCTCAAGCGGCAATTCGACGTGGCGGTGAACGACCTGCACGGGGCTGGCGACGCCCTCCCGGAAGAACGAGGTGCGCAGCGTCGCGTGATGCTCGACCGCGCGCCGCCACGCGCCACGGAAGGCCGCGGCGTCCAATCGCCCATGCAGCCTGAAGCTCAACTGTCTGAAGTAGGCGTCGGGCGACGAGTCGTAGAGCGTCTGAAAGAGCATCGCCTCCTGCATCGGCGAGAGCGCGTAGACATCTTCCAGATTGTCGCGCCCGCTGCCGCCGCCGATTCCGGCGACGAGCAGGTCGAGTTCCTTCTGCGTCAGTCCGGCGTCGGGGAAGTCAGCGGGCGTGTAGCTCGTCGCCTCGCGCGACAGGCAATGAGCGATGAGCGCGCGCAGCGACGCGAGATAACTCTCGGCCAGTTTCTCGACGGTCAAGCGGCGGTAGATGTTTTCGCTGAAAGTCCACATCACTTCCAGCCGCCCCCCGACCACCTGCGCGTTGACGCGCAGCAGGTGACTCAACATCCCGCCCGAGCTTTGCGCGACGTGCGGAGTCTCGTCGGAAATCTTAAAGAGCGACGACTCGCGGATGGACTGGTCGAACTGTCCGAGGTAGTTGAAGCTGACCTCCGCCGCCGCGTCCAACCCGTTCAACTCTTCGCGAGTGCGCGCGTCCTCGCCCATGTGGCGCAGCACGCCGTAGCCGACGCCGCGCCCGGGCACCGCGCGCAGCATCTCCTTCACGCGCCGCAACGCTTCGCCGGCTCCTTCGCCCTCGCCCCGCTCAAGCACGACGGGGTAGCGCGACGTGAACCAGCCGACGGTGCGCGTCACGTCCGCGTCCTCGACGACCGCCTCGCGCCCGTGGCCTTCCAACGACACCGGCAACCGCCACGCGCCACGCGCCCCGACCCACGCGGCGAGCGAGTCGGCGAGCGCGGCCAGCAGCGCGTCGTTAATCTGCGTCCGGTACGCCTCCGGCACTCGCTGTAAAAGCGCCCGCGTCTCCTCGGCCGAGAGCGCCGCCGTCACTGTCTGAGCTGAGTCAAGCGTGTTCGCGCCGTCGTCGTCATCGCGCGGCAGGCGAGCCGCGCCGTCGGCCTTCGCAAGTTGACGGGCGAGGCCGAGCCAGTAGTCAGACTCCTTCGTCAGCTCTTCGGAACGCGCGTAGTCGGCCAGCCGCTCGGCCCAACGCTTGAACGAGGTCGTCTTCGCGGGCAACTCGGCCAACGCCCCGCGCAGCAGTTGGCCGTAGACGGTTTGCAGGTCTTCCGTGAGGACTCGCCACGAGACGCCGTCCACGACGAGATGATGGACGACGAGCAGCAGCAGCGCCGGGGCCGACGGCCCGCGGTCAAAGTGAGCGACGCGCACGAGCGGCCCCGACGACAGGTTGATGTCGGAGTACGCTTCGCGCGAAGCCTCTTCGACGCGGCGTCGCTGTTCGTCCGCCGCGAGGCCGGACAGGTCGTGACTCGTAAAGGGCACACGGTCGTCGGGGCCGGCGTTGTGCTGGTGCCAGACGCCGCCGTCGCCGCGCGTGTAGCGCATCCGCAGCGCGTCGTGATGGCGCAGCAGGTGCGCCACAGCGCCGCCGAGCGCAGCCGCGTCGAGCGGCTGCCGCGCTTCGAGCATGAGCGACTGTGTGTAGAACTCGGGCGCGCTCAGGCCGCGCTCGAAGAACCAGTGTTGAATCGGAGTCAGCGGGACGGGCCCCGCCACCTCGCCCTGCTCGGCGACGGCCGATTCGCCGACCGTCGTGTTCTTCGCAAGCTGCGCGACGGTCGGGTGCTCGAAGATGAGCCGGGGGTCGAGGCGCAGTCCGGCGCGGTTGGCGCGGGCGACTATCTGAATGCTGATGATCGAGTCGCCGCCCAGCTCGAAGAAGTTGTCGTCGCGCCCGACTTCTTCCAGCCCGAGCACCTCTTTCCAGATGCCGGCCAGCGTCTCTTCCACGGGGCCGCGCGGCGCCGCGTAGGCCGCTTCCGTGTCGGGGCGCGCGTGGCCGGGGTCGGGCAGCGCGCCGCGGTTGACCTTGCCGTTCGGCGTGAGCGGCAGGGCTTTCAGCGTCACGAAGGCCGCGGGCAGCATGTAGGGCGGGAGCCTGTTCGCGAGGAAGTCGCGCAGCGCGCCCGCCGTCGGCCCGGGCTCGCGCAAGGGGACGCAGTAGGCGACCAGACGCTTCTGCCCTGACTCGTCCTCGCGCGCGACCGCGACCGCCTCGCGCACCGACGCGTGCTCGCGGAGCGCCGACTCAATCTCGCCCAACTCGATGCGGTAGCCGCGCACCTTCACCTGATGATCGACGCGGCCGAGAAATTCCACCGCGCCGCCCGACAGCAGACGCGCCACGTCGCCCGTCCTGTACATCCGCGCCCCGGCCTCGTCAGCGAAGGGGTCGGGGACGAACCTGTCGGCGGTCTGTCCCGCACGATTAAGGTAGCCGCGCGCGAGCCCGTCGCCGCCGATGTAGAGTTCGCCGCCGACGCCTTCGGGCACCGGGCGGAGGCGCGCGTCGAGGATGTAGGCGCGCGTGTTCGCGATGGGATGACCGACGGGCACCGTCGTCGCTTCGCGCGCCACTTCCGCGAGGTCTTCGCCCACGTCGAAGGTCATCGAGCCGACGGTCGTCTCGGTCGGGCCGTAGTGGTTGACGAGACGGCAGCCCCCGGAAATCGCCGGCAGCCTGCGCGCCAGCGCGAACGGCAGCGCCTCGCCGCCGAGGAGCAAGTACCTGCGCGGGAAGACGCGCTTCTGTTCCAGCGGTTCGAGTAACGCGCCGAGGTGCGAGGGCACGATTTTGAGAACGTCCACGGCGTGCTCGGCCAGATAGTCGGCAAACTTCTCGGCGTCGGTCGCCGCTTCGTAACTGACGACGTGCAGGCACCCGCCGGAGACGAGCGAGGGGAAGATGCAAGTGTTGCCGAGGTCGGCGCTGATGGTCGAGACGACGGCGAAGTGCCACGGCTTCTGCCTCGCCGCTTCGGGCAGCCCGAGCCTCTCGCAAAGATAGCGCGTGTAGTTCGACAGGCCGCCGTGCGTCACGCCGACGCCCTTCGGAGTGCCGGTCGAGCCCGAAGTGTAGATGACGTAAGCGAGGTTGCCGGGAGCGACGGGCGCGCGCCGCGGATTGTCGGGCGATTCGCTTTCGAGCCGGGCCGCGTCGTCGTCGAGGTCGAGCACGACGCCTTCAAAGTTCGGGAACCGCGCGCGCAGACGTTGCTGCGTGACGAGCACGCGCACGGAGGCGTCGGCGAGCTGGTGCGCCAGCCGCGACTCCGGCAGTTCCGGGTCGAGCGGGACGTAGGCGCCGCCCGCCTTCAACACGCCGAGCAGCCCGGCGATCATCTCCGGCGAACGCTCGACGCAGAGCCCGACGGCCGAGTCCGGCCCGACGCCGTGGCGACGGAGGAAGTGCGCGATCCGGTTCGCGGCGACGTTGAGCTGCGCGTAGCTCAAACGGCGGCCCGCGGCGACGACCGCCGTCTCGTCCGGCGTGCGCGCGGCAATCTCCTCGAACAGCTCGTGGATGAGCGCGCCCGGCGGAGCGTCGCGGCGCGGACCGGTGAGCGCGGCGCGCACACGCCGCCAGTCCTCTTCGGCCGTGATGTCGAGCGCGCCGGCCTCTGCCTCGGCTGACCCGGCGGCGCTCGCGAGCAGCGTGACGAAGCAGCGCGCGACGAGTCTCACGTCCTCTTCACGGAGCGCGCCCGCGTCGTAGCCGAAAGAGGCGCGTAGCGTCGCGCCCGTGCGCCGGCAAGTGAGCTTGAGTTTGTAGCGGTCGAAGATGCTTTCGTGTCGCGCGAGCGTGAAGCGGACGCGCCCCGCTTCAAAGGCCGCCGCGTCCTGCTCTTCAAACCCGAAGTGGACGGGCAGGAAGGCGGGCGCGTGTGCGCCGCGCCGGCCGGCGGGCGTCGCGCCGGGCTCGAAATACTCCTGCCACAAATCGGCCTCGCGCGCTGCCTCGGCCGTCCGCTTGAGCGTCGCGGCGAAAGTCTGCGGGCGCGAGAAGTCCGCGTAGACGGGGACGGTCTTGGCGAAGAGTCCGAGCGCGTCGTACAGCTCCTCGTACTTCCGGCCGTCGAAGGCCACGCCGACGACCGGCTCATCCTGCCCCGTCAGCCGCCAGAGCAACGTCTGCCAGCACGCGAGCAGAAAGGCGTCGGGGCGCGCGCGGTGTCTTCTCGCCGCCGCCTCGACACGCGCGAAGAGTTCGGGGTCGATGTCGGTCGTGAAGCCCGCGGGCGTGAAGGCGTCTCGCTCGCCGTCTCGCCTCTCGCGTGGCAGCGCGAGCGCGGGCAACGAGGCGTAGTCGCGTTGCCGCCAGAACTCCGCGCCTTCGGCCTCCGGCTCTTCGAGCAGCTCGTTCTGCCACTCGGAAAACTGTACGTACTGCGTCGGCTCTTCGCCGTCAACGTCTTCGCGCGCCGCGTACAGACGGGCGAGGTCGCGGACGAGGTTGGAGAGCGAGCGCGTGTCGGCGCAGAGCGCGGGCAGTTCGAGCAGCAGGACGTGGGCTCCATTCGGCGCGGGCGCGAGCGCGGCGCGCACGAGCGGCCCGCGCTCGAAGTCGAAGGCCGCGGGCGGCGCGTTCGCGAAGAGTTCGGCGGCGAAGCGTTCCGCCGCGCCGGCCCCGGCTTCGGCGTCGCGGGGCGGCGCGAGTTGTTCGAGGCGCGGGGACGCGGCCCCGCCGTCGTCTATCACCTGCACGGGGAGGCTGATGCCCGGCGCGCCGCGGAAGGTGGTGCCGAGAATCTGGTGCCGTTTGACGACGGCGACGAGCGCGTCGCGGAGGGCGCGCTCGTCGAGCACGCCTTCGACGAGTACCGCGCACCGGGCGCGGTACGCCGCGCCGTCGCCTTGCTGCAACAGCCAGAGCCGCCTCTGCTGAGGTGAGAGTCTGAAGCCTTCAACCACGTTTCGTCTGCGCCCCCATGTCCGGGAATGTTTCGGGCCGCGCGCCGCTCACGCGCCCCCGTTCGGCGTCGCCGGGTCGCCGTCCGTCATCTCGCCCATCGCGACGACAATCTTCCGCGTCCCCGTGTAAGGGTTGCGCGCGTGCGCCGTGAGCATGTTGTCGAGCATGAGAATGTCGCCCTCGCGCCACGGGAAGCTGACGGCGGCGCGGCGGTAGGTTTCGACGACCTCGGCGACGACCGAGTCTTCAATCGGCGAGCCGTCGCCGTAGTAGACGTTGCGCGGCAGCTCGTCGCCGCGGTACATCGAGAGCAGCGTCTCGCGCACGGACTGCTCAAGGCACGAGACGTGGTGGAGTTGCACCTGATTGAAGAAGACCGTCTCGCCGGTGCGCGGGTGGCGCGCGACCGCCGGGCAGACTCTCCGCGTCCGCAGCGAGTTCTCGCCGCGCCACTCGAACCCCGTGCCCGACTCGCGGCACCGCGCCTCGACCACGCGGCGGTCGTCGGTGCCGTAGAAGGTCTGCCAACTGATGTCGAGCCCCTCGATAAAGTTGCGGACGTACATCAGCCCCTTCTCGGCGAAGCGCGCGGCGACGGCGCGCGGCAGCAGTTTGTAGACCTCGCGGCAATCGACGACGGGCGTCTCGCCACCGGTCTGCGCCGCGCGCACGCAGTAGAAGAAAATCTTCATCGGCCAGCGGTGCAGGTGCGAGCTTTCGTTGTGGAAGAGGATGGACTGGTCGGCGGGGTACGGCGTCGAGCCGTAGACCTTGCCGCCCTCGCCCTCGCGCGGCAGGTCGCCGTACTCGCCGAAGAGGCGCGGGCAGACGGCCGCCGCGACCTGCTCGAACTTATCCACCGAGTCCACCGGGAAGCCGCGCAATAGCAGCGCGCCGTGCTCGCCCAGCCGGCGTTCAATCAGCTCGCGGTTGTGCGCGGCCCAGCCCGCGAGGTCTGCGTCCGCGGTCGCCGGTTCGACGACGAGCGGGAGCGGCGACGCGGCCGAGAGCGGGGCCGTCCTGACCGGCTCGGACGGCAGGCTCACGGCCTTCGGCTTGACCGCCTTGAACCGCGCGCGCTTGGACTCCTCGGCCCGCCCCTGCCCGACGAGGCGCTGTCCTTCGTCGGCGCGCGCCAGCGCCTGCCGCAACTCGCCGAGCGTCGCGTCGGGGCGCGCGGCGAACTCGCGCAGCAGCGTCTGGAACTGCGAGGCCAAATGCGCCGCCGAAGCGCCGTCGAAGCGGCGGCGGTCGTAGACGAACCGCAGCGCCATCTGCTCCGAGCGCGGGGCGACGATGATCGTCAGCGGGTAGTTGGTGCGGCTGACGTTGTACACGTCGGTCAGGTTGAGGCTGCGCGTGTACTCACGAATGCTGTTATCGACGGGGTAGTTCTCGAAGCTCAGGATGCTCTCGAACAGCGGCGTGCCGCGCGGCACGCCGCTGAAACGCTGCACCTGAACGAGCGGGCTGTACTCGTACTGCCGCACCTCGAACTGCGCCGTCTGAATCCCTTCGAGCCACGCGGCCAGCGGCTCTTCGTCCGGCAGTCTGACGCGCATCGGCAGCACGTTGATGAACATGCCGACCATCGTCTCGATGCCGGGCAGCTCGGCCGGCCGCCCCGAGGCCGTCGCGCCGAAGGCCACGTCGTGCCGCCCGCCGGTGTGGCCGAGCAGCAGCGCCCAAGCCCCCTGCACCACCGTGTTCACCGTCAGCCGGTGCTGGCGCGCGAGCGCGCGGACGGCCTCCGAGTCGGCTTCCGACATGACGAGGCGCAGCTCGCCGTGCCGCTCCTCGCCTTCTCGCACGGCGTCGCTCATCTCGCGCCCGACCGGCGTCGGCGAGTCGAAGCCCTTGAGCGCGCGACGCCAGAACTCTTCGACCTCCACGGGGTCGCGCGACTGAAGCCACTCGATGTATTCGCCGAAGGGGCGCGTCGGCTCCACCTCGGCGGCGACGTTGAGCGCGAACGAGTCGTAGAAGGTGAACAGCTCTTTGAGGACGAGGAAGATCGACCACCCGTCGAGCAGCAGGTGGTGGTGATTCCACACGAACTTGTATTCGTCGTCGGCGACGCGAATCATCCCCATCCGCATCAGCGGCGCTTGCGTCAGCTCGAACCCGCGCGCGCGCTCGTCCTCAAGGTAGCGGTTGAAACGCTCGGCCTGCTCTTCGGGCGAAGCGTCGCGCCAGTCGAGACGCTGCCACGGGACGGCGACGCCGCGGCCGACGACCTGTAGCGGGCGCGCGACATTCTCCCAGACGAAGGCCGTCCGCAGGATGGGGTTGCGGTCAACCACCGCCTGCCACGCGCGCTCGACGGCGCGCACTTCGGGCGCGTGCAGCGAGCAGTGAATCTGCACGACGTAGACGCCCGACTCCGGCGCGTAGATGCTGTGGAAGAGGATGCCCTCCTGCGCCGGCGAGAGCGGATAAACGTCCGCGACGTTATCGCGCGCCGCGTTCCGGCCGCCGCCCTCGCGCGCGAACTCGACGTGCGAGAGCGCGGCCTCCAGCTCTTTGCCGCCGAGCGGCGCGAGCGGGAATGCCCGCGGCGCTTCACCGGCTTCGGCCTCGGCCGCGCCCGCCTCGCGGCAGTACGCGATCAGCGCGCGCAGCTCTTCGACGTAGCTTTGCGCCAGCGCCCCGACCGTCTCGGTGCGGTGGACGTTTTTGCTGTACTTGAACCTGACGTTGAGCCGCCCCTGAAAGACGATTCCGGCCACGTAGAGCAGGTGCGGCATGGCCGTCTCCGGCCCCGCCGTCGGCCCCGCGGACTCTTCGGCCAGCCGCAGCAGCGAGTTCTCGCCGAACGACTGATCGGCCTGACCCAGATAGTTGAAGCTCACTTCGGCGCGGGGGAGCGAGGCGAGTTTCGCCGCCGCATCCTCGCCGCCGAGGTAGCGCAGCACCCCGTAACCGACGCCCGCGTGCGGCACACGTTCGAGCCGCTCGCGGACGGTCTGCAAGACCTCGCCCGGCGTCGCCGAGTCGCCGAGGTCGAGACGCACCGGGAAGATTGAGGTGAACCAGCCGACCGTGCGCGAAACGTCGACGCCCTCGACAACCTCCTCGCGCCCGTGGCCTTCGAGTTCGAGGAGCAGCGGGCCGCCTGTCCAGCGCGAGAAGCTCCGCGCGAGCGCCGCGAGCAGGATGTCGTT
Source organism: Pyrinomonadaceae bacterium (assembly GCA_040509515.1). Taxonomy (GTDB): domain Bacteria; phylum Acidobacteriota; class Blastocatellia; order Pyrinomonadales; family Pyrinomonadaceae; genus QHXN01. Next base: position 2,504 of record JBEVKV010000412.1, on the reverse strand, counting down.
GATGCGCAGCCGTCGGAACTTCGGCACCTCGCGCAGCAGCGCCTCGGTCTCCTCAACGTCGAGCGCGACGGCCACGATGTCGGAGGACGATTCCAGCCTCTCGCCCCCTGCGAAATCGATTGGCAGCGACGCCGCCGTGCCGCCGTGCTCGCTCAGCCAGTAGTCGAGTTCGGCGCGCGCCGCCTCCGAGCGCGCGTGCTCGGACAGCCGCTCGGCCCAGTGCTTGTACGAGGTGGTCTTGGCGGGCAGGCGGACGGGCTGGCCGCCGCGCAGTTGCTCGCACGCCGTCTGCAAGTCCGCGAGCAGGACGCGCCACGAAACGCCGTCGACGACCAAGTGGTGTGCGACGAACAACAGGCGCGCGGTGCGCCCCTCGCCGCGCTCGAAGAGGGCGACGCGGACGAGCGGCCCGTCGTTTAAGTCGAGGCTTGCTTGCAGTCGCGCCGCCTCGGACTCGACGGCGCGGCGCTGCTCGTCCTCGTCCATCCCGGCGAGGTCGAAGCGCGAGAAGGGCACGCGGTCGTCGGGCGCGGCGTCGAACTGCCGCCAGCCGTCGCCCTCGCGCACGAAGCGCATGCGCAGCGCGTCGTGGTGCTCGTAGAGCGCGCGCACGCCCTCTCGCAGCACGCGCTCGTCAACCTCCTGCCGCAGCTCGAAGAGGTAGCCCATGTTGAAGTGGTGCGGCGCGGGCAGTCTCTGCTCGAACAGCCAGTGCTGGATGGGCGTCAGCGGCACGTCGCCCGTGACGATTCCCTGCTCGGCCTCGACGCCCGACCCGGTGCCCGCCACGGCGGCCAGCTTGGCAATCGTCTGCGACTGAAAAAGCTGTCGGGGGATGAGCCGCAGCCCGGCCTGATTCGCGCGCGCGACCACCTGAATCGTGAGAATCGAGTCGCCGCCCAACTCGAAGAAGTTGTCGTGGACGCCGACCTGCTCCAGTCCGAGCACTTCGGCCCAGATGCGCGCCAGCGTCTCCTCCGTCGGCGTGCGCGGCGCGACGTGCGACTTTCCCTGTTCCGGGCGCGCGGCGTCCGGCTCGGGCAGCGCGCGCCGGTTCACCTTGCCGCTCGCGGTCAGCGGCAGCTCGTCGAGGAAGACGAACGCCGACGGCACCATGTACTCGGGCACGCGCTCTTTGATGTGGCCGCGCAGCTCCGCCGCCGAGGCCGTCTGTTCGGCGTCGGCCACGACGTAGGCGACCAGCCTCTTGCCCGCCGCGCCCTCGCCGCGCACCGTCGCCGCGCACGCGCGCACGCCGGCGTGCGACGCCAGCGCCGCCTCCACCTCGCCAAGCTCCACCCTGAACCCGCGTATCTTCACCTGCTCGTCGGCGCGCCCGACGTATTCGATCTCGCCGTCGGCGGTGAGCCGCGCCACGTCGCCCGTGCGGTAGAGACGCGCGCCCGGCTCGTCAGAGAATGGGTCGGGCACAAACTTCTCGGCGGTGAGGCCGGGTCGGTTCAGGTAGCCGCGCGCGACGCACGCGCCGCCGATGTGCAGCTCGCCCGACACGCCCACGGGGACGGGCCGGCCGTGCGCGTCGAGCACGTAGAGCCGCGCGTTCGAGACGGGCCGTCCGATGGGCGGCAGCAAGGGCCAGCGCGTCGGCGCGCCGCCGAGACTGTGTGCGCTGACGACGTGCGCCTCGGTCGGCCCGTACTGATTCACCAGCACGCCGCCCGGCAGGCGTCGGAACATCTCGACGAGCGCGGGCGTCACCTGCAACTGCTCGCCCGCCGTCAAGACCTCACGCAGACGCACGGCCGCCGCCGGCGCGCCGCCCGCCTCAAGCGCCGTGGGCATCGCCTCGGCCAACTGCTGTAAGTAGACGAAGGGGACGAACAGACGCTCGACCGCCTCTTCGGAGAGCAGCCGCCAGAAGGCCGCGGGGTCGCGCCTCACCTCGTCGCTGACGAGCACGAGCGCGCCGCCCCCGCACCACGTCGAAAAGATTTCCTGACACGACACGTCGAACGACAGCGGCGCGAACTGCACCGTGCGCGCCGACGCGCCGGCCGCCGCGTGCCCGAGCTGCCAGTGCATGAGGTTGACGAGCGGGCGGTGCGGCATCGCGACGCCCTTCGGCCTCCCCGTCGAGCCCGAAGTGTAGAGGACGTAGGCGAGGCTTTCGGGGCTCGACTCGCCGCGCAGGTCGGACGTGTCCTCGCGCGCGAGCGCGTCACGTTCGGCGTCGAGACAGACGACCTCCGCGTGCTCGGGCGGCAGCACGTCGAGCAGCCGCCGGTGCGTCACGATCAGGCGCGGGCGCGCGTCTTCGAGCAGCAGCGCGATACGGCGCGACGGCAGCGCGGGGTCGAGCGGCAGGTATCCGCCCCCGGCCTTGAGCACCGCCAGCAGCGCGAGCATCTGCTCCTCCGAGCGGCCGAGCAGCAGCGCGATTGGCGCGTCCGTCCCGACTCCGCGGCGGCGCATGAGGCGCGCCAACTGATTGGCGCGCGCGTTCAGCTCGCCGTAGGTCAACTGGCCGCCCTCGAAGACGAGCG
>JBEVKV010000411.1:0-11711 GCA_040509515.1 Pyrinomonadaceae bacterium | reverse complement strand
AGAGCCAGAAACCCGTGACCGTCTTTGCCTCTTATCCACGCCCAAGCCCTTCCTCGCACTCGATAAAATTCTGACGGGAAAGTGGCGACGCCTCCGCGGCCAACTGTTCTTCGTCGCATCAGCTCAGGGGCGGTGGAAGCCGCGCTCGATGTCCCGCTTGGCGAGGCGGAGGATGGCGGGGCGGCCGTGCGGGCAGGTCGTGGGCGAGGAGGTGAGCAGCAGGCGGTCGATGAGCCAGCGCATCTTCTCCTGCGTGAGCGGCATGTTGACCTTGATGGCGGCGTGGCAGGCGAGCGAGGCCGCGATCTCGTCGCGCAGAGTCTCTCGCGCGCGCCCGCGCTTCTCGGCGTCCACCGTGTCGAGAATTTCGGCGAGCAGGTTGCGCGCCTCGGCCGGCGGCAGGTCTGCGGGCACCGCGCGGACGGCGACCGTCCGCCCCGACAGACGCGTCAGCGAGAAGCCGAGCCACTCAAGCTCGTCCGCGACCTCGCCGAAGCTCGCGGCCTGCGCCGGCGTGAGGTCGAAGGTCTCCGGCACGAGCAGATTCTGCGACTCCGGGCGGCGCGACTCTTCGAGGCGCCGGTACTTGTCGAAGAGCACGCGCTCGTGCGCCGCGTGCTGGTCGATGAGCAGCAGCCCCTCCGAGTCGGTCGCAAGGATGAAGCTCTCTTCCAACTGGCCGAGCGGGCGTATGTTGGCGTCGAGCGCCTCGGCCGTGATTCCTTTCATGATCCCCGCCGCCGAGTTGAGCGGCGGGAGCGGGACGCCGCCCGCGCGCGCTTCGCGACGGACTGGGGCGACGCTCTCGTCCACCTCGCGCGCCCGCGCGTCCGGCGTGCCCGGTGCGGACGAGGGCGCGCGCGTGACGGACGAGGGCGCGTCGGGGGCGAGGCCGGCGCTTCGCGCGACCGCTTCGAGCGCGGAGCGGGAAGGCCGCTGCGGCGCTTCGGCCGCGCCCTCTCCCGCGAGCGAATCGCCCGGCGCGGGCGTCCATCCGAACTCGATGGCCTCCTGCCTCGGCGCGGCCTCTTGACTCTCGACGGGGGGCTCGACATCAGCGCCGGCCTCCGCGTTCCACGTCAGACCCGCGACCGAAGAGGCGTAGAACTCCTCGGCCCCGAGACGGACGGACGGCCGCTCGTCGCCGACGGGCGCGGGCGCGGCCTCCGTTTCGTAAGCGCCCGCGCCGAAGCCGGCGGAAGTCTCTTCCGGACGCAGGTAGCCGCCGGTGTGGAGCGCGGCGCGCACGGCCTCGCGCACCGCGTCGGCCACCGCGCCCGCGCGCCGGAAGCGTACCTCGGTCTTGGCCGGGTGGACGTTCACGTCAACCTCTTCGGGCGCGACTTCGATGAAGAGCAGCGCCGAAGGGTAGACGCCGTGCGGGAGCACCGAGCGGTAGCCTTCGGTGAGCGCGCGCGAGACGAGGCGATCGCGCACGAAGCGGCCGTTGACGAAAAGATATTGCGAGTCGCGGTTGGTGCGGCGCGCGCGCGGGGCCGAGACGTAGCCCGTCACGCGCGCGACGCCCCGCGCATCGCCCTCGACGCCGAGCAGGCTTTCGATAAACTCGCCGCCGAAAATCTGGTACGCGCGCTCGCGCAAATCCGCGGCCGGCGCGGCGCGCAGCGCCTCGCGCCCGTTGTTCGTGAGCGCGAAGCTGACATCCGGGTGCGCCAGCGCGTAGTGCGTGACGAGGTTGGTCAGGTGAAAGGTTTCGGTCGATTCGGAGCGCAGGAATTTGCGGCGCGCGGGGACGTTGAAGAAGAGGTCGCGCACCGCGATGGTCGTGCCCCGCGGCCGCGCCGCCGGCGACACGTCGCGCATCCGCCCGCCCTCGATGACGACCCGCGTCCCTTCGGTCTCGCCGTCCCGCTGCGTGACCAGCTCGACGCGCGCGACCGAGGCGATGGAGGCCAGCGCCTCGCCCCGGAAGCCGAGCGTCGAGACGCGTTCGAGGTCTTCGACCGAAGTTATCTTCGACGTGGCGTGGCGCTCGAAGGCGAGCACGGCGTCGTCGCGCGTCATCCCCTCGCCGTCGTCCGAGACGCGGAGCAGGCGTCGGCCGCCCGCCTCCACGTCCACCTCGACGCGGCGCGCGCCCGCGTCGATGGAGTTCTCGACAAGCTCTTTGGCGACCGACGCGGGGCGCTCGACCACCTCGCCGGCGGCGATCTGGTTGGCGACGTGGTCGGAGAGGACGCGTATTTTTGACATCGGAATTTTGGCTTTTTGATTTTCGACTTGCGGCGCGGTTCTGCCGCGCGCGGCTTTAGAGGTAGACGATTTGATGGTCGTTGGTCGAGAGGTCGATGGCGTCGTGAATCCAGCCGACGAAGTAGCGGCCGTGGCGCGCGAGCAGCGAGGCGACGTTGACGTGCCGCTCCTGCAAGCTCTTCTCGGGGTAGAGCGCGGTGGCGGCGCGCTCAAGCTGGCGCTGGACGGCGCGGTCGCGCTGCATCTGCGCGCGGTGGAAGCGCGCGCGCAAGCCTTCGAGCTGGTGCGCGATCTTCTGCCGCCCGCCGTCGAGCGCGTCCGCCAGCGTCGGGTCGAAGTCGCGCAGCCGCGCTTGCAGCCCGTCGAGCGCGAGCGCGACCGCCGCGTCAGTCTCTGAGAACGCGCCGGCCACCTCCGCACCCAGATGCTCCTCGACGACGCGCGCGATGACGGGGTCGAGCCCGCCGAAGAAGTCTTCGAGCCGCAGGCCGTAGCGTTCGAGCGTGCGCCCCGTGCGCCGCTCGACGACCGACAGGCTCGCGCGGTGGAGTATCGGCGTCGCGGGTCGGCCGAGCACGCGGTAGCTCTCGGCGGTCTGCGCGAAGTACGCGACCTCGGCCGCGCCGCCGAAGTAGGCGATGGTCGGCAGGAGATAGTCCTGCACGACCGCGCGTAGCGTGACGTTGGGGCTCAGGCGTTCGGGCTGTTCGGAGGCGAGCGCCGCGAGTTCTTCGATTGTCCACTCGCGCGTCGCGCCCTTGACGCGGTAGCGCCCTTCGCGCGTGCGCGTGAGCGCGCGCCGCGCGCCGCCGTCGTCGATGAGAAAGAGCGGGAACGAGTCGGGCGAGGTGTGAACCTGCGCGTGATAGCCGGCCTCTTTGATTTCGCGCGAGCGCGCGTCGGTCGCCGAAGCAATCTCCGCCCCGAGCCGCGCGGCCTCCGCGTAGAGCGGCGCGGCCAGACGCTTCAAGGCCCCGTCGGTCGGGTCGAGCAACACGAGGCCGTAGTCGGACGTGAGCGCCGAGAGCATCCGCGCGAACGCCTCGCCGTAGGTGCGACCCGGCCGGTACGCGTCGCGCACGACGCGCTCAAGCTCGGGCAGGAACTCACTCGAAGGGACGAGGTCGAAGAGACGCCGCACGGCCTCCTCGACGCTCTCGTCGAGCGTGACGCCGCCGACCGGCTCGCCCTCGTTGTGCAGCCCGGCCGAGACCGCAACGTCCGCGAGACGGCCGTCGCAGGCGATGACCTGCGCCGTCTGCACTTCTTCCCAGTCGTGATCCTCGGTCGCCATCCAGAAGACGGGGACGGCCTCGGTGCCGCGCGAGGTCAGACAGGCCGCGAGCTTCACCGCCGAGAGCGCCTTGTAGAGCGTGTAGAGCGGCCCCGTAAAGAGCCCCGTCTGCTGACCCGTGACGACCGCGACCGCATCGGGCGAGCGCAGCCGCTCGACGTTCGCCAGCGTCTCCGGCCCCGCGCCCCAGCGCGCGTTCGACCCGGCGAGCGCGTCGCAGAGCGCGGCGCGGTCGGCCCCCTGATGGTCGAGCACGCGGCGTCGTCGTTCGGACAGCTCGTAGTGGAAGCGGACGGCCTCCGGGTAGAAGCGCCGCAGCCGCGTAGGGTCTTCGAGGTATTCGAGGAAGAGGCGCGACTGGCCGGGGACGTTGCGGAACGGCAGTCGCTCGACGCGTAGCGCGGCGCCTTCGGGCGTGCCCTGACATGCGGGTTCGGTCGTGGTCACACGCTTCTCGGCTCCTGTGGCGCGGGCGCGCCTCGCTTAAGCTTCGTTCCGTTTTGCCGGGGCATTATACCGACCGGCTCCGAGCGCGCGCAAACACCAGCCGCCGCCCGCCCGACTATCGGATGGCGCGCGGAAGATTGTTATTGACAACGACGCGGCGCGGGACTATTTTTGCCGACGTTTCTCGCACCCTAAGGCCGCCGCAAGCCCTACCGCGCCCGCCCGCACGCACTTTGATTCCCTTTCGACGGAGTGAGCCGCCGCACTCCCTTCGGACAAAACATGACCGCAAAACCTCTGACCTACGAAATCCCGCTCCATCTCTGTCAGGTGCTCGAAGAAGAGTTCGAGAGTCTGCACGAGACGCTCGACTGGAACGAGCAGGGCGGCGTGCTCCGCGTGAAGGAGCGCGACCGGACGGTGGTCGTCGTCGTCAAGACCGATTGGGACTTTCACTCCAACCACGCGCGCCTCACGCGGCTCGCGGCGAGGCTGAGCGAAGCCTACGCGCAGTGGAAGAAGACTCACCCGGCCGGGGCCGAGCCCGTCGACCGCGAGCACGCCGGCGGCCCCGCGAGGCTGCGCGCCGCCGGCACGTCGTGGGTCGAGCCCGACATCGCCGCGTACCTCGCGCACAGGCACCCGGCGCTGCTCGGCGCGAAGACGGAGGACGAGCTGGCCGCCGCGCTCAACAAAGTCCTCGACGACGACGAGGTCTTCCACCCGCGGCGCTTCGAGCGTCTGACGACGATGCGCGACGAGACGCGCGGCATCTTCGAGCTGGTCTGGGAGGACGGCGAAGGCGGCGGGCTGTGCGACGACCGCGGCAAGGACAGCGACCGGCGGCGCTTCCGCCGGCTGCTGCTCGAAGATGCCTTCCCCGAAGAGCTGCGGCGCGCCTACGACCTGCGGCTGGCGCGCGTCATGCAGAGGGTTCACAGGCTGGGCACGAAGCGCTCGGCCATCTGCCTTTCGGGCGGCGGCATCCGCAGCGGCACCTTCGCGCTCGGCGTCATCCAGTCGCTCGCGCGGCGCGGCTTCCTCGAACGCTTCGACTACCTCTCGACCGTCTCGGGCGGCGGCTACATCGGCGGCTGGCTCTCGGCGTGGATTCACCGCCACCCGGAGGGGCTGCGCGGCGTCGTCGCAGACCTCGACGGCGAGACGCGCGCCTCCAAGCTCGAACCCGAGCCCGAGCCGCTGCGCCACCTGCGCGACTACAGCAACTTCATCACGCCGAAGACGGGGCTGCTCTCGGCCGACGCGTGGACGTTCGTCACCATCTACATCCGCAATCTGCTGCTCAACTGGGTGGTGCTGGTGCCGCTGCTGGCGAGCCTGCTGATGATCCCGCGCGTGTCGAACGCCGCCGTCCTCGCGCGCGGCGACTGGTGGACGTTCCTCGGCCTGCTCGTGCTCGGCGTCGTCGGCGCGGCGCTGCTCAAACTGAGCCCGGTCAAGGCCGTCCGCGCCGCGCTCCACACGCGGAGCCGCTGGTACGCGCTGATGTTCCTCCTCATCCTTTTGGGACTGGTCGGCGTCGTCCTCGCGGCCGGCTTCGTGTGGCCGGACTGGCGCGAGCGCGTGTCGGCCAACGCCTTCCACACGCCGCGCTGGACGCTGCTCGCGCTCGGCGCGATGCTGAGCGGCTACGCCCTCGCCTTCATGCGTCTGAACCGCCCGAGTAACAGCGGCGCGATCCGGCCCGGAAGTTTCTGGGACAAGCGCCGCGACCAGGGCACCTTCCTGAAACTCTGCCTCCTGCCGCTCTGCCTTTCGGCGACGCTCCTGACGACCTACTGGGCGTGGCACACGACGACGACGCGGCCGGGCGCGGCGTGGGAGTTCTTCTACTTCCTCCTCTTCGGCGCGCTGGTCGGGCTGGCGGGGCTCATCTTCTACGGGCTCTTCGTCAGGCAGACGTGGAAGGACGACCCGGCCGAGCGCGAGCTGGAGGAGCTGCGCGCGATGCGCCGCCGGGCGGAGCGCGACAGGCGCGAGCCCGCGCCCGACAACGGCGCGCGCGCCAAAGAGGAGCGGCTCGCCAAAGAGGTGGACGAGCGCAAGGCGGCCGTCCGCGGCAGCCTCTGGCGCGAGGGACTGGTGATGTTCATCGCCAGCGTCGCCGGGGCGTTCCTGCTCTGGGTGGCGGCGACCAAGATTCCGCCCTTCTACGGCCCCGTCGCCCCGACCGAAGGCCCGGTCATACACTTCGACGGCGTCGGCGGGATAGACGTGACGACGGAGCTTCTGCCCTACCCCGCGTGGTGGGGCGCGGAGCTGTACACGCTGCTCGCCTTCCCCGTCTACCTGCTGGTCATCTTCCTCGGCCTCACGCTCTTCGTCGGGCTCACCAGCCGGCGCACGGAGCGCGCCCCGCGGGAGCGCGAGGCCGCGCGCTCTACGGGGGGCGGCGCGGGCGCGGAGCCGGAAGACTCCGTGCTCAGCCACGGCCGCTACTTCATCGAGGACGAGGATCGCGAGTGGCTGGCGCGCGCCAGCGCGTGGCTCTTCATCTTGATGTCGGCGTGGCTCTTCTTCTGCGGGCTCGTCGTCTTCGGGCCGCTGCTCTACTTCGCCTTACAGAAGTGGCTGCTGGCGGCGGGCGGCGTCTCGGGGCTCATCGCCATCCTCGGCGGCCGCAGCGCCCGGACGCCGGGCAAGTCGAAGAAGGACGGCGAGAGCGACTGGATGGGGACGCTGAAGTCGATCGGCGTCAACGTCGTCGTGCTCGCCTCGTTCGTCTTCTTCGCGTGCCTCGTCCTCGCCGTCGCGATGCTGACGGGGACGCTCGTCGCGTGGCTCGGGCAGTACCTCGCGGGGCTGCCCGACCCGCTGCTCGGCGCGCTCTACGGCGCGCGCGGCAAGGACTTCGCGGAGATGTACCCGCTCGCGAGCGCGCAGAACGCCTTCCGCGTGGCGCACTTCCCGACGTGGCTCTATCTGGCGCTGCTGGCGCTGGCGCTGCACGGGCTCGGGCGCTTCGGGTCGCGCGTCATCAACCTCAACAAGTTCTCGCTCCACGCCGGCTACCGCGACCGCATCATCCGCGCCTTCCTCGGCGCGTCGCGCCCGCGCGGCGAGCGGCAGGCGAACCCCTTCACGGGCTTCGACCCGCGCGACAACCTCTTCATGGACGAGCTGCGCCCGTGGGTTCTGCGCGAGTCGGACTTTAGGGGCGAGAACGGTCTGGTCGCGTTCGTCGCGGCGCTCGCCGGGGCGGAGGCGGCGGGGATGGCGGCGGCCACGCCGAAGTCGGAGGCGACGGCGGCGGCCGCGCGCTTCCTCCGCGAAGAGATCACCCGCGTGGACGGACAGTCGCGCAAGTACTTCGAGAACAGAGACCCGCCCGAGAGCATCGGCACCAACCCTTCGTTCCGCACCGCGCTCTTCGGCGACTTGAGCCGCGTCTTACAGGTCAGCCGCCTTGAGGACGCGCCCGAGTTCGCGCCCTATCTCGCCGAGGCGCGCAAAAACTACGCGAGCCTCGCGCCCAAACGCCGCCGTGACCCGGACGCCGAGCACGGCGACGTGGACGCCGAACCCGGCGGCGTCGAAGTCAGGCCCGGCGGCGCGGACGCCGAGACGGCCGACCCGGTCAACCGCCTCCTGCTCAACCGGCTGCTGCTGCTTCAGGCGTTCCCCGACTACCTGAAGTACCCGCCGCGCCTCTACCGTCTGATGCACGTCGTCAACATGGCGCTGAACCTCGTCGGCGGCGACAAGCTGGCGTGGCAGCAGCGTCGCGCGGAGTCTTTCACCTCGACGCCGCTCCACTCGGGCAGCCTCTTCGTCGGCTACCGCCGCACGCGCGACTACGGCGGCAACAGCGGCATCGCGCTCGGGACGGCCGTCGCCATCTCGGGCGCGGCGGCCAGCTCGAACATGGGCTACTTCTCGCCGTCGCCCTTCGTCACGCTCGCGCTCACGTTCTTCAACGCGCGGCTCGGCTGGTGGCTCGGCAACCCCGGCGTCCACGGCGCGAGCACCTATTTCCGCTCGCACCCGCGGAGCGCGCTGAGCCCCATTCTCGACGAGGCGTTCGGCCAGACCGACGACAAGAACCCGTACGTGCTGCTCTCCGACGGCGGCCACTTCGAGAACCTCGGGCTCTACGAGATGGTGCTGCGGCGCTGCCGCAACATCGTCGTCGTGGACGGCTCGGCCGACCCCTCGGGCTCGCTCGAAGGTCTGGGCGACGCGGTGCGCAAGATACGCATCGACCTCGGCATCCGCATCGAGTTCAACCCGCCCTTCCCCATCCTGCCGCGCCCCGCCAGCGAGGCGCAGGGCACGGGCGGCTACTGCGCCATCGGCGACATACACTACGAGGACGTTGACGCCGAGCCCGGCGGGCGCGTGGACGCGTCGGGCCGCGCGCACAAGCGGCACGAGATGACCGGCCGCCTCGTCTACGTCAAGCCGACCATCTACGGCACCGAGCCGCGCGACATCTACAACTACGCGATGAGCCACCCGGACTTCCCGCACGAGACGACGGCCGACCAGTTCTTCGACGAGCCGCAGTTCGAGAGCCACCGCATGCTCGGCTACTACATCCTCGAACAGCTTTTCGAGGAGGCCACGCACGGCCCCGGCGGCGAGGACTACGGCAAGGAGCACGACCTGCAAAAGTTCGTCGGCTGGCTCGGCGCGCGCGCCGAGGCCGAGCGCGCGGCGGCCGGCGGGAAAAGGGACGGCGGCGTGAAGCACGGCGACGGCGTGGAGGGCGGCGGCGCGTCCGTCTGAGGGCGCGGCGGGTGCCCGGTTTGCCATCCGGGCGCGCGGCGTGCGAGGATTGAGTCATCCGAAAAGGTCATGGGCGAAGGACGACTCGATCTGCTGATTATCGGCGCGGGGCCGGCCGGACTCTCGGCGGCCGACGTGGCCGCGCGCGAGGGGCTCTCGTACCTCGTCGTCGAGAAGGGGCTCATCGCCGACACGGTCTACCGCTACCCGGTCGGCCTGACGGTCTTCTCCACCACCGACGAGCTTGAGCTGCGCGACGGCGAACTGCGACCCTGCCGCGAGAAGCCGACGCGCGAGGAGCTGCTCTCCTATTACGTCCGCTTCGCGCTCGAAAACGGACTCCGCATCAACACCGAAGAGGAGGTGACGCGCGTCGAGCCGCTCGCGCCCGAGGGCTTCCGCGTCGAGACCTCGCGCTCGACCTACGTGGCCGCGCGCGTGCTCGCCTGTCTCGGCGGGATGGCGCGCACGCGCCGGCTCGGCGTCCCCGGCGAAGACCTCCCGAAGGTCAAACACCGCTTCGTCGAGCCCTTCCCGTACGTGCGCAAGGAGGCGATGGTCATCGGCGGCGGGAACTCGGCGGCCGAGGCCGCGCTCTTTCTCTCCGAGGGCGGCGCGCGCACGACCTTCGCCATCTGGCCCGAGGACTGGGAGAACCGCGACCCGAAGAAGGGCTGCATCAAACACTGGGTGCGCGGGCCGCTTGAGCGCGAGATTAACGAAGGCCGCCTGCGCCTCTTCACTTTCTCAGCGGTCGAGGAGATCGGCGAGACGGAGGTGCGCATCAGGGACGCCGCCGGCCGCACCCACGCGCTCGCCAACGACGCCGTCTTCGTCCTCATCGGCAGCGACGCCGACCTCACGCTGCTGCGCGCGGCCGGCGTCCGCACCGAGCGCTCCGGCCTCTCGGAAGTCCCCGCCTACGACCCCGAGACCTTCGAGACCAACGTCCCCGGCCTCTACGTCGCCGGCCACTTCACCAACTCGCGCCACATCAAAGAGGCCATCGCCGTCCCGCGCCGCGTCGTCCCCGTCATCGCGCGGACGCTCCGCGCCGCGGTCTGAAGTGACGCTCCCGCCCGCGCCGTTTCGCTCACACGTTTTGAGTTTGAATGTTAGTCCACGCGCAGCGTGACGCCGTTGCTCTCGACGCCGCTGACGGTGACGGTGACGGTCACGTCGCCCGCCCCCGACAGTTCCGCGGGGAGTCGGACGGTCACCTGACGAAGCCAGCTCAGGTTCTTCGCGCCGCCGGCAGATTCGACCGCGAGGTCGAAGACGCGGTGCCCTGCGAGGACGGCGCGCGCCGTGACCTGCCCGGCCTCGCCGGGCGCGTCGAGCGGGACGCCGACGACGAGCAGCGTGACGCGCGTCGCGCCGTCGTCGCCGAGGTTGCGCTCGCGCGGCGTGTGGGCGTGGAAGGGCTCGGGCGTCAGCGCCACCGAGTCGAAGGCGGCGGCGCGCCCCGTGGCCGCGTCGGAGAGCAGGAGGGGCTTCGGCGGCTCGTTGCCCGCGCGCCGCTGCCCGAAGGAGAGGTTGTCAATCCACGCCGCGGGCGCCCGCGTGAACTGGTCGGGCGGAACCCACCCGACGCTCACCCACGCGATGGGGCTGTCGGAGACGAAGCCGACGAAGTCCGGGGTGCCGGTTCCGGTCATCTCGACTTTTTCGCCCGACGAGGCCGCGACCGTCATCGGGCGCGCTCCCTGATCGAAGCCGACCGTGGTCGTGCCCGGCGGGAGGTAGATGACGAAGCCGGTCACGTCGCCGACGCCGGGCGCGGTCAGCAGGTCGTTGCCCGGGGTCTCGCCGACGAAGTTGAGCCCGTAGAGGTTGTGGAAGCGGACGCCGTCGATGGTCTGCGTGAAGCGGAAGGTTGACCACGGCACGCCCTCGAAGTCGACGAGGCTCAGGTTCCGCGCGGCGGCGTTGAAGGCCGCGCGGTCGCGGAAGACCGCCGCCTCGGCCCGCGGCGGCGAGCCCGCGCAGAAGCAGAAGAGTAGAAGTGTGATGACGTGGAAGCAGCTTCTCGTTACGCGCCGCATAGTCGAGTTCCTCCGGGGCCGTCGAAGTCTACTTGCACGCCCGCCCGCGCGCAAGGATTTTCGTCGCGCCGCCGCGCGCGCGGGCCAACGTGACGGCCGACCCGTTTAGTACTTCCCGCGAATCACGCGGCGAGGTATATTCACCTGCCGCGCGGCGTCGGCTCTTTCGCGCGCCGGCGACGGAAATCATCACTGGAGGCGTGCGATGGGGAATGATAAGGACGTGGAGAAGTCTTACTCGAACGGCGAGGTCGTCGCCAAGCTGCGGCGGCTGGCCGACGCGCTCGAAGCCGAGAAGACCTTCGAGATACAGATCGCGGGCGAGCGCATTTACGTGCCGCCCTACGCGACCGTCGAGTTCGAGTACCAGCGCGAGGGCGACGAGGAGGAGGTCGAAATCGAGCTGAAGTGGAAGCGCCGTTAGTCCCGCCGTCGAGACCTTCGACATCCGGGAGGCTCGTGAGTTGTCGACGATGAAGGTGCTCGTGACGGGAGGCGGCGGCGCGCTCGGCCGCAAGCTCGTGCGCGCTCTGACGCGCGCGGGCCACTCCGCGCGCGTCATGAGCCGGCGCGAGCCCGCAGGCGACGCAACGGACGGCGTCGAGTGGGCGCGCGCAGACCTCTCCACGGGCGAGGGTTTGGGCGCGGCGGTCGAGGGCGTCGAAGCGGTCGTCCACGCCGCCTCCGACCCGCGCCGCGCCGAGGCGGTTGACGTTGAGGGGACGCGCCGTCTGTGCGAGGCGGCGCGCGCGGCCGGCGTCTCGCACCTCGTCTACATCTCCATCGTCGGCGTCGACGAAATCCCCTTCGGCTACTACCGTCGGAAGCTCGCGGCCGAAGCCGTCATCGAGTCCGCGGGCGTGCCCCACTCCATCCTGCGCGCCACGCAGTTTCACACGCTGGTGGACTTCCTTCTGTCGCAGGCCGCGCGCGTGCCGCTGCTGATGCCGCTGCCCGTAGAC
>JBEVKV010000410.1:0-48270 GCA_040509515.1 Pyrinomonadaceae bacterium | reverse complement strand
GACTAACCTGAGCTACGGCACTCGACTTGTCAAACGTGCGCGCGAGAAAGACGCCGCGCAAACCAGTCTTTGATGTCGAAGGCTCTGCGCCGGGTGCCAGTCCGTGTTACAAATGGCGGCATGAGAGGAGTCTTGGCGGCGGTGATGCCGGGGCCGGGCGAGCCGGTCGAGTTGCGCGAGCTGGCCGAGCCCGAGCTTGAGCCCGACTCGGCCCTGCTCGCCGTCGAGCTGAGCGAGGTCTGCGGGACGGACGTGCACCTGCAACGCGGGCGTCTGGCGGGCGTGCCCTACCCGCTCATCCCGGGGCACGTCTCGGTCGGCCGGCTCGAAAAGATTCGCGGCCGACTGCTCGACGTTGACGGGAGCGTCTTCCGCGAGGGCGACCGCGTCACCTTCCTCGACGTACACCGCACCTGCCACGCCTGCTGGCACTGCCTCGTCGCCAAGACGACGACGCGCTGCCCCTCTCGCAAAGTCTACGGCATCACCTACGGGCTCCGGGACACGCTCGCCGGCGGGTGGGCCGAGAAAATCTACCTCAAGCCGGGGACGCGCGTCATCGCGCTCGGGGACGTGGACGCCGCGCGCTTCATGGCAGGCGGCTGCGCGCTCCCGACCGCGCTCCACGCGGTCGAGCGCGCTGACATCCCGCTCGGCGCGACCGTGCTCGTCCTCGGCTCCGGCCCCGTCGGGCTCTCGGCAATCGTGCTCTCGCTGATGCGCGGCGCGCTCCGCGTCATCTGCACGGGCGCGCCCGCCGCGCGGCTCGCCGCCGCGCGCTCGGTCGGCGCTTCGGCCACGCTCGACGTAGAGGAGCACTCGCCGGAGGAGCGCGCCGCGTGGGTGTTGAGTGAGACCGAGGGGCGCGGCGCCGACGTGTGCATCGAGGCCAGCGGCTCGCCCGGCGCGGTCGTCGAGGCGATGCGCTACGCGCGCGACGCCGGCACCGTCGTCGTCGTCGGGCAGTACACAGACCACGGCGAGGTCGCCTTCAACCCACACCTCGACCTCAACCGCAAACACCTCGACGTGCGCGGCTGTTGGGGCTCGGACTTCTCACACTTCTACCGCGGCGCGCGTCTGATGGCCGACGCGGGGCGCTCGGCCCCGTGGGCGCGTCTCGCGCTCGAAACCTATTCGCTCGCGCGCGCCGGCGAGGCGCTCGAAGCCGTCGCCTCGGGGCGCGTCGTCAAGGCGCTCATCGACCCGCGCGCGCCCCGCTAATTGTTCGCGCCGCCAACAAACCCTCCGCGACGCCCGCAACAAAAACATTGACGTTTATAACCCCCGATGTTACTTTACCGACCGTTCGGTAAACCAATTCACCCGGTTCTCGGGCTCCGGTTTCATTCCCTTTTTTCGGACTTTTCCAAGACTGTTCGTCGCGCCCCTCGCACCTCGCGCTTACGTGGGTTCTGCGCTGCCTGACCGTCACCACTTCGCTCTGACGCAAGGAGATTTCAACGTTATGAGAAGCCTGACTCAGTTCTTCTTGGCGGCGCTGCTCGTCGTCGTCGCCGGAGTCTCCCCCGCTTTCTCGCAAGCATCGAGTTCGACCGCGGAGCTGCGCGGCCAGGTCACGGACTCTTCGGGCGCGGCGGTGCCGAACGCCGCCGTCACCATCACCGACACGGCCAAGGGCACCAGCCGCACGACGCAGACCGACGCGGAGGGCAACTACGTCTTCCTCAACCTGCTCCCGAGCAGCTACGAGCTGAAGGTCGCGGCCGCGAGCGGCGGCTTCGCGCCCGGCACGACGCGCGTCGAGCTGACCGTCGGGCAGCAGGCCAACATCCCCGTCCAGCTCTCGGCGAAGGGCATTCAGGAGTCGGTCGAGGTCGTGGCCGGCGGCGAGGTCGTCGACACCGACCGCACGCAGCAGTCCACGGTCATCGGCGCGGGCCAGATCACGAACCTCCCCATCAGCCGGCGCAACTATCTCGACTACGCGCTGCTGACGCCGGGCGTCTCCGACGCCGACAACATCGCCGACGCCTCCGACTTCCGCGTCGCGCAGACGCCCAACTCCGGCCTCTCCTTCGGCGGCAACAACGGGCGCGGCAACCTCGTCGCCGTCGACGGCGGCAGCACCAACACGGTCTCGGGCGGCGTCGAGGCGACCATCAGTCAGGAGGGCGTGCAGGAGTTTCAGGTTCTGCGCAACGCCTACAACGCGGAGTTCGGCGGCTCCTCGGGCGGCATCGTCAACATCGTCTCGAAGTCGGGCGCGAACCGCTACCACGGTTCCGCCTTCGGCCTCTTCCGCTCCGAGCGCTTCGACGCACGCTACGCCTTCGACTTCAACCCCGACGGCAAGTCGCCCTTCAACCGCCAGCAGTTCGGCGGGAGCGTGGGCGGCCCCGTCAAGACGGACAAGACCTTCTTCTTCACCTCGGTCGAGCGCTTCAGTCAGGACGAGACGACCTTCGTCAACCTCCTCCAGACGAACAACATCTTCCAGATCACGAATTCGCAGTCGCGGCTCTTCAGCTTCCTCGCCGGCACGCCCTTCGCGGCGCTCGGCGCAGGGCTGACCGCCTCGCTGACGACCACGCCCGCGCGCTACCCGCGCACGGTCGACCTCTTCACCAGCTCTTCGGGGCAGTTCCCCTTCGAGTCGAGCCAGACCACCTTCGGCGCGCGCTTCGACCACAACTTCAGCGACCGCGACAACGCCTACATCCGCTTCAGCCTCAACGACTCGAAATTCGAGAATCAGGCGGCGGGCGCGCTCACCGCCGTCTCGCGCGGCCGCACGCTCGACACCTTTAACGGCGGCATCCTCGCCTCCGAGAACCACCAGTTCAGCGGCTTCACCTTCAACGAGCTGAAGCTCCAGTACCGCTATCTGGACTTCGACGTGATTCCCAACGACGCGGTCGGCCCCGAGATCAACATCGAGGGCTTCGGCTTCTTCGGGCGCGACATCTTCCTCCCCTCGCACACCATCCAGCGCGACTACGAGGTGATGGACAACGTCTCGCACGTCACGGGCAACCACACGCTCAAGTTCGGCGGCTCGTTCATCGCCTCCGACGTCTCCTCCGGCAACGAGACGTTCTTCGGCGGGCGCTTCAACTTCGGCGCGGCCATCCCGCTCGCCAACCTCGTCCCGGCCGCGACGCTGACGCAACTGCGCGGCTACATCAACGCCAACGTCGCCGACCCCGTTCAGCGCGCCACGCTGCTCGCCGACATCAACACGCCGATCAACGCCTTGCAGTCGTTCAACCTCAACCTGCCCATCGTCTACCAGCAGGGCTTCGGCACGCCGGAGGTCAACTCCTTCACCTACCGCTACGCGTTCTACGGGCAGGACACTTGGAAGGCGCGGCCGAACCTGACGCTCAACTACGGGCTGCGCTACTCGCTCAGCGACGAGCCGTTCTACATGCCGCTCGACAAGAACGACTTCCAGCCGCGCGTCGGCTTCTCGTGGTCGCCGTTCGAGAACGGCAAGACCGTCATCCGCGGCGGCGCGGGACTCTTCACCGGCTACACCATCTACTCGGTGGCCAACGTCACCAAGACGCTGAGCGGCTTCCCCGGCGACCCCATCAACATCGTGCTCTCGACGGCCACGTCGGCGCCGCTCGGCGTCCCGGCCTCGACCACCATTTACGGGACGCTGCTCGCGCAGGGCATCGTCGGCAACCGCACCATCACGGCCTCCGACCTCTTGCAGTTCGGCATCACGCCGCGGCCGGGCGCGCCGCTCGAAGTCCGCTTCCGCGCCGAGCCCAACTACGAGACGCCGACCACCTATCAGGCGAGCACCGGGCTCCAGCAGGACGTGGGGCGCGGCGTCTCCGTGGAGCTGAGCTACCTCTTCACGCGCGGGCTGCACCTGACGCGTAACCGCGACATCAACCAGTTTAAGAAGACGGGCTTCAACCCGACGCTCGGCATCCCCTGCTTCGTCCGCTTCGCGGCGTCGGTCGTGACCTCGCCCACGACCTGCATCGGCACGGGCACGGACTTCGTCAACCCGCTCCGCTTCCAGGACAACATCTACGAGTCGTCGGCCAACTCCTTCTACCACGCGGGGACGATCTCGGTGCAGCGCCGCTTCGCCAACCACTTCAGCCTCAACGCGCACTACACGTTTTCAAAGACCATCGACGAGGTGACGGACTTCAACAGCGACTGGTCGGCGCAAGACCCGCTGAACGTGCGGCTCGACCGCGCGGTCTCGGCCTTCGACCAGCGCCACCGCGCCGTGTTCAGCGGCGTCTTCCAGAGCCCGCTCTCGGGCGACTCCGCGGCGGACAAGATTTTCGGCGACTGGATGTTCTCGCCCATCTTCATCGCCGGCTCGGGCCGCCCCTTCAACCTGCTGCTCGGCTTCGACGCCAACAACGACGGCCGCTCGCAGTCCGACCGCCCCTTCACCCTCGGGCGTAACACGGGACTCGGCGAGCCCTTCTACAGCTTCGACGCGCGGCTCGCGCGCCGCTTCCACTTCGGCGAGGAGAAGTTCCTTGAGCTGACGTTCGAGGGCTTCAACCTCTTCAACCGGACGAACCTCGCCGGCATCAACAACGTCGTCAGCGGGCTGCCGGCCGACCAGTTCGCGGCGCTCGCCTCGGGGCGCACGCGCGGCAACCGCGACGCCGCGCCGACCACCCCGCTCGGGTTCACCTCGGCCTCGAACCCGCGCCAGTTGCAGTTCGGCGTCCGGTTCAACTTCTAGGCCGGGCGGGACGCGGCGGGCGGCGGCGTGTTAAAAACTGAGGAGGGCCGGCGCGCGCCGGCCCGCCGTAATTCATCTATGGAAACCCCGAAGATAGAGTTCAGGCGGCGGCTGCGCTGGGCCGACGCGGACGCGGCCGGCCGCCTACACTTCCCGCGCATCTTCGAGATCGTCGAGGAGGCCGAGGGCGAGCTGATGCGCGCGGCGGGCTGGCCGTTCGACGTGCGGCGGCGCGAGTACGACTTCCCGCGCGTCCACGTCGAGTGCCGCTTCCTGCGCATCCTCGACCTCGACGCGCCCTTCCGCCTGCTCTTCACGGTCGGCAAACTCGGGCGCACCTCGATTCGCTACGACTACCGGGTCTTCGACGCCGCCGAAGAACTCGCGATTGAAGGCACGATGACCGTCGTCGTGCTCAAGGACGGCCGGCCCGTCGAGATACCTCCGCCCCTGCGCGTCGCGCTCGGGGGCGAAGACGCGGGGTAAAAGGGAAAGGGAAAGGGGGAAGAGTTCTCACTCATCCACCTTTACCCTTTCCACTTTCCCCCTGACCCATTCTCTCAAGGAGACAATGATGCAGAGTGTAAGGTTTCATGAGTTCGGCGACCCGTCGGAGGTTCTGCGTGTGGAGGACGTGGCGCGCCCCGAGGCGGGCGCGGGCGAGGTGCTGGTGAGGATGCGCGCGCGACCCATCAACCCGTCCGACCTGTTGACGGTGCGTGGGCTCTACGGGTCGCTGCCTGTGCCGCCGGCCACGCCCGGACTCGAAGGCGTGGGCGAGGTCGC
Source organism: Pyrinomonadaceae bacterium (assembly GCA_040509515.1). GTDB lineage: Bacteria > Acidobacteriota > Blastocatellia > Pyrinomonadales > Pyrinomonadaceae > QHXN01. The sequence goes on along the minus strand of JBEVKV010000410.1, from coordinate 42,791 downwards.
GGAGGCCGGCGAGGGAGTCGGCCACCTGCGCGCGGGTCAGCGCGTGATTCCGCTCGGCGTGGCGGGGACGTGGGCCGAGTACGTCGTCGCCCCCGCCGCGCGGCTCATCCCCGTCCCCGAAGGCATCAGCGACCAGACCGCCGCGCAGTTCGTCGTCAACCCGCTGACGGCGTGGATCATGTGCGTCGAAGAACTCGCGCTGAAACCCGGCGAGTGGCTCTTGCAGACCGCGGCCGGCTCGACCCTCGGGCGCGTCGTCTTGCAGATAGCGCGGCAGCGCGGCTTCAAGACCGTCAACGTCGTGCGCCGCCGCGAGCAGGCCGAGGAGCTTCTGGCGCTCGGCGCGGACGCGGTTATCTGCACGGACGAGGAGGACATCCCCGAGCGCGTCCGCGAGATTGTGGGCAAGGAAGGTCTGCGCAAGGCCATCGACGCGGTCGGCGGCGAGACCGGCGCGGCCGCGTTGGCCGCGCTCGGGCGCGGCGGCGTGATGCTCGTCTACGGGCTGCTCTCGGGCCGTCCGATGCCGGTTGACGGCGGGCGGATGATCTTCACGACGACGACGGTGCGCGGCTTCTGGCTCGGCGACTGGATGCGCTCCGCCCCGCCCGAGCGACAGCAGGCGACGGTCGCCGAGATGCTGCGCTCGATGGCGACGCACGAGATCGTCCCGCCCGTCGAGGCCGAGTACCCGCTCGCCGAAGTCATCGCCGCCGCCGCGCACTCCGAGCGACCGGGACGCAGCGGCAAAGTGCTTCTCGTGGGTTAAAGGTTAAAGGGGAAGGGGGAAAGGTTTTCAAGTCCCTTCCCCCCTTCCCCTTTAACCTTTAACCTTACGCTTCCTACCAGCGGATGATGCCGCGCGCGCCTTCGCCGCCGGAGAGCGCGTCGAGCGCGTCGTTGACTTCGGCGAGCGCGTAGGTGCGCGCGGAGAGTTCGGCGAGCTTGAGCTTGCCCCCGCGGTAAAGCTCGACGAGGCGTGGCACGTCGCGCGCGGGCCGGCCCGAGCCGTAGAGCGAGCCGACGAGCCGCTTCTCCTGCATGACGAAGGGGAACAGCGGGAACGAGGCGAGCGCGTCGAGACGCGAGAGCCCCGTCACGACGACCGTCCCGCCCTTGCGCGCGAACGCGAGCGCCTGCACCAGCGTCTCGGGCGCGCCCACCGTGTCGAAGACGTAGTCCGCGCCGCGCCCTTCGGTCAACTCCCTCACACGCTCGGCCACCTTCTCGCCCGAAGCCTCGACCGCGTCGGTCGCGCCGAACTCGCGCGCCAGACGCAGCGGCTCGGCGCGCGTGTCGAGCGCGATGACTCTCTCGCAGCCAGCGAGCCGCGCGCCCTGCACGACGTTGAGCCCCACGCCGCCCACGCCGATGACGACCGCCGACGCGCCCGCCTCGGGCCGCGCCGCGTTGAGCACCGCGCCCACGCCCGTCACCACCGCGCACCCGAGCGTCGCCAGCGCCACGAAAGGCACGTCCGCGGGCACGCGGATGACGCCCTCCTCCGCCACCACCGCGAAGTCCGCGAAGCAGGCCGTGCCGTTGTAGTGCGCCAGCTTTTGCCCGCGCGCCGTCAGCAGCGTGTCGCCCGCCGGCAGGCGGTTGCGGTAGGTCGTCCGCTCCAGACGGTCGCACAGGACGGGTCGGCCTTCGAGGCACGGCGGGCACGCGCCGCACGGCGGGGCCCAGCAGAAGACGACGTGGTCGCCCGCGCGCACGCCGCGGACGCCCGCGCCGACCTCGCGCACTATCCCTGCGCCCTCGTGCCCGAGCACGAGCGGCGTGCGCGTCGGCCAGTCGCCGCGCGCCGGGTGCAAATCGCTGTGGCAGACGCCCGCCGCCTTCAACTCGACCAGCACCTCGCCCGCGCGCGGCGCGCCCAACTCCGCCGCCTCGACCGACAGCGGCGCTCCCTGCTCCCAAAGTATCGCGGCGTTGATGTTCATCGGCGGCGAGCCTTCATGCCTTCCCGGCGAGTTGCGCACCGACGCGCGCGAGCCACGCGACGCGCTCGCCGAGGCTCGCGAAGCGCGGGTCGTCGGTCTGGCCGCTCCGGTAGCGGAAGAAGATTTGTTGGAGGACGACGGCGAGCTTGAAGACGGCGAAGACCTCGTAGAAGCCGACGCCCGCGAGGTCGAAACCCGTCCGCGAGCCGTAGCGTTCGAGAATCTCTTCGCGCGTGAACCAGCCCTCGCGGTTCGTGACCGTGGCGACCGAGTCGTGCCGCGCGGCCGTCGCGGTGTGCACCCAGTAGCCGAGCAGGATGCCGAGGTCGACGAGCGGGTCGCCGACCGCGCTCATCTCCCAGTCGAAGACGCCGACGACGCGCCCCACGTCGCGCGCGTCGAGCATCACGTTGTCGAGCTTGTAATCGCCGTGGACGAGCGTCGGGCGCTCTGGGTCGGGCGGCAGACGCTCGGAGAGCCATTCGGCGAGCGCGTCCATTTCGAGAAGCTCGTCCGTCCGCGACCTGTGCCAGCGCTCCGTCCAGCCGCGCACCTGCCGCCCGACGAACCCGGCCGACTTCCCCAGTGAGTCGAGCCCGTGCGCGCGCACGTCAACCGCGTGCAGCCCCGCGAGCACGTCCACCACCGCCGCGCCCGCGCGCCGCCGCTCCTCCGGCCGTCCTTCGAGCTGCGGCGGCTCCTCGCCCCGCACGACGAGCCCGCGCCGCCGCTCCATCAGGTAGAAGACGGAGCCGACGACCTGCGCGTCCTCGCAGAGCATGACGGGCCTCGGCGCGAGCGGGAAGACGGGGTGGAGCGCGCGCAGTATGCGGAACTCGCGCGCCATGTCGTGCGCCTTCGGCGCGACGGGGCCGAACGGCGGCCGTCGCATCACGAACTCCTCGCGCCCGAGCCGCAGAAGGTAAGTCAGGTTCGAGTGGCCGCCCGGGAACTGTGCGACTTCGAGCGGCGCGTCCACGTCGTCGAAGGAGACGCCGGCCACGCCCGGCAGCAGCGCGCGCAGGTACGAGGCGAGCGACTCCCAGTCGAGCTGCTCGCTCGCGCGCACGGGGCGCGTGTCGGGCTGCTCGCCGGGGAACGGCGTCTCGTCGTGCGTCTCGCTCATCGGCGTTCGTTGCGGAAGATGATGCAGGTCGTGGTGGCGTGCGCGTAGAGTTTCCCGGCGGCGTCGAGCACCTTGCCCTCGGCCGTCGCGGTGCGCCCGCCGACGTGTATGACCTCGGCCTCGCAGCGCACGAGGCCGGTCTCGGCCGTCAGCGCGCGCACGAAATTGACCTTCACCTCAAGCGTCGTGTAGCCAGCGTCGGCCGGCAGCGTCGAGTGCACCGCGCACCCCATCGCGGAGTCGAGCAGCGTCGCCGCCAGCCCGCCGTGGACGACGCCGATGGGGTTGTAGTGATACTCGGCCGGCTCGACCGTGAAGACCGCGCGCCCCTCCGAAAGCTCGGCCAGCCCGAAGTTCATCAGCGCGCTGATGGGCGGTCGCGGCAGCTCGCCCGAGACGACCTTGTTCAGAAACTCCAGCCCCGTGAGGCCGCGCGCCGCCTCGGCCAGCGCGCGCGGGTCTTCCCACGTAAACGTGCGCGTGCGCGAAGCGTCTTCCCGCGAATCGTCTTTTGAAGTGCCGCTCATAAGTTTTCCGTTCGGGCCTTCTTCAGCAGGGCGACCTGCCCCGCGTGGTAGAGCCCGTGCTGGACGACGCCGTGAAGCAGGAAGTAGAAGTCGTACTCGCGCCCGGGGACGATTCTCTCAAGGTCTTCGTCCGAGAACTTGCGCAGCGCGTCGCGCAGACGGCGGTCAGCAATGCCCACGCCCTCGACGGCCGCGCGCCAGGCCGCATCGCCCGCGTCCGAGACCGGCGGCCAGTTCGCTTCGTCCGCGAGGTCGACCGGCATCGACCCGCCCTCGACCGCTTCGGCCGCGAAACTCTGCCACGCCGCGACGTGCAGCACGATCTCCCAGATGCTGTGCGCGTCGGGAATCGGCCTCGCGGCGGCGCGCTCGGCCGAAACGTCGGCGAGTAACTCCAACAGCGCCGGCCCGTGCCACGCGCCGCCCTCGACGGCGCGCTTGAGCTGGCTCCCTATCCGTGCGACTTCACTCATTAAACCCTCCCGCAAACTTTACCGCCCGGCGCTTCAGACGAAGTAACGCACCAGCCAGTGCGCCACGCAGCAGGGACGTTCGCCGCCCTCGCGCTCGACCGTCACCTTCCAGGTGGCCTGCACGCCGCCCTCTATCTCTTCCGCTTCGGCCAGCGTAAAACGCCCGCGCACGCGCGACCCTGCGGGGACTGGCGACATGAAGCGCACGCGGTTCAGACCGTAGTTGAGCCCCATTCGGACGCCGCCGACCGCGACCGCCGTCCGCCCCATCTCGCTCAACAGCGAGAGCGTCAGGAAGCCGTGCGCGATGGTGGTCTTGAACGGCGACTCGCGCGCCGCGCGCTCCGGGTCGGTGTGAATCCACTGGCGGTCATCGGTCGTCTCGGCGAAGCGCGTGATGCGCTCCTGCGACACCTCGACCCACTCGCTGACCCCGACCTCTTGCCCGACCAGCTCGCCGAGCTTCGCCACGCCCTCGATTTCAGTCATGCGGCTCGTACCCCTTCAGCTCCATCCGCGCGAGGGCTTCGAGGTGGACTTCGTCGGGGCCGTCTGCGAGCCGGAGCGTACGCGCGTTGGCCCACATCGAAGCGAGCGGGAAGTCCTCCGAGACGCCCGCGCCGCCGTGCGCCTGCACCGCGCGGTCGATGACGCGCAGCGCCAGATTGGGCGCGACGACTTTAATCATCGCGATCTCCCTGCGCGCGGCCTTGTTCCCGACCGTGTCCATCATCAGCGCCGCCTTCAGAGTCAACAGGCGCGCCTGCTCTATCTCGATCCGCGACCGCGCGATGTCGGCGCGTATCGTCCCCTGCGCCGAAAGCTGCCGGCCGAAGGCCACGCGCGAAGCCACGCGGCGGCACATCGCTTCGAGCGCGCGCTCGGCCATCCCGATGAGGCGCATGCAGTGGTGTACGCGACCCGGCCCGAGCCGCCCCTGCGCTATCTCGAAGCCGCGCCCCTCGCCGAGCAGGATGTTCGACGCGGGCACGCGCACGTCCTCGAACGTCACCTCGGCGTGGCCGTGCGGCGCGTGGTCGTAGCCGTAGACCGTGAGCAGCCGCTCGACCCGCACGCCGGGCGCGTCCATCGGGACGAGTATCATCGACTGCTGCCGGTGCTTGGGCGCTTCCGCGTCGGTCTTGCCCATGAAGATGGCGACGCGGCAGCGCGGGTCGCCCGCGCCGCTCGTCCACCACTTGCGGCCGTTGACGACGTACTCGCCGCCGTCGCGCCTGATGCTCGCGCGGATGTTGGTCGCGTCGGACGAGGCCACCTCGGGCTCGGTCATCGCGAAGCAAGAGCGTATCTCGCCCGCGAGCAGCGGCCGCAGCCAGCACGCCTTCTGCTCCTCCGACCCGTAGCGGACGAGCACCTCCATGTTGCCCGTGTCGGGCGCGGAGCAGTTGAAGACCTCCGGCGCGAAGTGGACGGAGCGCCCCATCAGCTCGGCCATCGGCGCGTACTCAAGATTCGAGAGCCCCGCGCCGTACTCGCTCTCGGGCAGGAAGAGGTTCCACAGCCCCTCGGCGCGCGCCTTCGCCTTCAGCTCCTCCATCAGAGGGACGGGCTGCCAACGCTCGCCCGTCTCGACCTGTTCGTGAAACTTCCGCTCGTTCGGGTAGACGTGCTCCGCCATGAAGGCGCGCAGCTTTTGATAAATCTCCTTCGCGCGCCCCGAGACCTGAAAGCCGACGTACGGGTCAAAACTGTCCGTCAATTTGTCCCCCCCTCCCGCCTTCAGGGATTTGAAATTTCAAATTTGAAATTTCAAATTTAGCTTTGCAGATTCTCGAAGACGGTCGCCGCGCCCTGCCCGCCGCCGACGCACATCGTCACCAGCCCGTAGCGCGACCGTCGGCGGCGCATCTCGCCGAGCAGTTGCACGGTCAGCTTCGCGCCCGACGCGCCGAGCGGGTGGCCGAGCGCGACCGCGCCGCCGTTGACGTTCACGCGCTCGTCGTCCATCCCCAACTCCCTCATCACCGCGATGGCCTGACAGGCGAACGCCTCGTTCAGCTCGATGAGGTCGATGTCGTCGAGTTTGAGCCCCGCGAGCTTCAAAGCCTTAGGCACGGCCGCCACCGGCCCCATCCCCATGATTTCGGGCGGCACGCCGCCCACCGCGTAAGAGACGAAGCGCGCCAGAGGCTTCAGGCCCAGCTCCTCCGCCCTCTCGCGCGACATCACGACGACGGCCGCCGCGCCGTCCGAAGTCTGGCTGGAGTTGCCGGCCGTCACCACGCCCTTCGCGTGGAAGACGGGGCGCAGCTTCGCCAAGCCCTCGGGCGTCGTGTCGGGGCGCGGCCCCTCGTCTGTGTCGAACGTGAGGCGCTTCTCCCTCACCGCGCCGCCCTCGCCGACCTCTCGGACTTCGACTTCGAGCGGGACGATGCCGTCGTCCCTGAGCTTCCCTTCCCCGATGGCGGCGAGCGCGCGGCGGTGGCTGCGGTAGGAGAAGGCGTCCGCCTCCTCGCGCGTGACTTTGTAGTCGCGCGCGACGTTCTCGGCCGTCAGCCCCATCGAGAGGTAGACGCCCGGCCGGTGCTCGACGAGGTGCGGGTTGGGGCGGAACTTTGTGTTGCCGCGCAGCATCGACATCGACTCCGTCCCGCCCGCGATGACGCACTCGGCCATCCCCGACATGACGGAGGCGGCGGCCTGCGCGATGGTCTGCGAGCCCGACGAGCAGAAGCGGTTGACCGTCACCGCCGGCACTTCGTTCGGCAGCCCCGCCCTCAGCGCGGCGATGCGCGCGACGTTCGTCCCCGACTCGCCCTCCGGCGTGGCGCAGCCCATGATCACGTCGTCAATCGTCTCGGGCGGGAGCGACGGCACCCTCCGCAGCAAATCCTCGATGACGGCCGCCGCCATGTCGTCCGGCCTCACCGTGCGCAGACTCCCGCGCGGGGCCTTGCCCACCGCCGTCCTCACGCCCGCCACTATGACTGCCTCTCTCATAAAAACCTTTCCTCACCTAAAGCTCTTAATTTCAAATCTGAAATTTCAAATTTCAAATTCTAATCACGCCCTCGGCCTCGCCCGCCAACACCTCTTTGCCGTGCTGGTTGCGGCAGACCCACGAAGACCTGAGCCGCGTGTACTGCCCGGCGTCGGTCAACTCTTCTATCGTCACCTCGCAGCGCACGGTGTCGCCGGCGAAGACGGGGCGCTGGAAACGGAACGTCAACTGGCGCGCGATGAAGTTGATTTGCCCGCCGATTTTGGTCGGCAGCGTCGCCGTCAAAAGCCCGTGCACCATCAGCCGCCCCGACTCGTCCGGGCGCAGGTGGTGCACGCCCTCGTCGCCCGAGAGCCGCGCGAAGTCGCGCACGTCCTCTTCGGTGAACGTCCGCTCCCACGTCACCACGTCTCCGACCTTCATGCCCCGTCCCTCACTTCTTCTAAAGTCCTTCAGCGCGCGCGGAACAGCATGCAGGTCGCCGTGCCGTGCGCGTAGAGTTTCCCCGACGCGTCGAGGATGCGCCCCTCGGCCGTCGCGACGCGCCCGCCGGCGTGGAGCACGCGCGCCTCGCAGCGCACCTCGCCCGTCTCGCGCCGCATCGGGCGGACGTAGTTGATCTTCATCTCAAGCGTCGTGAAGACGCGCCCCGCCGGCATCGCCGTGTTGATGGCGCAGCCGAGCGCCGAGTCGAGCAGCGTCGCGGCCAGTCCGCCGTGCGCGATGCCGAGGCCGTTGTAGTGGCGCTCGTCCGGCGCGACGGAGAAGACCGCGCGCCCTTCCTCCACCTCGACGAGACGCATGTTCATCAGCCGCGCCATCCCCGACGGCTCGCGCTCGCCCGAGAGGAGCTGGCGCATGTATTCCAGCCCGCTCGGCGGCCGTCGCGGCTCCGCGTTCTCGTCGGTCTTTTCGTCTTCGGCCGTGCGCGTCATCCGGTTCGCTCCCCTTCAGTCTAATTCCGCAGAGGCTTGCCCGTCGAAAGCATGTGCGTGATGCGCTCCAGCGTCTTCGGCTCGACGCAGAGCGACAGGAAAGCCTCGCGTTCGAGGTCGAGGAAGTACTGCTCGTCGACCCACTGCGCCGAAGAGATTCCGCCGCCGCACAAGACCCACGCGACCTTCCGGCTGACGTGCAGATCGTACTCGCTCATGTAGCCGCCCTGCTGCATGATGTAGAGCCCGGCGCGCAAGGCGGCGAGCGCGTCGCGCCCGGCCGCGTAACAACTCTTCGCGCCGCGCGCCGGCGGCGCGTAGCCCGCGCCCGCGAGTTCGAGCACGAGCCGCTTCGCCTCCGCCAACTGGTGGTCGCGATTCATGACGATTAAATCGCCCTCGCCGAGATAGCCGAGCGTGCGCGCCTCGGCCGCGCTGGTCGAGACCTTCGCCATCGCGATGGTCTGCAAAGCTTGCTGCAGGAAGGGCACCGGGTCTGCGCCGGCCGCCGCGCGCATCGGCGGCGAGACGACGCGCCGCACGAGTTCCTTGCAGCCGCCCGCGCCCGGTATCAGCCCGACGCCGACCTCCACCAGTCCCATGTAAGTCTCGGCCGCCGCGACCGCGCGCGCGCCCGCCAGCGCGACCTCGCACCCGCCGCCGAGCGCGCGCCCCGCAGGGGCCGTCACCACCGGCTTCGAGCAGAAGCGCATCGCGGAGACCGCGTCCTGCGTCCCCTTCAACGCGCGCTCGACCTCTTCCGGGCTGCTGACGCCGCCCGCGAGGTTGGCCCCGACCGAGAAGTCCGCGGCCTCGTTCCCGACGACGAGCCCGCGCCAGTCTCCGCCTTCAATCTCCTCGACCGACGCGCGCAGCATTTCGACCAAATCGGCGTCGAGCGTGTTCATCTTGGTGTGAAACTCAAGACAGGCCACGCCGTCGCCGAGGTCGATGAGGCTCGCGCCGCGATTCTCGCGCACCACACGCCCCGCGGACTTTAGATGCGCGAGGCTGACGTTCTGCTCGTCGCGCGCCTCGGCCACGTAACCTTTGCGCGCCGGGTCGTAGAAGGAGAGCGCGCCGCCGTCCTGTTTGTAAAAAGTCTCGTGACCGGCGTCGAGCATCTCGCCGACCCACACTGCTACCGTCACGCCCTCGCGCTCCATCGCGTCCGCCGTCGCGCGCACGCCGAGCGCGTCCCACAGCTCGAACGGCCCCAGCTCGTGCGAGTAGCCCCAGCGCATCGCGCGGTCAACGTTCGCGAGGTGGTCTGTGATTTCGGGGACGCGGCGCGAGGCGTAACCGAGCGTTTGGTAGACGGCGTGGCGTGCGAGCCGCCCGGCCTTGTCGTCCTGTTTGAGCACGAACGCGACGCGCTCGGGCAGAGACTTTATCTTCTGCGCCTCCTTCATCGAAGGGATGTCGGGCTCGCGCCGCTCGCGATACTCCAACGTCTCAAGGTCGAGCGAGAGGATGTCGCCCTTCGCGCCCTTCGGCGGCTTCTTGTAAAAGCCCTGCCCCGTCTTGTCGCCCAGACGGCCGCGCTCAAGCTGCGTCGTGCGCAGGCTGCCGAGGTTCTGGTTGCGCAAGACCTCGCGCGTCTCGTCGTCGGGGATGAGTTCGTAGAGGTTCTCGCCGACCGAGCTTGAAACGTCGAGCCCGACGAGGTCTTGCAGTCGGAACAGCCCCGTCTTCGGCCGCCCGATGAGCGGGCTCAGGACGGCGTCGGCCTCCTCGATTGTGTACCCGTTCTCCAAAACGAAGCCGAGCGCCGAAGCGCCGAGCACCGAGCCGAGCCGGTTGGCGATAAAGTTCGGCGTGTCCTTGCACAGCACGACGCCCTTGCCCAGACGCCGCTCCGCGAACTCGGTCACGAACTCGACGACCTCGGGGCTGGTGTCGGGCGTCGGGATGACTTCGAGGAGCTTCATGTAGCGCGGCGGGTTGAAGAAGTGCGTGCCGAGGAAGTGCGCGCGGAACTCTTCGGAGAGCCCTTCGGCGATTGTAGAGATGGGGAGCCCGGAGGTGTTGCTGGTGACGATGCTGCCCGGCTTTCGCGCGCGCTCGACGCGCGCCAGCAGTTCGCGCTTCGGCCCGAGCTGCTCGACGATGGCCTCGACTATCCAGTCGGCCTCGCCGACCCGGTCGAAGTCGTCTTCGAGGTTGCCGACGGTCACGAGCGCGGCCGATTCGGGCGTGAAGAAGGCGGCGGGCTTCGACTTCTTCAGGCGTTCGAGCGCGGCGTTAACTATGCGGTTGCGGACGGCGGGGCTGTCGAGCTTGAGCCCCTTCTTCTCCTCTTCCGGCGTCAACTCCGTCGGCGCGATGTCGAGGAGGACGACGGGCAGTCCCGCGTTGGCCGCGTGCGCGGCGATGCCGCCTCCCATCGTCCCCGAGCCGATGACGACGACTCGCTTGATCGTGTAGCTCATCAGTTCTCTCGTCCTTCAAACAGGTCTGGGTCGGTCGCGCGCAAACGCTTGAGGAAATCTTTCCAGAGGAGCGGGAGGACGGGTATGCGCGCGATCTCGGCCTTGGCGCGGCGCGCGGCCGCCGGCGCTATCGCCACCGGCTCGCGCCCGAGGTTGCGCGCGGCCTGCGCCACCGAGAGGTTGCGCGCGGCCATGCCTTCGAGCAGAACCATGCGCACGAAGGCGCTCTGGATGTTGTCGCCCGTCGTGATCGCACCGTGGTTGGGGAGGATGACGACCGGCCGCTCGCGCAGGGCGTCGGCGACGGGCATCACGCGCTCCTCCTCGGAGGCGATGCCGTCGTAGTCCTCTTCGACGATGCCGACATCGTCCGCCAGCAGACAGCTCTCCTGATCGTAGACCTCGGGCACGACGCGCAGCGCGCTCAGGGTGACGACCGCGGGCGGGTGCGTGTGCGCGACCGCGACGGCGCGCGGGTTCTCGCGGTGGATGATGCCGTGGAGGCGTATCGTGTCGTTGACGTACGCCTCGCCGTCGAGCACGCGCCCCTCGAAGTCGACGCGGACGACGTTCTCGGGCCGCAGCGTGGCGAACGACGGGCCGAAGTGGTTGACGAGCATCTCGCCGGGGGCGACGGCGACGCTCAGGTGGCCGGCGTTGGCGACGCTCAGGCCCTGCCGGTAGAGCAGGCGCGCGGCGCAGCAGATGTCGAACTTGATGGCTTCGTGGTCTGTCATGGGAAGTTTGCCTGTGTGGGTTAGTCTACACGCCTCACAGCCCGCCGGTCACTTCGAGCACCTGCCCCGAGACGTAATCGCTCAGCGGCGAGGCGAAGAAGAGGACGGCGCCGGCCGCCTCCTCGGGCGTGCCGCCGCGCCCGGCGGGGATGAGGCGGAAGGCGATTTCGCGGTTTGACTGGGGGATGCCGAGCGCGATGTCGGCCGACTCGCGCGTGACCCGCTCGCCCGCCTCCTTCGCCTGCGTGAGCCGCGTCTCGATGAAGCCGAAGGCGACGGCGTTGACCTGTATGTTGAACTGCCCCCACTCCTTCGCGAGCGTCTTGGTGAGCCCGACGACGCCGGCCTTGCCCGCCGCGTAGTTGGCCTGACCGGCGTTGCCGCGCGTCCCCGAAGTCGAAGAGACGTTGACTATCTTGCGCGCGTCGGCGCGCCCCTTCTCTTCCTTCTCGCGCTTGGCGGTCTCGCGCAGGTAGTGCGAGGCGGCGCGGATGATGCGGAACGGCGCGGTCAGGTGTACGTCGAGCATCGCCTGCCACTGCTCGTCCGACATCTTGTGCGCCGTGCCGTCCCAGGTGTAGCCGGCGTTGTTGACTATCACGTCGAGACGGCCGTACGCGTCGAGCGCCGCGCCGACTATTCGACCGCCGAAGTCTGAGGCCGTCACGTCGCCCGGGACGGCGAGCGCGTCCCCGCCCGCGGCCTTCAACTCTTCGGCCGCCTCGCGCGACGGCTCGGCGTCGATGTCCGAGAGCACGACGCGCGCCCCGTGCGCGGCGAACAGCCCGGCGCACGCGCGACCGATGCCGCGCGCCGCGCCCGTGATGATGACGACCTTGCCTTCGAGTAGCTGCATGCTCAACCCTCCGACTGCTCCTCTTCGCGCAGGACGCGGTGGAGGATTTTGCCGACGGCGGTCTTGGGCAGGCTCTCGCGGAGGACGACCTGCGAGGGGACTTTGAACTCGGCGAGGCCGCGCGTGCAGTGTTCGGTCAACTCGTCGGGGCTCGCGGACGCGCCGTCCTTGAGAACGACGAAAGCCTTGACGGCCTCGCCTCGATACTCGTGCGGGACGCCGATGACGGCCGCCTCCATCACGGCCGGATGCTCGTAGAGCACGCCCTCGACTTCCGAAGGGTAGACGTTGAAGCCGCTGACGATGATCATGTCCTTCTTGCGCTGGACGATGTAGGTGAAGCCGTCCTCGTCCATCCGCGCCACGTCGCCCGTGTAGAGCCACACGCGTCCCGCCGCGTCCTTGCGGAGCGCGATGTCGGTCTCGTCGGGGCGGTTCCAGTAGCCCTTCATCACCTGCGGCCCGGCGATGCACAGCTCGCCCTCCTGCCCCGCGGGCACCTCCGTCTCGCCGGTCTCCAAATCAACGATCTTGATGTCCGTGTCGGGCAGCGGCAGGCCGATGCTGCCCGGCTTGCGGCGCGAGAGTTCGGGCGTCGTGTGTGTGACGGGCGACGCCTCCGAAAGCCCGTAGCCCTCCTTGAGCGTGCCGCCCGTCAGCCGCTCGAACTGCTCCAGCACTTCGACGGGCAGCGGGGCCGAGCCGCTGTTGAAGGTGCGTATGCGGTCGAGGCCGTACTCCTTCGCCTTCGGGTGGTTGAGCAGCGAGATGTATATGGTCGGGACGGCCGGGAAGTAGGTCGGCGTGTACTGGCGTATCGCGGCGAGCAGCATCTCGACGTCGTACTTCGGAATGAGCACCTGCTGCGCGCCGCGCCACACGCCCGACATCAGGCCGACCGTGAAGCCGTAGATGTGAAAGAAGGGGATGACGAGCAGGTACGTGTCTTCGCCCCGCCGCACGTCGCTGTAATGCCAGCACTGCCCCTGAATCACGTTGGCGAAGATGTTGTAATGCGTCAGCATCGCGCCCTTCGGCACGCCGGTCGTCCCGCCCGTGTACTGCAGGACGGCCACGTCCTCCGCGTCTATCTCGACCGAAGGCAGGTCGGGCTCGCCGACGCCCGCCAGCAGGTCGGACAGGCGCTGCGTGCCCTCGACCTCGGGGCAGGGCGCGGCGGCGGCCGAGTACTCCATGACCGAGGTGACGACGACGTGCTCGATGCCGGTCTGGTCAAGGACTGCGAGCGTGACGGGCGCGAGCTGGTCGAGCGTGACGAGCAGGCGCATGCCCGAGTCCTTCGCGACGACCGCGACCTCGCGCGGCGTGTAGAGCGGGTTGACGTTGACGACGACCGCGCCCAGTCGCAGGACGGCGAAGGCCGCGATGAGATACTGCGGGCAGTTCGGCAGCATGACGCCGACGCGGTCGTGCTGACGTACGCCGAGCGCGCGCAACGCCGAGGCCAGTCTGTCCGAACGCTCCTTGATCTCGGCGAACGTCAGGTGCGCGCCGAGGAAGGCCGTGGCCGGCCGGTCGGGCACCTCGACGGCCGTCAGCCGCAGAATCTCGTGCAGCGGCCGGCGCGGGTAGTTCATGTGCGCGCGCACCCAGTAGTCGTAATGCTCAAGCCACGGCCGCGCCGCGTAAGGCGACCCGCCCGCTTCGCCGCCCGCTCCCTTGCCCGCTTCCGGTTTGCTCATCATCTCTCCTTAAACGATTGTGCGCCCGCCGTCCACGACGATGGTCTGGCCCGTGACGTAGTTCGACGCGTCGGAGGCGAGGAAGACGGCGACGCCCTTCAGCTCGCCCTCGCGGCCGACGCGCGGGATGGGCGAGCGCGCCTTAATCGAGCCTTCGGCGTGCTCGATGATGCCTTCGGTCAGACGCGAATGGAAGAAGCCGGGCGCGATGGCGTTGACGCGGATGCCGTTGCGCCCCCACGTCGCCGCCAGCTCGCGCGTCAGGCCGAACAGCCCGGCCTTCGACGCCGCGTAGCCGACGTAATACGGCCCGTCGGCCGAAGACTGCAAGCCGGAGACCGACGAGACGTTGATGATGCGCCCGTAGCCGCGCTTCAGCATCTCGCGCCCGGCGGCCTGCGCGAAGAGGAACGCGCCCGTCAGGTTCACGTCGATAACTTTCTGCCACTTGTCGAGCGGCATCGTCTCGGGGCGCTCGCCCCACGAGACGCCCGCGTTGTTGACGAGCACGTCAACCTTGCCGAACGCCTCGACCGTTTTATCTACGACAGCCTGAACTTGCTCTTGGTTCGCCACGTCGCAGAGCAGCCCCTCGGCCTCGAAGCCGCGCGCGCGGAACTCTTCGAGCGTCGGAGTCAGCCACTCCTCGCGCCGCGCGCACAACATCAGCGACGCGCCGGCCTCCGCCAGCCCCTCGGCCATCTCCCTGCCCAGACCGCGCGAGCCGCCGGTGACGATTGCCACGCGCCCCGTCAGGTCGAACAGCTCTTTAACGTGTGCCGTCATCGCTCGAAGCCTCCCGCCGAGCCGCCGTCCACGACGTGTCGCGCGACGCGCTCGCGGTGGTAGGTCGCGTCGCCGAAGAGCGTCTCGGACGACTTGCCGCGCTTGTAATAGAGTTGCAGGTCGTGCTCCCAAGTGAACCCGATGCCGCCGTGAACCTGCACGCCGCGGTTCGAGACCTCGCGGTATGCGTCGGAGCAGTAGGCTTTCGCCATTGAGACGGCGAGCGAAGCCTTCGGGTCACGCTCGGTCAGCGCCCACGCGGCGTAGTATGCGGCCGAGCGCGCGCTCTCGGTCAACAGCAGCATGTCGGCGCACATGTGCTGCACGGCCTGAAACGACCCGACGGCGCGGCCGAACTGCTGGCGCGTCTTCGCGTACTCGACCGACGCGTCCAGCACCCACTGCATCCCGCCGACCATCTCCGCGCAGAGGACGGCCGTCGCCACGTCGAGCGCGGCCTGAAGCGCCCCCGCGGCGTCGCCGTCCGCGCCGAGCGCGTCACCGGCGGCCACGCGCACGCCGTCGAACTCGACCTCGTAGAGCTTGCGCGTCGCGTCCATCGAGGGCGTCGCTGTGACTGTCAACCCTTCCGCGCCGCGCCCGACGGGCAGGAGCGCGAGCGAGTCGCCTTCGCGCGCGACGCAGACGATGAGGTCGGCGACGCCCGCGTCGGGCACGAACAGCTTGCGCCCCTTCAGGGTGAAGTCGCCGCCGCCGTCGCGCGACGCCGAAAGCTTCACGCCGCCGGGCTCCCAGTTCGCAGACTCTTCGAGCAGAGCGACCGTCGCCTTCAACTCGCCGGCGGCAATCGGCCCGAGGTACTTCGCGCGCTGCCCGGCGTCGCCCGCGCGCTCGACGAGCGCGGCGGCCGTGAGCGTCGAGAGGAACGCGCCCGGCAGGCACGCGCGCCCCATCTCCTCGGCCACGGCCGCCATCTCGACCAGCCCGAGCCCGAGCCCGCCCTCCGACTCCGGCACGACGAGCCCCGTCCAACCCTGTTCGGACATTAACTGCCAGAGCCCTTCGTCGTGCGCCGTCTCCGTCTCCATCAACTCGCGCACGCGCCCCGGCCCGCACGCGCGCGCCAGAAGCGCCCGCGCCGACTCCTTCAAAAGCTTCTGCGGCTTGCTGAGGTCGAAATCCATTTTGTTTAGTGATAAGTGATGAGTGATAAGTGAAGAAGAGGCCCGTTTCCTCTTTCTTATCACTTATCACTCATCACTTATCACTCCTCCTAGTAGCTTTTTGGCAGGCCGAGCACGCGCTCGGCGATGATGTTGCGCTGGATTTCGCTGGTGCCCGCCTCGATGGTGTTGCCGCGCGTGCGCAGGTAGCCGTACTCCCACACGCCTTTGTCGAAGTCCCTGAGCTGGCCGTAAGGGCCGAGAATCTCCTGCGCGTACTGCTGCGTGCGCTGGTTCATCTCGCTCCAGTAGAGCTTCTGGATTGAGCCTTCCGCGCCGGGGACGCCGCTCTTACTCAGAGACGTTAAAGCGCGGTTGGTGTTGAGCCGCAGGATTTCAAGTTCCAGATAAGCCTGCGCGAGCTTCTGGCGGACGAGCGGGTCTTCGCTCGCGGGGCGGCCGTTGCGCTCCACGGTGCGCGAGCGCGCGACGAGCGCTTCGAGCTGTCGCTTGAAGACGACCTGAACCCCCGAGCCGAGGTTCGCGCGCTCGTTCATCAGCGCCGTGATGGCGGTCGTCCAGCCCTTATCGACCTCGCCCAGAACCTGCGTCGCCGGCACGCGCACGTTCGAGAAGAAGACCTCGTTGAAGCCCGAGTCGCCCGACATCTGGCGCAGCGGTCGCACGTTGACGCCCTCGGCGCGCATGTCCGCGAGCAGGCAGGTGAGCCCCTTGTGCTTCGGCGCTTCCGAGTCCGTCCGCACGAGCAGCAGACACCAGTCGGCCATCTGCGCAAAGCTCGTCCAAATCTTCTGGCCGTTGACGACAAAGTCGTCGCCGTCGCGCGCGGCCTTCGTGCCCAGCGCGGCGAGGTCGCTGCCGGCGTTGGGCTCCGAGAAGCCCTGACACCATATTTCCTCGCCCGAGAGAATCTTCGGCAGGTAGCGCGTCTTCTGTTCGTCCGTGCCCAGAGCGATGATGGTCGGCCCGACGAGCGAGAGCCCGATGGTGCCGACGAGCTGCGGCGCGCCGGCGCGCGCAAGCTCTTCCTGAAAGATGGCCTGCTCCATCAGAGTCGCGCCGCGCCCGCCGAACTCCTTCGGCCACGAGATGCCGGCCCAGCCGCCGTCGTAGAGTCTGCGCTGCCAGTCGCGCAGGTACCTGATGTACTCGGCGCGCTCCTCCGAGCCCGCGTTGCCGCCCGCCCATTCCGCGGGCACGTTCTCCGCAAGCCACGCGCGGAACTCGTCGCGGAAACGCTGCTCGCCCGGTGTCAGGTTCAAGTCCATAACGGCGACCTCACGAGTTTTGATTCTCGGTTCGATTCCCGGCGTCGCGCGGGCGCGACGCCTCCCAGAGCAGTTCGGCCACGTCCATGACCTTCACGTCGCGCTCGCCACGGCGCGCGTTGACGCCGTCCTCCAGCATCGTCATGCAGAAGGGACAGCCCGTCGCGAGCACGTCCGCGCCGGTCTCGACGGCCTCGCGCGCGCGCTCCTGATTGACGCGCTTGTCGGGCGGCTCGTCCACAAAGCTCATCCCGCCGCCCCCGCCGCAACAGAAACTTTGCCCGCGCGTGCGCCCCATCTCGACCGCGCCGCCGCGCGTCGAGATTTGCACGAGTGCGCGCGGCGCGTCGAAGACGCCGTTCTGCCGCCCCAGATAACAGGGGTCGTGAAACGTCACCTTCTTGTCCGACTCGGAAAGCGGCTTCAGCCTTCCCTCGTCCACCAGTCGCGCGAGGAACTCGCTGTGGTGAAAGACCTCGAACGCGCCGCCGTACTGCGGGTACTCGTTCCGAAAAGTGTTGAAGCAGTGCGGGCAGGCCGTGACGACTTTTTTAACGTCGTACTTGTTCAGGTTCCCCACGTTCTCGCGCGCCAACTGCTCGAAGAGGAACTCGTTGCCGATGCGTCGCGCGGGGTCGCCCGAGCATTTCTCCTCGCGCCCGAGAACTGCGAACTTCACGCCCGCCTGCTCTAACAACTGCGCCGTCGCGCGCGTCACCTTCTGGTTGCGCTCGACGAGCGCGCCGCCGCAGCCGACCCAGAGCAGGACTTCCGCGTCACGCACGTCCGCGCCGGTCGGCACGTTCAACCCCTCGGCCCAGTCCATCCGCGTCGCCTGCGTGCCGCTGAACGGGTGGCCGCGCCGCTCCAGAGACATCACCGCCTCCTGCATCGAGTCGGGGAAGTCGGCCTCCTCCATGACGAGAAAGCGGCGCATGTCCACGATCTTCGGCATCTGCTCGATGAAGACCGGGCACGCCTCCATGCAGGCCGCGCAGGTCGTACACTGCCAGAGCGGGACGGGCGAGGTCGCGGGCGTCGCGCCGATGATGGGCAGAGGCTTTCTCACCTCAACGTCCGCCGTCGGCTCTCTGTCCGCGGGCGTCGTGCCAACGCCGTCGCCGTTCGCAGACTTGAGGCCGAAGGCTTCGCGCGGCCGCTCGTGCATCAGGTCGCGCAGGCCCAAAACGATGTCGCGCGGCGAAAGCTCCTTGCCGACCGTGTTGGCGGGGCAGACCGCCGTGCAGCGCCCGCACTCGGTGCAGGCGTCGAGGTCGAGCAGGTCTTTCCAGGTGAAGCCGCCGAGCGAGTTGACGCCGAACGACTCGGCCCGCTCGAAGTCCACCTGCTTGAGCGACGCGCCCAACGGCGCGAGGTTGGCGGCGTAGATGTTGAGCGGCGCGGTCAGCACATGCATCATCTTCGTGTACGGCAGCCACGCGACGAAGGCGAAGCTGGTCGCCAGATGAAACCACCATGTGAAGACGTGCGCCTGCCGCATCGTCTCGGCGCTCAACGTCGCCCGCGACGCGCGCGCCACAAGGTTGCCGAACGGCGACCACGCCGCCCACGGGTCGTTCGTCACGGCGATGCGCCAGCCCTCGACCAGAAAACCTTGCAGGCACATCAGGAAGACGGCCGCCAGAATCCATGCGGCCTCGTCCGTGTGGACGAGCTTCCCCGGCCGCTTCAGGTAGCGGCGCGCGGCGGCCATCAGCACGCCGACCATGACGAGCGCGCCGAACACGTCCACGGCGAGCGACTGGAAGTAGAGGTAGAAACGCCCGCGCATGATGGCGGTGCCGAAATCCGCGTCGAGCGCGACGACGGTCGTCGCGATGGTCAGGACGACGAAGCCGTAGCTGATGAACGCGTGGAAGAGTCCCGCGTATCGCTCGCGCGCCGTGCGCCGCTGCGCGACCGCGTGCCTGAAGAGAAGCCCGACGCGCTCCCCCGGCCGGTCGAAGCGCGCGGCCGGCTTCCCGCGCCGCCAGCGGCTCAGGTGACGGTAGACGCCGTAGCCGGCGACCACCGCCGTCGGCACGAGCAGCGCGTACATCACCCACATGTGCGCGACGTTCCAGTAAATCTCGCGCGTGGCTTCCATAAGACCCAAGTGATAAGTGATGAGTGATGAGTGATGAGTGAAGACAAAGCCCTTATCTTTTTCTTATCACTTATCATCCATCAGTCATCACCTTCTTAAGCTTCTCGCGCAGCAGCGGCACAACCTTGCGGTAGTCTTCGACGATGCCGAAGCGGCAGTGTTTGAAGATGGGGGCGTCGGGGTCTGTGTTGATGGCGGCGATGTTTCTGGCCTCGGAGATGCCGGCCATGTGCTGGCTCGCGCCCGTGATGGCGACGGCGAGGTACAGCTCCGGCGTCACCTTCTTCCCCGTCTGCCCGACCTGCCACGTCGGCGGCACCCAGCCCGCGTCGCACGCCGCGCGCGAGGCGGCGAGCTGCGCGCCGAGCAGTTCGGCCAGCGGCTTCAACTCGGTCTCGAACGGCTCGGGCCCGCCGATGCCGCGCCCGCCCGAGACGATGACGCGCGCCTCTTCGAGCCGCGCCTCGCCCGACTCCTCGCGCCTGCGCTCGACGACGCGCGTGCGCGTGTCGGGCCGAACGTCGAGGGACGCGCGCGTCACCGTGCCGCCTTCGGCGCGCGCCGGCGCGGGCGCGAACGAGCGCGCGCGCAGCCAGACGACCGCCGGGCTTCTCTTCAGCTCAAGCACCGCCTGCGCCTTCCCGCCGTAGACTTGTCGCGAGACGCGCACGACGTTTCCCTCGACGCGCACCTCGACGCAGTCGCCCGACGCGCTCCCGCCCAGACGGTGCGCGAGCCGCGGCGCGATCTCCTGACTGTACGTGTCATTGCCAAATAGCACCGCGCGCGGACGCATCTCGCGGCACAGTTCGGCCAGCGCCGTCAGGCAAGTCTCCGGCTGATACTCGGCCAGCTCCGGCTGGTCGGCGAACAGAACATCGTCCGCGACGCGCGCGACCTCACGCGCCAAAGCCTCCGCGCCCTCGCCCACGACGAACGCGCGCAGACTCCCGCCAAACTCTCCGGCCAGACGCCGCCCCGCGCCCGCCAACCCCTGCGCGGCCTTGTCGAACCCCGACGCGGCAAACAGACAGATGAGAACGTCGTTCATAAAAGTAGTGCTCACATTCCCCGCGTGACCTCGACGATGCGGCGTGCGAAGGCTTCGACCTTTTCGTCGAGCGTGTCGCCGGTGACGAAGTCGCAGCTCGTCTCCTTCTGGGGGACGAAAAGCTCGGCCACCTCGTAGTAGCCGTCGGCGGCGCGCGCCACGTCCGCGAGCCCGAGGTCTGCGGGCGTCAACTTCGTCAGCGGCTGCCGGTACGACATCATCACGTCGCGCACCTTCGGGATGCGCGGGACGTTGTGCTCGTCGTTGGTCACGGTGACGACGACGGGCGGCGTCGCCTCTATCAACTCCCAGCCGGTGTCGGTCTGACGCTTCAGGCGCAAAAGGCCGCCCGCCGCTTCGATTGTATCGACGAAGGAGACGCAGGGGAGCCCCAACTCTTCGGCGATGAGTCCGCCCGTCTGACCCGCGCCCCAGTCTCCGGCCTCGCGCCCGGTCATGACGAGGTCGAACTCGCCCAGCCTGCGAACCGCCGCCGCCAGCACGCGCGCCACCGCGAGCGGGTCGGGCGTCCCTTCACTCTCGTTCAGGACGAGCGCCGCCGCGTCGGCCTTCATCGCCAGCGCCTTCCGCAGAGAGTCTTCGGCCGTCGGCCGCCCGTACGAGAGCACCGTGATTTTCACGTCGCCGCCCGTGCGCTCGCGCAGTTGCAGCGCGGTCTCCAGCGCGTTCTCGCAGAAAATGTTCGTCACGAGGCTGGCCGACCCCTGCTCGGCCTCGCGCCGCGTCGCGTCGACACGGAAGTCGCGCGCCGGCACCTCCGGGTCTAAAATCTGCTTGAGACAGACGAGGATGTTCATAAGAGTCAGTAGTCAGTAGTCAGTAGAAAAGCATTCGGTAGATGAATCGTCCGTGAGCCGGCGTCAACGACCGTAGCGCGGAGCGCTACTGTCTACTGTCCACTGACTTGAGTCTTCCCGGGCGCAGCAGGCCGTGGAAGGCGATGCGGACGAGCTGGTCGGCCGCCTGCTCTTCGGAGAGCGCGCCGCCCTGCCGGAACCAGCGCGAGAGCCAGTTGATCATCCCGAGGAGGCCGAAGGTCGCGGCCGTCGTGTCCACGTCCTGAAGCCGCCCCGCGGACTTCAACTCGTCGAGCGTGCCGCGCAGGAAGTCGAAGTACGCGCGCTTGCGCTGCGTTATCTTCCGCTGCTGCGGCGGCGTGAGCGCCGTGATCTCGTCGACGAGAATCGTGATCGCGCCCTGCCCGCGCGTGACGAGGCGCGCGTGCGCCTCGACGGCGAAGCGCAGCCGCGCGGCCGGGTCAGCGATGGCCTTCGCCGGCTCGGCCACCTCCTCGTCCAGCTCGCCGAGCCCGAAGTTCATGATGTCGAAGAGCAGCTCCTTCTTGCCGTTGATGTAGTGGTAGAGCCCGGCCTTCGTCATCCCCAGCGCGTTCGCGATGTCGTTGACCGAGGTCGCGTCGTAGCCCTTGCGGAGGATGATCTGCGCCGCCGCGCGGTAGATTTCGGCCAGACGCTCGTTGTTGGGCGCAGACTTTTTCTGTGCTCTCATCGTGACCTAAGGGTGTCTGTAAGTGCGGGTCGCCGGGTCGCGCTTGTGCGCCGTGGGCCGTGGTGCTATGGTACCGACCGGACGGTCGGTAGTTATAACGCCGAACCGCGCCCAGCGTCAACTACCCTTCCGGCGGGCGCGGGCCATTCCACGAAAAGGACGCTCCCACATGCCAATCTTACGGGACGCGCGCGCCGGCACGGGCGGCGGCTTCCTCTCGGCCGACGCCGCGCCGGACGAGGTCTTCACGCGCGAAGACCTGACACCCGCGCAGCAGATGTTCGGCCGCGTCGCCGAGGACTTCATGCGGACGGAAGTCCTGCCGCGCGACGCGGAGATTCACGCGAAGGACTGGGCGCTGACGCGCGAGCTGCTCGTGAAGGCCGCCGACCTCGATTTGCTGCGCGTGGACATCCCCGAGGCTTACGGCGGGCTCGGGCTCGACAAGGTCAGCTCGGCCTTCGTCGGCGAGAAGATAGGCGTCGTGCCCTCCTTCGCCGGCTCGCTCGGCGCGCACACAGGGATAGGGACGCTGCCGCTCGTCTACTTCGGCACGGAGGAGCAGAAGGCGCGTTACCTGCCGAGGCTGGCGAGCGGCGAGTGGGTCGCCGCCTACGCGCTGACCGAGCCCGGCTCCGGCTCGGACGCGCGCGCCGCGCGGACGAAAGCGACTTTGACCGACGACGGCAGCGCCTACGTCCTCAACGGCCAGAAGATGTGGATTACCAACGGCGGCTTCGCCGACCTCTTCACGATCTTCGCGCAGGTGGGCGGCGACAAGTTCACGGCCTTCCTCGTCGAGCGCGGGATGGGCGTCGAGAGCGGGCGCGAAGAGCCCAAGCTGGGCTTGGACGGCTCTTCGACGACCGCGCTCATCCTTGAGAACGTGCGCGTCCCCGCCGCGAACGTCTTGGGCAAAGTCGGCGAGGGGCACCGCGTCGCCTTCAACATCCTGAACCTCGGCCGGCTCAAACTCGGCACGCGCAACATCGGCGGCGCGAAGCAGGCTCTGACCCGCGCGGCCGTGTACGCGGCCGAGCGCCGGCAGTTCGGCCGGTTCATCTCAGAGTTCGGGATGATTAAACAGAAGATTGGCGAGATGGCCGTCCGCTGTTACGTCGGCGACGCAATCGTCTACCGCACGCTCGGCGACGTTGACCGCGCGCTCGAAGCCGTAGACGAGAACGACGCCGAGGGCGTGCTCAAGGTCATCGAGAGCTTCGCCGTCGAGTGCTCAATCAACAAGGTCTGGACGAGCGAGGCGCTCGGGTACGTCGTCGACGAGGCTTTGCAGACCTACGGCGGCTACGGCTACTCTAAAGAGTACCCGGCCGAGCGCGCCTACCGCGACGCGCGCATCACGCGCATCTACGAGGGCACGAACGAGATCAACCGCCTCATCATCCCGACGCGCCTGCTGAAGAACGAGACGACGCGCGGACTCTTCGACGGCGACGGCGCGCGCCGCGCGCTCGAAGGCGGCGACGCTCCGGGGGCAGGCACCTCGTCCTCACCGCTCGCGGCCGAGCGCGACCTTTTGACGCGCGGCAAACGTCTTGTCATCTTCACGCTCGGGCTCTCGAAAGAGACTTACGGCGACGGGCTCGCGGAGGAGCAGGAGGTGCTCGCGCACGTCGCGGACATCACGGCCGAGGTCTACGCGCTTGAGTCCGCGTTGCTGCGCACGGAGAAGCTCCTCGCCTCCAAAGGCGAGGCCGCCGTGTTCGTGCAACTCGACGCGGCGCGCGTCTACGCGTCGGACGCGGCCGACCGCATGGCGCACTCGGCGCGGCAAATCGTCGCCGCGCTCGCCGACGGCGGCGACTCGCGCGCGTTACTCGAAGGCGTCCGCGCGCTCACGCACCACACGCCGCCCAACACCGTCGCGGCGAGACGACGCATCGCCGACGCCGTTCTAAAGGCCGGTCGCTATCATCTCTGAAGACGAGGGGGCTGGGGTTTCAGACTTGAGCAACGTCTATTTCGTCCGTCACGGACAGGCGGGCACGCGCGACGAGTACGACTCGCTTTCGGATTTGGGCCACAGGCAGGCGCGTCTGCTCGGCGAATATCTGGCCTCGCGGGGCGTCGAGTTCGCGCGCGCCTTCGCGGGCGGGCTTAAGCGCCAGCAGCAGACGGCCGCCGAAGTCGCCGCGGCCTACGCCGACGCCGGGCTGCCCTTCCCTGACCTGACGCTCGACGCGGGCTGGGACGAGTTCGACTTCCACGGCATCTACAAAGAGCTGGCGCCGCTGCTGTGCGAGGAGGACGCGGAGTTCAAGCAGGAGTTTGAGGAGGTGCGCGAGCAGTCGGCGGCGAGCGCGGGCGCGCACGACGCGGAAGTCCACAGGCGCTGGCGGCCTTCGGACACGAAGGTGGTCGAGGCTTGGGCGGGCGGGCGCTATCCTTACGCGGGCGAGTCGTGGGAGCAGTTCGTCGGGCGGGTCGCGGCGTGCCGTCTGAAGGCCGTCGAGACGCCGCCGCGCGAGAACGTCGCGGTCTTCACCTCGGCCACGCCGACGGCGGTCTGGACGGGGCTCGCGCTCGACATCAGGGATGGACGCGTGCGCCGCCTCGCCGCCGTGCTTGAGAACACCTCCTACACCGTCCTCCAACTGCGCGCCGACGAGATGCTGCTGCTCACCTTCAACGCCGTCCCGCACCTCGACGCGCCCGAGCTACGTACGCGTCGCTGAATAGAAAATCCCCTTCGGTGATTTTCAAAAATTCAACTTCAGCGCGCGCCGCCGACGCGGCCGCTCGTGCGCAAGCCCATCAGACGCGCCGGGAACTCGCCGAAGTCTTCGACGACCCAGGTGTCGCCTTTGAGTTCGACCTGCGCCGCGGGGATGAAAGTCCCCTGCCCGCGCCCGCGGTTGTCGAGGTAGATTTCCGCGTAGCCGAAGCGGTAGTCGGCCGAGCGCGCGCCGTAGCGCAGCTCGAAGATGGTCACGTTGCGCTCGTAGAGCACGGTCAGCTTCGTCCCGCCCTCCGCGGCCGGCGTCGCGATGACGGCGTTGGCGCGCACGCCCACGTTGTTGCCTATCGAGATGCGCCCGGCGTTGAGCCTTGAGAGCACGCGCAACAACTCCTCCTGCCCGCCGCCGCGCAGCGCCTGATTGAGCCGCGTCACGTCGTCGGGCGAGGTGTAGTCGTTGATGGTGAGCGAGAACGGGCGGTTGAGCCCCGCCCGGCGGCCGCCGATGCCGATGACCTGTCCCTGCACGTACTGTCTCGACGCCTGCGCGCCCGCGCGCGCTACCTTCGCCTGCGAAGTCGGCGCCGGCGCGACCGCGCAGAGCGCACACAACAGAAACGCTAAAGTTATCCTTCTCATATTCCCTCCCGAAGCACGAAGCGCCGCGGATAGCACCGGGGCGGAAACGAGCGCCCGTTTGAGCCTCCTCGCCCGAGCCGCCCGGCCGAATTAATTCGTGTGTTGAATTCGGGCGATTATACGTGAAGGCGCGCGCGGGCGTCCGTTCGCGCGCGTACTCTGACCCGCGCCCGCTTCAACGGCGGGCGCGTGAGGCCGCGCCGGCCAGCGGGTAGCTCGGCTCGATGTCGACGGGCACGTCCCTCAGCCGTTCGAGCGCGCCCTGCATCTCCGGGCGCACGACGCCGTACTTCGCGAGCATCGCCTTCGCCGCGTCGTACGAGCCCTCGGCTTCGAGCGTGATGAGGTCGTGCGTCAGCTTCCGCACGGCCTCCTTGATGCGCGAGGGGACGACGGCGAACGTCTTCGTCGCCGGGTCGTACTTGATGGCGCCCTCGTCGGTCAGGTAGTTGAACTGGAGCGCGATGCCTTTGCCGTGCGCCTCCGTGATGCCGAAACGCACCGAGCGGAAGGCGCTGGCGAGGAACGTCGTGTAGAGCGACTGCTCAAGACGGCGGTCGACCTCCCCCTTGTCCATCAGGTACTGCAAAGCCCACAGCCCCGTGATGTCGGCCTTCGCCTCCTCGATGGCCGAGTGCGCGTCCTTCAACTCCTGCCGCACGCTGGTCGCGCGCCCGCCGACCGTGATGGTCTGCGGCCCGAGCCCGTGCATCAGCTCGTGCGCGAGGACGTGCGTGAAGAAGGCTTCAAAGGAGACGTTGCGCCGGTCGGCCGGCGAGAGGACGACGCGCGAGATGGGCACGAGCGTCTTCTGGAATTTGGCCTCCTGCACGTTCTTGAGCATGACGCGCTTCGAGCCCTTTTCGTTGACGACCTTCTCGTCGTTGGGCAGGTTGAAGGCGGCCGTCTGCACGCCCGAGTTGCCTTCGCCCGACGAGTAGACGACGTTGACGACGCGGATGGGCGCGGCCGCGCCGAGCTTCGGGTTGCGGTAGCGCGGGTCGATGGGGAGGTTGTTCTCAAGGTCTTGTAAGAGCCCCGAGAAGCGCGTCAGCTTCGCCGTCTCCGCCTCGTCGCGCAGCGTCACGTAAGCCTCGAACGCCGCCTTGTAGCCGAAGAGCCCGTCCGAGTAAGTCTCGTAAGGCCCGATGGTCACGTCAATCGGCGCGTCCAAATCCATCCACGCCACGTCCGACTCGTAGTAGTTATCCGAGATGAAGGCGTCGGCGCGCTTCGAGAGAAAGTTCCTGAGCGTCGGGTTGTCCGTCAGCCCCGCGGCCTCGCGCAGCAGCGCCGAGGCCGGGGCGAGAAAGTCACGATACTCCTCGCTGTAGGGGACGAGCCTGAGCTTGCCGGCCGCGTCGCGGCGGACGGCGTGGAAGAAGCCCGTCGCCTTCTGCTTCTCCGCCTCCGGCAGCGTCGCGACCCACGTCTCGAACTCCTGCTTGGTCATGTCGTCGGGGTAGTGCGCGGCCGTGTGCGGCTTCTCGCGCGGCACGCCCGCGAGGAACGCGATGTTCTCGTCGAGCTGTGACCAGGGGCCGTCGTTGATTCGGAAGTAGTGCAGGCGCGCGCGCCCGAGCGGCGTGCGGTCGGCTTCGAGACGCTTTTCGAGCGCGACGTTGCCGCTCCAGACCTGCCGCAGGAAGAGCGGGTCGAAGAGCCGCGCGGCCTCGACGATCTTCTGGAGCGCGCGCCGGTCGCCCGCCGAGAGCCGCGAAGTGTCGGCCGTCACGACCGTCGGCGCGAACCGACGTATCTTCGCGTTCAGCTCGGCCAGCTCGTCCGGCTGCGTCTTTTGGGCTGTGGTCAACGTCGGCAGAAGCACGCACAGCGCCGTGGCCAGCGCGCAAACTTTAAGCGTCACTCTCATCGCGGATGATTTCCTCTCCGGTTTCGTGTTTGAGATTCGGCCATTGAACGAATGCGCCTATCATACGCCAACGCCGTGGGCGCGAGAAGGAGCGCGGCAAACGAAAAGGGCGGGGACTGATGCCCCGCCCTCTCGCGTCTCGGATGTCGCGCTTTTTACTTCCGGTTGGTCTTCGTCGTGCGCGTCTCGGTCTTGCCGGTGAGCGTGACGCCGTTGCCGCCGCTTTGCGCGTAGCGCGAGCCGATGGTGCGGACGTAGTTCTGCGTCTCGCGGTACGGCGGGACGCGGTTGCCGTACTTCATCACCGCGCCCTCGCCGGCGTTGTAGCCCGCCAGCGCCAGATCGACGCGGCCGCGGAAGAGCCTCAAAAGGTCGGCCAGATAGCGCGTGCCGCCGCGGATGGACTGCGCCGGGTCGTACGCGTTCGACACGCCGTAGCGCGCGGCCGTCCCCGGCATAAGCTGCATCAACCCCATCGCGCCCACCGAACTCGTCGCGCCGACGCGGAAGCCCGACTCCTGCCGGATGACGCAGTAAATCAGGTACGGGTCGACGCCGTAGCGGTTGCCGTTCAGGCGGATCAGGTTGTCGATGGTCACGTTGCCCGTCGTCCACGCCACGTCCGTCCGCACTGTGGGGGTGGGCGCGAGCGTGAACGTCTCGATGGGCTTGCGCGCGGCGGCGAGCGTCTCGTCGGCTTTGGCGATCTCCGCCCGCATCTCATCGACCTTGGCGCGCGCGCCGGCGATATCCGACCCGCTCGCCTCGAACTCGTTACGCGAGATGAGGCCGTCGGCGTAGAGCGCCTTCAACTGCTCCTGCCTCTCGGTCAGCTTCTTGAGGTTCGACTCGTAGGAGGCGGAAAGCTCGACGAGGCTGGCGCGGTACTCCTCTGCCGCCTTGATGAAGTCCTGACGGAACTTCTGCAGGTCGCTCACGGGCTCGGCCTGCTCGGGCTGCGCCTTCGCGGCGGACGTCTTGACGGACTTCGACTTGACCTGCGCGCCGGCGAAATTGGCCGTGGCGAAGACGAAGAGGGAGGCGAGGAGGATTCGGGGAACGAAAATTTTCATCAAGGTATCGAGTCTATCAAAAAGGCGCGCTCGGCGCCCGAAATCGCGGCCGGTAGACTGTACGAGCCCCCGTCCGATTCAGTTTCAGGGGTTTCTCTTCAAAACTCGTCGTGGGGGAGTAAGTTGTTGCAAAGTCAGATGTTTCCCGCGCCCTCCCGGTTGCCCGCGCCCGCCCCGGCCGCGCCCGTTCGCCGCCTCCCCTTTTCTGTTGTAAGGTAGCAGCGCGCCCCGCCCCAAAAGGCATCTCAAGACCCTTAGGCGGCCGCCCCGTGCGTCCTATGAACAAGCTTTTTAAGCCGATTTTCGTCACGCTCGTTCTCGTCCTCTGCGCCGCGGACGCCCGCGCGCAGTGGGCGGCGCAGAGTTCAGGCACGAACGTCCGCCTGCGCGGCGTGAGCGCGGTCGATTCGCGGGTCGCGTGGGCGAGCGGCGCCGCGGGCACCTACGCGCGCACGACCGACGGCGGACGCACCTGGCAGGCGGGTCAGGTTCCCGGCGCAGCCGAGCTGGACTTTCGCGACGTGGACGCCTTCGACGCCCGGACGGCCTACCTGCTCGCCATCGGCGAGGGCGAGCGTTCGAGGATTTACAAGACGACCGACGGCGGCCGGAGCTGGACTCTACAGTTCCAGAACCGCCGCGCGGGCGCTTTTTACGACTGCATGGCCTTCTGGGACGCGCGGCGCGGCATCGCCATGAGCGACCCGGTCGGAGGCCGCTTTCTCGTCGTCAGGACGGAGGACGGCGGGCGCACCTGGAGGGAGATTGACCCCGCGGGAATGCCGCCGGCGCTCGAAGGCGAGGGCGGGTTCGCCGCGAGCGGGACGTGCGCGGCGGTCGCGGGCCAATCCGACGCGTGGTTCGGAACGGGCGGCCCGGCCGGCCCGCGCGTCTTCCGCTCGGAGGACGGCGGGGTGACGTGGAAAGTCTCGACCGCGCCGCTGGCCGCAGGCAAGTCGGCGGGCGTCTTCTCGCTCGCCTTCGCCGGCGCGGGGCGGGGCGCTATCGTCGGGGGCGATTACACGATGGAGCGCGAGTCCGACGGCAACGTCGCGCTCTCCTTCGACCGGGGCCGGACGTGGCACGCGGTCTCGGCGGCTCGACACCCCGCCGGCTACAGGTCTTGCGTCGCGTACGTGCCGGGGACGCGTTGGCTGACGCTCGTCGCGGTCGGGCCGTCGGGTTCGGACTTCTCCACGGACGGCGGGCGCAACTGGCGCGCGCTCGGCGGTGAAGGCTTTCACGCCGTGAGCGTCGCGCCGAAGGGCGACGCGGCGTGGGCCGTCGGCGAGAACGGCCGCGTCGCGCGGCTCGACGCGCCTTCGGGACTCGGGCAGCCGCGCGACCCACGCCCGAGGTCGCGCCGACGGACAAACAGATGAGCGAGCAGATGAGCGAGTTTTCAAGTTTCGTGACGAGGCTCAAGTCGCGCGTCGGCGCGGGCGTCCTCGCGCCGGCCCCCGGGCCTGATGAAGCCGCGGGGTTCGAGTCGCGCGAAGAAGACGACGAAGAGTCCGGCAAACGGCCGCGTCAGGCGGCGGTCGCGCTCGTGCTGCGCGGCGGTGTGGAAGGGCCGGAGCTGCTCGTCATCAAGCGTTCCGAGGCGGAGCGCGACCACTGGTCGGGTCACCTCGCGCTGCCCGGCGGGCGCGCTGAAGCAGAGGACGAGAACCTTTTGGCGACGGCCGTGCGCGAGACGCTGGAGGAGGTCGGGCTCGACCTGCGCGCGGGCGGCGAGGTGCTCGGGCGGCTCGGCACGGTCACACCACAAAGTCCTCTCGTGCCGCGCATCTCCGTGACGCCGTTCCTCACGGTCGCGCCGCGCGAGTACCACGCGGGCGACGTGGACGGCGCGCCCGAACAACTCGTGCTGAGCGGCGAGGTCGCGGCGGCCTTCTGGATTCCGGTGGACGAGTTGAAGCGCGGCGGCCGCTCGGCCGTCTTCCGCATGGCCTTCGCCGGCGTCGAGCGCGAGTGGCCGGGCTACCCTTCGGAGCACGGCGTCATCTGGGGCATCACCGAGAGGATTCTGACCGAGTTCCTCTCGCTGGTAGACTGAAGGTCGAAGTTTACCGAGAGCATTAACCATGCGACTTTTGACAAGCCTTCCCGCGTCGCTCCCCGACAATTTCATCTTCCGCCGCGTCGCGTTCGTCGCGGCGCTCGTCCTCCTGTCCGCGCCCGGCGTACGTGGGGCGGAGCCGTGGGCGGCGAAGCTCGACGCGGCGGTGCGCTTCTACCAGACGACGGACGTGGGCGTGCTCGTCGTCGGCACGGAGAAGTCGCTCTACGGTCTCGAAGCCGAGACGGGCGACGTGCTCTGGCGGCGCAAGGACACGCGGCTCGAAGAGACCGACGTGGCGTCCGTGCCCGGCACGGACGTGCTGCTCGTCACGCTTGAGCGCGGCGGCAAGACGCGGCTTGAGACGCTCGACATCGTCACCGGCGACTCGCTCTGGCGGAGCGACAAGACGCGCGGCTCGGTGATGCAGACCGCCTTCGACCCGGAGGCCGGGCTGCTCGCCGCCGTCTTCGCGCGCGACGCGAAGTCGAAGCCGCGCGCGGGCTTCAGGCGCAAGCCCGAGCTGCACGTCTTCGAGATCGCGTCGGGCGACGAGCTGTGGAAGCGCGAGCTTGAGAGCGAAGTCGAGATGATGCCGGTCGCGTGGGGCGACGATAAGGACAGAGAGGTTCCCTACACGCTCGACAACTACCGGCCGCCCGCCTTCCTCGACGGCCGTCTGTATCTCTTCTACGAGGGGCTGACCTCGCTCGACGCGCGCACCGGCAAGGAGCGCCGGCGCGAGAAGTTCCGCGTCAACGAAGACGGCTTGGCGCTCACGGAGGCCGACCCGCTCGCCGACGAGCGCTTCGTCTACGTCTCGGGGCGCGGACGCGTCCGCGCCGTCTCGCGCGCCGACGGCGAGGTCGCGTGGGAGTCGAAGGACTTGGGGCTCACGCCCGAGATGGTGCTCGCCGGCGGCGTGCTCTACGTGAGGACGGGCGGGCAGTTCACGCGGCTCGAAGACGGCGAGACAATCGCGCGCGGCCCCTACGGCGTGAGCGCCATCGACGCCGCGACGGGCAAGACCATCTGGCGCTACAAGGGCGCGGACAAGGGTTTGACGAACCTCGCGCTGCCCGACGCGGGGACGGCGGCGGTCGCCGACCGCGACGACCTCATCCTGCTCGACTCTTTGACGGGCAAGCGGCGTCTGAAAGTCTCGCACAACGTCGAGGCCGCGGCCTTCGTGCTCCTGAACGAGCGCGGCGAGCTTGTGCTCGGCGGCAAGAACGAGCTGGCCGCCTTCGACGGCTCGACCGCGACGCCGCTCTGGCGCGAGCGGCACGAGCCGCCCGGGCGCGGCCTGCTCCGCACGGTGACGGCCGTCGCGGCGCGCGCCGCTTCGCTCTACTTCCGCTACGGCGGCGCGGCCTCGACCGTCTTTCGCGGCGCGCGTCTGGTGGGTGCGTTGAACGGCCTGCGCTCGTCGGGGCTGGCGGCGCACGTCACGCTGGCGGATTTGACGAGCCTCGCCTCCGACCGCGCGCGCTCTTACGCGCGCTCTTACGCGGCCGACCGGCTCTCGACCTTCGGCGCGCTCTCGCGCGTGCGGCGCGCGGCGAACGGCGTCGGCAACGTCTCGGTGACGAGGCCGCGCGTGGCGACGCCTTCGGCCGGCGACGTGTCCGACCGTCTGTTAGACCGGCTCGACCCGGCGAGCCAGCTCGCGCGGCTGTCGAATTTCCTGATGCGTACGCGGCGTCTGGCGGCGCTGCGGGGCCGCTGGATGTACTTCTACACTTCCCTGCGCGGCGGCGGGCGCGGGCTCGTCGGCGTCAACATCGACTCGGGGCGCGCCGCGCGCGAGGTGCGGCTCGGCGACCCCGACGAGCGCTTCATCAGCGACGAGGGCGCCGGCCTGCTCTACGTCTCGAAGGGCGAACGCCTCGTCGCCTTCCGCCTCAACTGAAGATGTGAGAGTCGGGATGAGAACCCTGCTGCCGCTGACTTTTCTGCCGGCGTGTTCGACGGCCGCCCGGCCGCGCTTTGAGGAGCGTGCGGACGACGTAAATCGCGTGTTTTCTAAAACACGCGAACGGCAAAAAAATTATTATTGACTTATACGCGTGATGGGCTTATCCTCCCGCCTGCCCTGAAACCCAAAAACAACCCCTCGCCCTTTTGGCTTTGCCCCGCGAGCGCTCTTGGCCTGATGTCCTCTCGAATCTCAACGTTCCATTTAGCTCTTTTACACTGACGCAAAACGACTTCGCGTTTGCCTCATCGCGATGCAGACCTGCCGGCCGCCTCCTGACGACCCGGTGTTCTACGCTTGTGTGACGCATCCCGGTTCAAACTCGAAGACTTACAACCCCGAGCAACCAAACGAAGAAGCCCCGCCGCTATCGGCTAATAGCGGCAGGGCCCGAGACAATGTAACTGCCGCCGCACACTTCGCGCCGGAGATACATCGCCCGCAGCAAGTATCCTAGCGCATAGTGCGGCGTCGGCTCAAATTCCGTCACAGGAGAGTCATGCACGTCACGCACTTACGGACGCCCCCTTCCCACGCGCCTCGCCGCACGTACCACGCCGCGAACTCCGACACACGCCCGAGCCGCGCGCGGCTCACACGCCTCCGCCTGCTCGTAACGTCCGCCGACGCGGCCCCGCGCCGCGCGGCGGAGCACGCACAACACCCGCGCCGCCACTCCTTCTGAAGAGAGGCACGAGCCCGCCCCGGCGACCCGCGACCAAGCCTACACGCCGCCGAGGCGTGCCGGGACGCCGTCGCCGCCGGGCGTTCCGTCACGGCGCGAAGGCGCGTTTACTAAATCTCACTAAACGGGTGTGACCCGCGCCGCCGCTTAGACGGCCGGCGGCGCGGGCGGAGGTCGAGCCGATGTCAAGGACACTTCTGGCCGTAGGCCCCTGGCGCGAGTGCGGGAAGCTCGTCGCCTCGGCGATGGCGAACCGCTGGAGCGTGCTCTACACGCTGCTCTTCGAGGACATCCCCGAGGCGCTGCGCCTGACGCGCGTCGATCTGATTCTGCTCTCGGGCTGCTCGACGCGGCTCGGCTGGGAGAGCCACGCGCGCGGCGTCTGGGAGATTTGCGGCGACACGCCGGTCGTCGCGCTCGGCGCGGGGACGGGGCAGGACGCGCTGGTGAGCGCGCTCGTCGGCGGCTCGCTCCCGGCCGGCGAAGTCTCGGAGGGCGAGCGCGCCCCCGCGGACGCGGGCGGGGAGTTTAGCTGCTCGGACGTCTCGCCGACGCTGAGGCTTTACGAGCCGAAGTCGGCGGGGGCCGGCCCCGGCATCGGCCGCGCGCTTGAGCTGATCGAGGAGCGCTACAGCGAGCCCATCACGCTCGACGACGCGGCGCGCGCCGCCGGCTACAGCCGCTGCCACTTCAGCAAGGTCTTCCGCGAGCGGCTCGGCGTCTGCTTCGTCAGCTACCTCGGGCGCGTGCGGCTGCGCCGCGCGGCCGAGCTTTTGACGCGCACCGAGATGCCCGTCACGCGCGTCGCACTCGAAGTCGGCTTCAACGACCTCTCGCACTTCGAGCGCGTCTTCCGCACGGCCTACCGCCGCTCGCCGACGAAGTACCGCGGCGAATCGAAAAAATTGCCGCACGGCGAAAAATATACGCCAAGTTTTTCCCCGCCGGCCGTGACATCATAACCCCGTTCCGAACACACGGGCACAGGACGCAGACTCGAACGGGGTCAGACGCGGCCCCGCCAAACGGCGCAACCCGCCCCGACGGCCCTTCCGCCCCACGCCGGCGGCGCGCGCACTCCCGTAGTGGTCAAGCTCGCTTCGACACGCGCCGGCACAGGGCCGGCCGGGGTGTCCATTTGAGCCGCAAGCCCCCCACCCGGAAAAACGCCGCCGCCCGCAACGGCGCTTTCACCGACCGGCTCGATGTCTCTCCGATGACGGCGGGCGGGATGCTTTTCGGCGGCGAGGCCGGCCACAGAATCTACCGCGCCATCTTCCGGCGGCTGCGCGCGCTCCCGCGAGAGGGCTCGCTGCTCGTAGACCTGAGCGGCGTCCGGCAGGCCAGCAATCAGGCGCTCAAGGAGGCGCTCTCGGTCGTGGACGTGCTGCGCACGGCGAAGTTCGAGGAGCGGTTCGTGGTCTTCCGCGTCGACACGCGGAACCGCGACTTGGTCGAAGCCATCGAGATGGTCGCGCGGCTCGGCCGCGACGTGATCCCGGTGGTTGACAGGGGCGGCGCGCGTCACAACTTCGGCAAGCTGACCGCCGCCGAGCGCGACACGCTCAAGGCGGTCGAGCGCTCCGGCGGGCTGACCTCGCGCGAGTTGCGCGAGCGTCTGGGCCTGCTGCCGAGCGCCGCGAGCAACCGGCTACGACGGCTCCACCACCTGCGACTCAT
Organism: Pyrinomonadaceae bacterium; assembly: GCA_040509515.1. GTDB lineage: Bacteria > Acidobacteriota > Blastocatellia > Pyrinomonadales > Pyrinomonadaceae > QHXN01. The sequence goes on along the minus strand of JBEVKV010000410.1, from coordinate 8,519 downwards.
ACGCCGCGACGAGCGCGCCGTCTCGGTGAGCGGCGGCCGCGAGTTCGTCTACCGCCCTCTGGTGTCGGCGCGGCCCGCGGCGCGCGGCGCGCGCAAGTCCTGAAAGAATTTCGAGAGCGATTTTGAGGGAGCGACTTGGCAGAATTTCACGCCATTCAGGTGACCTGCGACGCCGTCATGCGGCTCTTGCAGGAGTCCTACCGCCCGGACTTGATCGAGCCGGCGGCGAGCCTCCAGTTCGAGGTCTACGCGACGCCGGACTTCAAGGATCACATGGCGCAGGGCGTGAGCCTCTTCCTCTACCGCGTCCACGTCAACCCGACGCAGCGCTCGCCGCTGGTCAAAGACCCGGTGGGCAACATGCGCCGCCAGTTGTTGCCGCTCGACCTGCACTTCTTCATCACGGTCTGGGCCCCGAAGGCTTCGCTACAGCACGCGATACTGGGCTGGGCCATGAGGCTTCTGGAGGACAACCCCGTCCTCTCGTCGTCGCTTTTGAACGGCGTGCGCGAGGACACGTTCCGCGGCGACGAGACAGTCGAGGTGGTCGCCGGGCAGCTCACCAACGAGGAGCTGATGCGCATCTGGGACGACCTCGGCACCGAGTACCAGCTCTCCGTCCCGTACGTCGCGCGGGTCGTCCGCATCGAGTCGCTCTACGAATTATCGGAGGGCGCGCCTGTCACGAGGCGTCAGTTCGAGTACGGCGCGCTGAAGGGGGCTTAAAGGGTTTGAGGTTGACGTTCCAGCCTTTGGAGACGCTCGCGCGCACCGTGCCGCTCGGGCTGCGCTGCGTGGACATCGCGACGCGCTCGCAGGTCTCCTCGGGGCTGTCGGTGACGGCGCTGCCGACCGACCGCCTCGCGCGCCCGACGCCGGCCTACCTGACGCGCTCGGGCGTCTACGCGCTGCGCGACCTGCCGGGCTTGCGCGAGTTCGAGTTCGGTAACGACGCCGCCTTCGAGACGAGCCCGCCCGCGTCGCCCTCGGGGCGCGAGTTCGCCGTCTTCGTCGAGGACGCGCGGGGCGGCTATCTGCCCTACGCGATGCGCCTGATGCTGCCGCGCGCGCGTCTGCTGACGACGTTCCTCTTCCCCGCCCCCGCGCGGCCGCGTTCGACGGGGCTGACGACCATCCGCGGCGGCGTGCGCGACGCGACGCGGCTCGCCCCCGACGGCTCGCCCACTCCGGCGCGCTTCGCGCGAATCGAGGCGCAGTACGAGGTGACGAGCCCGCCGACCGTCTACGTCGCTTTGGCCGACTGGCGCGGCGAGTTCGCGCTCTTCCTGCCCGAGCCGAACCCTTTGAGGCCGCCGGCCGGAGTCACGACCACCTCGCCGAACACCTCGGGTCGGCAGACCATCTCGGAGCTGCGCTGGCCCGTCACGCTCCGCTTCTTCTACGAGCCGCAGGGGCAGCAGTTCATCACCACGGACGAGCGCGGGAGGGTCGAAGTCCTGACGGGGCAGACCGAGGGCGTGACCGACAGGTCGCCCGAGGCCGCGGCCGCGCGCTACTTCCCCGTCCTCCCGTCGCTTCTGAACCAGTCCGCCGCCGAGGTCTTCGCGGTCGCGGGCGCTTCGGGGCCGCCCGGCGCGGCGCTGGAGGCGGAAATCGAATTCGGCAAAGACCTGGTGGCGCGCACCGACGGGGCACAGGACTCCGGCGTGTGGCTCGTCCCGCCAAGCGTCGTCTCGCCTTAAAAACCGAAAGAGAGGTCTTCTCATGCCAGAGTATCTTGCGCCAGGTGTGTACGTGGAAGAGGTCAGCTACCGCGCCAAGTCCATCGAGGGCGTCAGCACGACCGTCACCGGCTTTATCGGGCCGACGCGCTACGGCCCCGTCGGCGGCGAGCCCGAGCTGCTGACCAGCTTCGCCGACTTCGAGCGCATCTACGGCGGCATCGACTCGCTCGTCTTCAGCGGCGACGGCGATGACGAGACGCAGCACAACTTCATGGCGCACGGCGTGCGCGCCTTCTTCGACAACGGCGGGACGAAGCTCTACGTCGCGCGCGTCTACGAGTACGACACGGACGACACCGACATCGACCCCGACCTCGGCAAGGCGTTCGCCGCGGGCTCGCCGCCGCTCGTCTGGGCGCGCTTCCCCGGCTCGGGCGGCAACATGCGCATCACCTTCACGGTCAAGGTCGGCCCCAACGTCCTGACGGCCGACGCCGGCGGCAACACCGTCGTCTCGGGTCTGACCAACCACGACCTCGTCTTCATCAATCAGGTGCCGACGGGCTCGCCCGCGACGGGGCCGACCGTCAACCCCGTCGCCGAGGGCTTCTACGACGTGACGAAGGACGACGACGGCGTGGTCACCTTCGACAACGCCACGACGACCGGCACCGTCGGGCTCGACCGCTTCGACGCGCGCGAGAACTACTCGGTGCACCTCGTCACGGTCATCGTCAGCGTGCGCCGCCCCGGCCGCTTCAGCTCCGACGAGCTGATCGGCGAGTTCTCGTTCAGCCCCGGGAGCCGCAACTCGCTCTCGAACTACTTTCAGGACGAGCCCGAGTCGCGCAACCGCTATCTGCACGTCCCGTTCGCCATCCGGCTCGACTCCATCGACACCGGCTCGGCGCTGGCCGAGGCGCTGCTGGGCACCGCGATGGCCGACGTTCTCGTCCGGCAGGTCGCCGGCCCCGACGAGCGCGAGGCGTTCAGCCCGCCGCGCAACGAGCGGCCGTCGCCCTCCGAGCTGACCGTGACGCTCACGCTCACGGGCGGCGACGACGGGCGGCTGCCGACCGCCAACAGCTACCGCGGCAGCGACACGGGCGCGACCATGACGGGGCTCTTCGCCTTCGAGGGCGTGGACGAAATCTCCATCGTCGCCGCGCCGGGCTACTCCTACCAATCGACGCAGGACGCCGTGAACAACGACACGCGCGCCAGCCAGATCACGTCGCACCTCCTGACGCACGTCGAGAAGATGCGCTACCGCGTGGCCGTGCTCGACTCGCCCGACGGGTTCGTCCTCTCCGAGGTGCGGAACTTCCGCGGCAAGTTCGACTCGAAGCACGCGGCGCTCTACTACCCGTGGGTGACGGTGCTCGACCCGAACGACCCGGACGGCGTGCGCGAGATAGAGCTGCCGCCGTCGGGCTTCGTCGCGGGCATCTACGCGCGCAACGACGTGGAGCACGGCGTCTTCAAGGCCCCGGCCAACGAGGTCGTGCGCGGCGCCATCGGGTTCGAGACGCTTCTGAACAAGGCGCAGCAGGACGTGCTGAACCCAGAGGGCATCAACTGCTTCCGCTTCTTCGAGGGGCGCGGCTACCGTCTGTGGGGCGCGCGCACCATCAGCTCCGACCCCGAGTGGAAGTACATCTCCGTGCGGCGCTACTTCGCCTACCTCGAACACTCTGTGGACAAGGGGACGCAGTGGGCCGTCTTCGAGAACAACAACGAGCCGCTGTGGGCCAACATCCGCCGGACGGTCGAGGACTTCCTCTTCAACGAGTGGCGGAGCGGCGCGCTGATGGGCGCGAAGCCCGAGGAGGCGTACTTCGTCCGCTGCGACCGCTCGACGATGACGCAGAACGACCTCGACAACGGGCGGCTCATCTGCCTCGTCGGCGTCGCGGTCGTCAAGCCGGCCGAGTTCGTCATCTTCCGCATCGGCCAGTGGACGGCCGACCGGAAAGTTTAAATGAAGTGATGGGTGACAAGTGATGAGTGATGAGTGAGAAGACAAGAGACTTCCGTTCTTCTCTCATCACTTATCACTCATCACTCATTACTCACCTCTGAGACAGTTTGAAGAAAGGGAGTAAGAGATGGCAGTCCACCGCGACAACCCGTACGGCGCTTTCAACTTCCGCGTGACGGCCACCCGCTTCGGCGGGGCCGAGACCGTCCGCGCGGGGTTTCAGGAGGTCTCGGGCCTCGGCATCGAGGCCACGGTCGCCGAGTACCGCAACGGCAACGACCCGCAGAACCACGTCCGCAAGATCATGGGCGTCTACAAGGTCACGGACGTGACCCTGAAGCGCGGGCTCATCGGCGACGCCGACTTCTTCGGCTGGCTCAAGGACATCCGCGAGGGCGTGCAGAACGGCGTCCTCGACCAGGTCACCATCGAGTTGATGGCCGAAGACCACTCGGGCCCCGTCATGACGTGGCGGCTGATGAACGCGCGCCCCATCAAGTACACCGGCCCGACCCTCAACGCGAAGGGCGGCACCGACGTGGCGATGGAGGAGCTGGTGCTCGCCTGCGAGAGCCTGAGCGTCGAGTAGCCGCCCGCGCGCGCCCCACCCCTGACGACCCGGCGCGGTCTTGAGCCCGAGACCCGAGCGCCGCCAACCCCGAGGCACGCCGACGCCGCGAGAGCGCGCGGCGTGCCCGCGAGCCACACACACGAACGCGGTCATGATTCGAGCGTCCAACATACGCCTGCCGGGAGTCTACTTCCTGCCGAGCCGGCGCCCGCTGGGGACGGGGCTGCCGAGGCTCGACGTGGCCGGCTTCGTCGGCTACGCCGAGCGCGGGCCGCTCGACTGGCCGGTCGCGGTCGAAGACCTCGACACCTACCGCGCCATCTTCGGCGGCGACCTCGCGCTCGCTCGCGAGCGCGACGGCCGCACCGTCTACGCCAACCTGCCGGCGGCCGTCGCCTCGTTCTTCGCGCAGGGCGGCCGGCGCTGCCACGTCGTGCGCGTCGCCGGGCGCGACTCGACGCGGACGCTCTTCCGGCTCGGCGGGCTGGTCGCGCTCAAGGGCAGGTACGAGCCCGGCTCGTCCGACGCAGACCCGACGCTCGCCACGGCCTATGCCTCTTCGGAGGGGCGCTGGTCTGAGGCGCTGCGGCTCGGCGCGCGTCTGCGCTCGACGCCGCTGCCCTTAAGGCTCAGCTCGGCGTCGCCGCCCGAAGAGGTCTTCCGCGTGCTCGCGCCCGTCTTCGAGGGCGGGGTCGAGAAGCAGCGCATCCTCTGGGCGACGGGCAGCGCGCCCGACGCGGTCTCCGCGGGCGACATTCTGCGTCTGAGCTTTAACGGCGACCGGCAATTCCTCTTCCCCGTCGAGGAGGTGCGCCGCCCCTCGGAGACCGCGGGCACGGCCGCCGCCAAGCGCGTCGAGCTTCTGACGCGCAACGCTTGGCTCCTGCTCGCGCCGCAGACGCTCCCGTTCGTCGTGCGCGTGGACAGGCTCGCGGCCGAAAGGCACGGCGAGGGGGCCGAAAGCCCCGGCGGGCTCGAACGCCTCTTCGTGACGGGGACGCTCTCGGCCGAGGGCGAAGAGGGCTCGCTCGACAGAAACTTCCTCTTCAAGATGACCGGCCCCGACGCGTCGAAGGTCGTCGGGGGGGACGTGCTCCGGCTCAAGCGCATCGACGGCAACACGATGCTCTTCCCCGTCACGGGCGTCGCCGTCTCGAAGACTTCGGGCGGCGCGACGCAGTTCCTCGCGCGCGCGCCGCACGCGCTCTACCTGCCCGCGCAGAAGGTGCCCGGGACGCCGCCCTCGTCGCTCGTCGGCGTCGAGCGGCTGCGCTTCGACCTGCTGCTGCGCGAGGGCGCGGAGCGCCGGCCGACCGTCGAGGAGATGGCCTTCAACCACGGCCACGCGCGCTTCTGGGGCGACGCCATCCTGAGCGAGTCGAGCAGCCTGCGCCGCCGCGTCGAGGGCGGAGAATCCGGCGCGGGCGCGCGCGCCGGCAGCGCGCAGGGCTCGCAGCCGGCGACGGCCGCCGAGACCGCCGAACTCTTCCGCGCCCTGCGCGGCGACGCGCGCGTCGAGCCGTCGCGACTGGCGCGGCTCGACTCCACCGCGCTCGCCGGCCTGCTCTCGCCGGTCGAAGGCGACGGGATAAGTTTCATCCCGCTCGGCATGCTCTCGGTTTTGGACGAAGGCGACATCGTCGGCCCGCTCGGGGGCGGCGGCGACGACCTCGGCGAGTTCGACCCGTCGCTCTTCGTGGACGAGGTGCTCGTGCCCAACATCAGCGTCCAGCCGCCGACCGGCGACTCGCTGATGGCGCAGGCGTTCGACCGCTTCTACATACAGGACAAGCGCCTGCGCGGCCTGCACAGCCTGACCTTCGTCGGCGAAGTCGCGCTTGTCTCTCTGCCCGAAGCCGTGCAGCGCGAGTGGCCCGCGAAGGGCGAAAAGCCGCCGCAGGAGCCGCCGCCGCAGGAGCCGCCGCCGCCCGAGCCGCCCGACCTCTCGACGTTCCACTGCTGCGAGCCGCGCGACGCGGACGCGCAGCAGGCGGCCCCGACCTACGTCCCCGTGCCGCCCGCGGTAAATCCTTTGAAGACGGCCGAGCTTCCCTACACCGTCAGGCTCAACGCCAACGACGAGACCGACCGGCAATACCTCGACGAGCAGGCGCGCATCGTCGGCTTGCACCACGCGCTCCTTAACTTCTGTCACGCGCGCCGCGACGCCTTCGCCGTGCTCGCGCTCCCCTCCTTCTACGAGAAGCGACACTGCGTCCGCTGGCAGGAGGAGTTCCGCGCGCGTCTCGGCCTGCCCGAGCGCCGCAACGTCTACACCGACGCGCGCGACGTGGCCGATTTGAGCTACGCGGGCGTCTACCACCCGTGGCTGCTGCTCGCCGACGACGCGTCGGCCGACCGGCTGCGCGCCGTCCCGCCCGACGGCGCGGCCTGCGGGCTCATCGCGGCGCGCGAGCGCGAGCGGCAGGTCTGGGTCGCGCCGGCCAACGTCGCGCTGACCGGCGTGCTCGGCCTCGCGCCCGACATCTCGACCTCGGACTGGGCCGACCTCTTCGAGCTTCAGTTCAACTTCGTCCGGCGCGAGGCGCGCGACTTCCGCGCGATGAGCGCGCACACGCTCTCGGACGAGTCCATCTGGCTCCAGATTTCCGTCCGCCGCCTGCTCATCCTCATCCGCAAGTTCGTCGTCGAGCGCGGCATGGACTTCGTCTTCGAGTCGAACCACGAGCGGTTCCGGCGCGGCGTCCGGCTCGTCTTGGAAGACGCGCTGCTCTTCATGCACGGCCTCGGCGCGTTCGCGGGGGCCAGCCCCGAGCAGTCCTTCAACGTCGTGACGGACGCGAGCGTCAACCCGCCGCCGAGCGTGGACGCCGGGCGTTTCGTCGCACAGATACAGGTCGCGCCCTCGCAGCCGACCGAGTTCATCACGGTGCTGCTGACGCGCGTGGCCGAAGACCTGCTCATGGCGAGGGAGGGCTGAAAAGTTATGGCCGACTGGGACGACTACCCGTTCACCTCGTTCCGCTTCGACGTGCAGTTGATGGTGGACGACCCGCAGGGCGCGGGGCTCACCAGCCCGATCTGCGACGCGCAGTTCGCGGAGTGCGACGGGCTTGAGATGTCGATGGAGCCGAAGACCGTGCGCGAGGGCGGCAACAACCTCGAACAGATTCACCTGCCGGGGCCGGTCACCTACGGCCAGTTGACCTTGAAGCGCGGGATGACCTCGAACCTCGACCTCTGGAAGTGGTTCAACGCGGCGGCCGGGGGCCTGAACGAAGGCCAGAGCGCGAACAAGCGCGGGCTGACCGCGCTCGGGCAGGTGACGATGCTCAACAACGCGGGCGAGCCGGCGCTGCGCTTCAGCCTCTACGGCTGCCTGCCCGTCAAGATTAAGGGCGCGGCCTTGAACGCGAAGGACGGTCAGGTGGCGGTCGAGGAGGCGCAGATCGCCTACCGCTCGATGAAAGTGAAGACGCCGTAAAAGGGGGTTCAGCGAACCGTGACGACGCCGAAGAGAGCCAAGCTCAAACACATCAAGTGGGACGCCAACCAGAAGTCTGCGAAGGACGGCGACGCGAGCAAGACCGTCGACGTGCAGTTCAACCCGCAGTCTCTCAAGGTCACGTTCTCGAACAAGAACTCGGGCGGCGACCAGCCGGGCGGCTCGTCCAAGCAGTTCGTCGGCTCGGGGACGACGAAGCTCGCGGTCGAGCTGCTCTTCGACACGACCGCCGACGGCACCGACGTGCGCGTGTACACGGAGAAGGTCGCCTTCTACATCAAGGCCGACACGGACTCGGGCTCCGGCTCCGCCAGTAACCGCGTCCCGCCCGGCGTCCAGTTCGAGTGGGGCAGCTTTATCTTCCGCGGCACGGTCGATTCGATGGACGAGACGCTCGAATACTTTTCTGAGGAGGGCGTGCCGCTGCGCGCCAACATCTCCCTGAGCATCTCGCGGCAGGAGATCGAGTTCCTGCCCGGCGAACAGGGCGAGGGCGGCGGCGGCGGCGTGCCGCTTGAGACCGCGCAGTTCCGCGACAGCATACAGGGCTTGGCCGGGCGCAACGGCAAGAGCGGCGACTGGAAGGGCATCGCGGCCGCCAACAACATCGACGACCCGCTCCGGCTCTCGGCCGGCGCGCTCATCAACGTCAACGCGGGCGTCGGCATCAGCGGCGGCGCGGGTCTGAGCGTCGGCGGCGGCATCGGCGTGAGCGCGAGCGTGGGCGTCAGCGTCTCGGGCGGCGCGGGCGTGAGCGTGTCGGGCGGCGCGGGAGTTTCGGGGAGCGCGCTGGCGAAGGCGAGCGCGGGCGCGGGC
>JBEVKV010000409.1:0-6146 GCA_040509515.1 Pyrinomonadaceae bacterium | reverse complement strand
CGCCGGCCTTTCTCTTATCAGGACGAACTCTCCCGTTATCTGTTCGAGGCCGCGCGCGCAGGGATGTTCGACAGCTCGTCAATCCTCTCGCGCACGGCGGCGGTCAGGAGGCGCACTTCGTCGGGCGTGTAGTTGGCCGCGCGGAAGGCGTCTTCGATCTGCCGCGCGGAGAGTTTCGAGAGCAGCCCCGCGATCCAGCGCGCCTCTTCGACGCGGATGTCGTCGAACAAGTCCTGCCGCTTCCCCTTGTAGAAGAGATAGACCTGCCCGCCCTTCACGTCTTCGAGGAACGCGTCCTTCGCGTAGTCTTCGGGGTCGTTGCGGTTGCGCCGGATGCGCCAGAACCCCGGCACGTCGAGCTTGACCCGCCCGAAGGTCGCGCCGAGGTCGCTCACGATGTAGCGCAGCTCGCCGCGCGCGCCGCCCGCGCCCGGCACGTACAGAATCTTGTTGTTGGTGTCTTTGATGTCCCAGTTGTTCAGCAGCGACATCATAACGACCAGACCTTTAAGCTCCTTCGTGTTGACGAAGGGGTTCTCCGACCACTTCCACTCGTCGAGCCGCTCGAACTCCTCCGGCCTCGCCTCGAACCTGACGTTCGAGAAGCCGCCGCCCTGACACCTCCCGAACTCCTTGCCGGGGTCGGGCGCGCCCTCTATCACGACGCACGGCGCGAGGTAGTTGACCTCGGTCATGTAACCCACGGCCCACACGAGCCGCACGGCCGCCGTCTCGGCCTGCGCCTCCTTGCCGAGCTTGGCGACCCACACGCGCCCGACCGCGTCGCGCACGCGGAACTTCTTCGAGAAGCCGCCCGCCTCCTCCTTCAAGAAGGTGACGCGGCCGAGGGCGGGGCGCATCGCCTCGCCGCCCGGCCCCAGAAAGAGGTCGCGCGACTGTATGTCGGCGGGCGCGCGCCACAGCACGGGCAGCCCCACCGGGGCGGGCTTCTTCTCCTTCTTCGCTTTCTTGTCCTGCGCCGCCGCGGCGGGCGCGAGCAGGCAGAAGAGTACAAACGACGCCGCGGTTAACCGTAAGAGTTTGCTGCGCTCGAACATGATTGATGTTACTTCCCTTTAAAAACAGGCGCCGGCCGGAAGCACCACGGCGACGCCCCCACGCCACCAGTTGCCGCCGACCGGCTACCATCTCGGAGTTCGTCCGTCGAGCGCGCCTGCCGGTCGATCCTTCCCCCAAAGTTCGACTGACCGTCGCCCGCTGACGGCGAGCTATTTGGCAAGGGATGTGCCACCCGGCGCGCGCGACGGGACGACTATAAAACCCCGCCTTTCGGCCCCGACGCCGGAGCGCGAGCCGTCAGACCCGTACCCTATGAATACTCCGGCGGCTTCGACGCCGACTAAATTTCATCCACCTTCGCCGGCACGTCGCGCCGCCGCCCTACCTCACCCACGCTGGCAGACCGATTCTCGTATCAGTTATGCTTCACGCCACACACTCTTTTTACGTTCAAGGGGGTCGGAGTGAGGAAACTTGTCTACGTGCTGCTCGTGTCGTCCGTCCTGTCGCTCGCGCCGCTCGCGGCGTCGGGTCAAGACCGCGTGACTCAACCCTCCGCGCAGGGGCGCGCGGCGGCCCCTGCGTTCGACGCCGAGCTGACCGAGTACCGTTACCCTCACCCCGTCGGCTTCCACGAGTTCGACACGCAGGGGCAGCGGCTGCGCATGGCCTACATGGACGTTGCGGCCCCGCGGCCCAACGGACGGACGGTCGTGCTCCTGCACGGCAAGAACTTCTCGGGCGCTTACTGGGCAACAACCATCAAGGCGCTGACCGAGGCCGGCTACCGCGTCGTAGCGCCCGACCAGATCGGCTTCGGCAAGTCGTCGAAGCCGGCCTCCTACCAGTTCACCTTTCAGACGCTCGCCTCTAACACGCGCGCGCTCCTCGACTCGCTCCGCGTGGAAAGGTTCGCGGTCGTCGGCCACTCGATGGGCGGGATGCTCGCGGCGCGGATGGCTCTGATGTACCCGGAGCGAATCGAGCGGCTCGCGCTCGTCAACCCCATCGGGCTTGAGGACTGGAAGCTGGTCGCGCCCTACCGCACGGTCGAGGAGAACTTCGCGCAGGAGATGCGCGCGACGCCCGAGTCGATCAAAGAGTACCAGCGTCTGAACTACTTCGGCGGCGAGTGGAAGCCCGAGTACGACGCGCTCGTCGAGATACTCGCCGGGTGGACGCGCCACCCAGACTACCGCCGCGTGGCGTGGAACGCGGCGCTCACGTCGGACATGATCTTCACGCAGCCGGTCGTCTACGAGTTCGGGCAGATAAAGACGCCGACGCTGCTCGTCATCGGGCAGCGCGACCGCACGGCCGTCGGGAAAGACCGCGTGCCGAAAGAGGTCGCCGCGACGTTGGGCGACTACCCGGCGCTCGGCAGGGCGGCCGCACGGCGCATCCCCGGCGCGCGCCTCGTCGAGATACCCGAGGCCGGACACATCCCGCAGGTCGATGCGTTCGCCAAATACGCCCGGGCCCTTCTGGACTTTATCGCGGGCGACTAATTCCCCGCAGCCCCGGACACGTTTTAGGAGTCACGTCTCAGGAGTCACTTCATGAACCGAACCCGAACGCTGTCGCTCGTCGTCCGACTTTTCGCCGTCGCGCTCGTCCCGGGCGTCGCGCTTACGGCGCTCGCGCGGCCGGCCGACGACTGGGCGCGCGCCGACGAGATCGTGCGTGACATCCGTCTGCCGGAGATTCCCGCGCGCGACTACCCCATCACGGACTTCGGCGCGCAGCCCGGCGGCACGGCCGACGCGCGCCCCGCCATCATGGCCGCCATCAAAAAAGCTTCGGCGGAAGGCGGCGGCCGCGTCCGCATCCCGCCGGGCAAATGGCTGAGCCGCGGCCCCGTCCACCTCGCGAGCCGCATCAACCTGCATCTCGCCGAAGGGGCCACGCTGCTCTTCAGCCCCGAGGCGCGGCACTACCTGCCGGTCGTGCTCACGCGTTGGGAGGGCACGGAGGTACACAGCTACTCGCCGCTCATCTACGCCTTCGAGGTGCGCGACGTGGCCATCACCGGCAAGGGCACCATCGACGGCAACGCCGCGAGCGAGTTCCTGACGTGGATTCCCAAAGCCGAGCCCGACTTCCAACGACTGCGCCGGATGGGCGCGGACGGCACGCCCGCGGCCCGGCGCGTCTTCGGCGAGGGCACGCACCTGCGGCCGAGCATCATCCAGTTCTTCCGCGCCGAGCGCGTGCTGCTCGAAGACTACACGGTGCTCAACTCGCCCTTCTGGGTCAACCACCTCGTCTACACCGACCACGCCACCGTGCGGCGCGTCCGCGTGGACAGCCATTACGCCAACAACGACGGCGTGGACGTGGATTCGAGCCGCTACGTTCTGATCGAGCACTGCTGGTTCCGCACCGGCGACGACTCGGTGGTGGTGAAGTCGGGGCGCGACCGCGACGCCCGCGAGATCAATCGGCCGAGCGAGAACGTCGTCGTCCGTCACAACGACATGGGCGGCGAGGACGGCATCGCCTTGGGGAGCGAGATGTCGGGCGGCATCCGGCACGTCTACTTCAGCGACAACGTGCTGCGCAAGGGCGCGTCCGCCATCCGCTTCAAGGCCAACCTCGACCGCGGCGGCACGGTCGAACACATCCGCGTCCGCAACTTCACGGTCGAGGCGTTCGACAACCTCATCTGGTTCCAGCTCGACTACCCCGGACAGCTCGGCGGCAACTTCCCTTCGACCTACCGCGACATCGTCTTCGAGAACTTCACGGTCGAGCGCGCCGGCACGGTCTTCAACGGCGACGCCCCGGCGGCCGCGCCGCTGCGCGACGTGACGCTGCGCAACGTCCAAATCAAACAGGCCGACCGCACGTTCGTCCTCAAGAACGTCGAAGGCTTGAAGCTGGAAAACGTAGTCATCGGCGGACAGCGCGTGGACGGCCGGCTCGAATGGCGGCAGGCCGCGCCGCAACCTTGAACGACTGGAGCGCGACGTGAATCTACAGGAGCACTTCGGGGCGATAGACGTTTACCTCTTCGACCAGCTTCTCAAAGGGCGCTTCAACCCGGGTATGCGTGTGCTCGACGCGGGCTGCGGGTCGGGGCGCAACCTCGTCTACTTTCTGCGCGAGGGCTTCGACGTGTGCGCCGTAGACCTCTCGCCCGAAGCCGTGTCGCACGTCCGCTCTCTCGCCGCCGCGCTCGCGCCGCGCCTGCCGGAAGAGAATTTCCGCCGCGAGCCGGTCGAGACGATGTCGTTCGAGGGTGAGAGCTTCGACGCCGTCATCAGCAGCGCCGTCCTGCACTTCGCGCGCGACGAGGCGCACTGGCGGGCGATGGTCTTGGAGATGTGGCGCGTCCTGAAGCCCGGCGGCCTCTTCTTCGCACGCCTCGCTTCCACCGCCGGAGTTGAAGAGGAGTTAGAACGTTTAGGTGGGCGGCGCTACAGGCTGCCGGGCGGGAGCGAATGGCTCCTCACCGACGAGCGGATGATGCGCGAGACCACAGGCTCGCTGCGCGGCGAGTTGCTCGAACCGTTAAAGACCGTCGTCGTCCACGGCACGCGCTCGATGTCAGTCTGGTGCATGCGCAAGCTCTAGCCGCCCGCGCCGCCGACTCAGCGTGCGCCGGCTTTCGATTCTCATTTCAAGCCGCGAAAAGATTCATGCGTCACAGCTCCGGACTCAACACGCCCGCCCCGCTCTCCGTTCTGCTGTCGCTGCTGCTGAGCTTGTGCCTGCCGGCGGCCGCCTTCGCCAACGCGGCCGCGCCTTCGCAGGGCGGTCAGGCGGGCACGGAGCCGACGGGACTGGAACAGGTCTTCATCCTCCGCGAGTCGCTGAACGTCGATCTGCGCCCTCTGGAAGAGGCCGGCTCGCACGACGGGCAGTTGATTCTGGTCGAGGCCGTTTACGAGCTTGAGAACAGGGGCGAGGAGAGGCGGCTCAACCTCGTCTTCATCTTCGGCTCGGCCTTCAAAGATTTTCGCGTCTGGCTCGACGACCAGCCCGTCGGCAGTCAACCCGTCCGGCTGAAAGAGCAGCCCCCGAGCTGGGGCGTGCCCGACACGACGCCGTGGCTGGACGGGCGCAAGCTCGGCTACGCGGGGGGCTCGCGCTCGTCTTACGGCGCGCGCGACTCGCAGTCCTTCAACCCCGTCGTGCCCCCGGGCAGGCACCGCCTGCGCGCGAGCTACTCGGTCACGCCGTCCCGTTACGCGGCGAGCCCCGTCCGGTACTGGCAGTTCGCGTACGTCCTCGCGCCGGCGCGCGAGTGGGCGGGCTTCGGCGGGCTGGACGTGACGGTGTCCGCGCCGCGCGGCTGGACGGTGGTGACCGAGCCGAAACTTGAGCCGGAGGGCGGGGTGCTGAAGGGGCGTTTCGACCAACTCCCGGCGGACGCGCTCGCGGTGACGGCGCGCGCGCCCGTCCCTTTTTATTACCAACCCGCCGACTACTTTTTCCTGCTGCTCTTCCTGCTGGCGATATTCGCCAGCCCCGTGTTGATAATCATCTTCGCCGGGAGAAGGGGTTATAAACTCAGACTCTCGTGGCTGTGGGGCGTCGGGGCGGGGCTGCTCTGGGGGCTGCTCATAATCGGCACCGGCATCCTCTACGCCGTCGGCGCGAGCTACACGGTGCCGCGCGGGCAGTACTCAGCACAAGGGTACGAAGGCGTTTTCGCCATCTTCGGCTCGGCGTTGTTAGCCGTCGTGGCCTTCCCCGCGGGGCTCGCCCTGTGGCTCTTGACGACCCATCTCACCCGGCAAAAGAAGGCTCAGCTTATCGCGCGCGACGGGGGCGGGTTATAGATTACGGGGCGGGTCGTTTATAATCCGCGCACAACAACTTTCCCCCGTAAGTTTAACTCCCATAGAGCCGAGTGTGGATAAGTTTGCCTATGCCCGAGGAAACGCCCGACGACCGCCTGCCCACGAGCGAGGCCGACAACCGACTGATCACGCAGCCGCAGAGCCCCGAGGCGGCCGCCTACTGGCTGGCGGCGGTCGTCGATTCGGCCGAGGACGCGGTAATCACGAAGACGCTCGACGGCGTCATCACGAGCTGGAACCGCGGCGCCGAGCGCGTCTTCGGCTACACGGCCGACGAGGTCATCGGCCGGTCCGTCACCGTCCTCATCCCCGACGACC
>JBEVKV010000408.1:0-7337 GCA_040509515.1 Pyrinomonadaceae bacterium | reverse complement strand
CTTTGAATCGCGATTCAAAGCCTTTCACCCGCGATTTTAAAGGCATGAATCGCGGGTGCGGACGCGAAATTCGCGGCTTTCGACGGCAAATTCGCGCTTTTAGCTTTGGAGACGACGGGTCAGGAGTCCGAATCCTGCGTTTCGTCCGCCTACGTCTGCGCTTCCGAAGCCTGACGCGGGCGCATGTGCGGGAACAGTATCACGTCGCGGATGGAGCGGCGGTTGGTGAGGAGCATCGTCAGGCGGTCGACGCCGATGCCGATGCCGGCGGCGGGCGGCATCCCGTAGGAGAGCGCGCGGACGTAGTCGAGGTCGGTCTGCATCGCCTCCTCGTCGCCGCCCTCACGCTGTCTGGCCTGCTCCTCGAACCGCTCCAACTGCTCCGCCGGGTCGTTCAACTCCGAAAACCCGTTCGCCACTTCCATCCCCATGATGTAAAGCTCAAACCGCTCCGCCACCGCCGCGTCGTCGGGCGACGCTTTCGAGAGCGGCGAGACGGCTTTGGGGAAATCCGTGATGAAGGTCGGCTGAATCAGATTGTGTTCTGCATACTGCTCGAACAGTTCGACCACTCGGCCGGCCTCGATTTCGTCGCCGCCGACTTTCGCGTCGTCCGGCGCGTACTCGGTAATCGCGTCCCTCATCGTCAGCCGCCGAAACTGACGCCCGAAATCAATCTCCGTCTCATCAAAGGCGGCGGTCGTGCCGCCGCTCACCGTCTGAATCGAACTCCGAATCATCTCCTCGCAAAAGTCCATCATCCAGTTCACGTCCTTGTAGGCCGTGTAGAATTCGAGCATGGTGAACTCGGGGTTGTGGCGGGTGGAGATGCCTTCGTTGCGGAAGTTACGGTTGAGTTCGTAGACGCGCTCGAAGCCGCCGACGAGGAGCCGCTTGAGATAGAGTTCAGGCGCGATGCGGAGGTATAAATCTATGTCGAGCGCGTTGTGGTGCGTCTTGAAAGGCCGCGCCGCCGCGCCCGAGGCGATGGGCGAGAGCATCGGCGTCTCCACTTCGATGTAGCCGTGATCGTCGAGGTGGCGGCGCATCGCCGTGATGAGCTTCGAGCGGCGCTCGAAGACTTCGCGCGTCGAGAGTTCGTGTTGCGAGTCGCCGTCCTCGTCCGTCCTGACCTTGAGGCTCGAAGCAATCAGGTCGGCGTAACGCTGGCGCTGGCGTATCTCGGGGTCGTTGATGCCGTGCAGCTTGTCGGGCATCGGCAGCAGCGCCTTCGAGAGAAACTGTATCGTCTCGACGTGGACGGAAAGCTCGCCCGTCTTCGTCACGAAGAGTTTGCCCTCGACGCCGACGAAGTCGCCGTGGTCGAGCAGTTGGAAAAGCTTCCAGCCGCTCTCCGGCTCCTCGACGGGCCGCAAAGAGTCGTTGCCGACGGCGACCGCCTCCTGCCTGCGCACGTAGATTTGCAAACGCTCTTTGCCGTCGGAGAGGTGTACGAACGCGGCCTTGCCCATCACGCGCGGCGGCGTCGCTAAGCGGCCCGAGACCTGAACCTTGCCTGCTCGGCCGAGCACCGCGTTCGCCGACTCCAACTGCTCGGGCGTCGGCTTCGCGCCCGGCTCGGCCGCCGGCTCGTGCTTTCTGAACTCCGCGACGACGGAACTGATGGTGTCCTCGCCCTCTTCGCTCTCCGTCACGCGCGAGCGGTCGAAGCGGTTGGGGTAGGGGTTGCCGACGAGCCGCAGTATCTCCCGGAAGTGCTCCCGGCGCGCGCGCGTCTGGTCGTTGTCGGGGAGGACATCCCCGTAAAGGCGTGTCGTCATGATTCGTAGATAGTAAATCGCGGACGCCTCCGTTGACAAAACTGCGCCCCGGCGATTTACGATTCGCGATTTACCCTTTACGATTGAACAAAAGACAATGGGCGGCAAAGTGATTCTCGACATGAAGGAGTTACTGCGCGTCCGCGCCGAGCTGCGCGCGGCCGGGCGCAGGCTCGTCTTCACCAACGGCTGCTTCGACATCCTGCACGTCGGGCACGTCCGCTACCTCGCGGAAGCGCGCCGGCTGGGCGACGCGCTGCTCGTCGCCATCAACAGCGACCGCTCGGTGCGCGCGCTCAAGGGCGCGAAGCGACCCGTGATGAACGAAGCCGAGCGCGCCGAGCTGCTCGCGGCGCTCTCGGCCGTGAGCTTCGTGACGGTCTTCGACGAGGAGTCGCCGCGCAAGCTCATCTCGGAAGTCCTGCCCGACGTGCTGGTCAAGGGCGGCGACTACGCGCCCTCCGAGATTCACGGCCGCGAGGAGGTCGAGGCGGCGGGCGGGCGCGTCCTCGCGCTCCCCTTCGTCGAAGGCGCTTCCACCACCGGCATCATCGAAAGAGTAAAAGCAGTGATTAGAGATGAGTAGTTCGGTCGAACCATCCCCCGTGCTGCGGGGCGTGTTGCGGCGCGTGGTCGAGGGCGCGGAGTTCCGGCGTCTCGCGGCGGAGGTCTCTTCGGGCGCGCGCGTCGTCTCGGTGGCGGGGCTCACGTCGGCTCCGGCGCGCGCGCTGGCGCTCGCCGCGTTGCGGCGCGAGACGGGGCGGCGCTTCGCCGTCGTCGTCGCCTCGAACCGCGACATGGAGACGTGGGAGCGCGACCTCTCCTTCTGGTGCGGCGCGCTGCAGACGGGCGCGGACGACTGCGAGTCGGTGCTCACGCTGCCCGCCTCCGAAGGCGACCCGTACGCGGGCGCTTCGCCGCACGCCGAGACTCTTGAGCGCCGCGCGCTCTCGCTCTGGAACCTCGCGCGCGGGCGCGGCGGCTTCGTGCTCCTGTCGTCGCGCGCGCTGGCGCGCAGGACGGTCGAGCCGGCGCGGCTCCTTGAGGCCGGCGCAGTTCTGACCAGAGACGAGGACTATCCGCCGGAGGACTTGGTCGAAGTGCTGCTCGCCTCGGGCTACGTGCGCGAAGACCCGGTGGGCGCGGTCGGCGAGTTCTCGATGCGCGGGGGCATCCTCGACGTTTGGTCGCCGGGCGAGCCCGCGCCCGTGCGCGTCGAGTTCTTCGGCGACACGGTCGATTCCATACGCCGCTTCAACCCCGAGACGCAGCTCTCCATCGAACAGCTACAGTCGACGGAGGTCATCCCGATGCGCGAGCTTGCGGTCGGCCGTGACGACTTTCGTTTGTGGGCCGAGTTCGCGCGCGACCGCTGGGGCGACGAGGCGCACGCGCGCGCGCTCAAAGACCGCACCGTCCACGCCGACGAGGGCGAGACGTTCCCCGGCTGGGAGTGGCTCGTCTCGCTGGTCGTCAAGTCGGACGCCACGGCCTTCGACTACCTGCGCGACGCCGTGCTCGTCGTGGACGAGCCGGCGGCCGTCGAACAGTACCTCGCGAACAGCTTCGAGACCGTCGCCGCGCGCCACGCCGAGA
Source organism: Pyrinomonadaceae bacterium (assembly GCA_040509515.1). Classification (GTDB taxonomy): domain Bacteria; phylum Acidobacteriota; class Blastocatellia; order Pyrinomonadales; family Pyrinomonadaceae; genus QHXN01. The sequence continues at coordinate 3,960 of JBEVKV010000408.1, read as the reverse complement.
ACGACGCGGCGGGCGAGATCGGCCTGCGACCCGAGGAGCTTTACCTGACGGCCGAGGAGCTGCGCGCGGGGCTAGGCGGCGTACCGCGCGTCGAGTTCCGCGCGCTCGGCCGCGCGGCCGCGCAGACCGACGAGCGATTCCTCGGCGAGTCCGAACAGCCCGCCGCGCAGATCGGGCGCGAGCGCAAGACGGCGCAGCCGCTCTTCCTCTTCCCGGCGGTCGAGCAGGCGACCGAGGTCGAGTGGCGCTCGCTCCCCGCGCGGCGTTACCACGGGCGCATCCCCGACCTCGCCGCGGACGTGCGCCGCGCGCGCTCCGAAGGCGGGACGCTCACGCTCTTCGCGATGCCCTCGGCGGGCGTGGCCGAGCGCGTCGGCGACATGCTCTCGGATTACAACGTCTCTTCGCGCGTCGCGCTCGCGGGCGAGGGCGGCGCGGACGCCGAAGAGTTCGCGGCGGTCGTCACCGCGGGGCGGCTCTCGGGCGGGTTCGAGCTTCCGGGCGCGTCGCTCGTCGTCCACGTCGAGACGGACTTGTTCGACGAGGCGAGCGGGCAGGCGCTGGAGCACCGCGCGCCGGGGACGGGCGGGGCGACGACTGGGTCGTCGCGCCGGAAGAAGTCTCTGGCCGCCGCGTTCCTGTCGGACTTCCGCGATTTGAAGGTCGGCGACTACGTCGTCCACATCGACCACGGCGTCGCGCGCTTCGGCGGGTTGCAGACGCTCGAACTCGGCGGACGCCGGGGCGAGTTCATGCTGCTCTTCTACGCCGACGACGCGAAGCTCTACGCGCCGGTCGAGCGGCTCGACTTAGTCCAAAGGTATTCGAGCGCCGAGGGACACGAGCCGACGCTCGACCGTCTGGGCGGCCTCGGCTGGCAGAAGACGAAGGCGAAGGCCAAGCGCGCGATGCGCGACATGGCCGACGAGCTTTTGAAGCTCTACGCCGAGCGCAAGCTCGTCACGGGCTACGCCTTCTCCGGCGACAGCCCGTGGCAGCGCGAGTTCGAGGACGCCTTCGAGTACGTGCCGACCGCCGATCAGGAGACGGCCATCGAGGACGTGAAGAAGGACATGGAGGGCGTCACCCCCATGGACCGCCTGCTCTGCGGCGACGTGGGCTACGGCAAGACCGAGGTCGCCATGCGCGCGGCCTTCAAGGCCGTCATGGACTCGAAGCAGGCGGCCGTGCTCGCGCCGACCACCGTGCTCGCCTACCAGCACTACGAGACCTTCCGCGCGCGCTTCGCGGCCTTCCCCGTCACCATCGAACTCATCTCGCGCTTCCGCTCGCCGAAAGAGCAGAAGGAGATCGTCAAGCGCGTCGAGTCGGGCGACATCGACATCATCATCGGCACGCACCGCCTGCTCTCGAAGGACATGGCGTTCCGCGACCTCGGGCTCGTCGTCGTGGACGAGGAGCAGCGCTTCGGCGTCGCGCACAAGGAGCGTCTGAAGCAATTGAAGAAGCGCGTGGACGTGCTCACGCTCTCGGCGACGCCCATCCCGCGCACGCTCAACATGAGCCTGATGGGCTTGCGCGACATGTCGGTCATCGAGACGCCGCCGCGCGACCGCCTCGCCATCCAGACGCAGGTCGTGCAGTTCACCGAGTCGGTCGTCAAGTCGGCCATCGAACTCGAACTCGGGCGCGGCGGGCAGGTCTTCTTCATCCACAACCGCGTCGAGACGATTGACACGATAGCGGCGCTCGTCAAACGCCTCGTCTCGCAGGCGCGCGTGACCGTGGCGCACGGGCAGATGAACGAAAAAGAGATGGAGCAGGTGATGCTCGATTTCGTGGATTTCAAAGCCGATGTGCTCGTCGCGACCACGATTATCGAGAACGGGATAGACATCCCGCGCGCCAACACAATCATCATAAACCGTGCCGACAACTACGGCCTCTCGCAGCTCTACCAGCTCCGGGGGCGCGTCGGGCGTTCTAACCGCCGCGCATACGCATACTTATTGATACCTTCGGAGGGCGAGCTGACGGCCATCTCTCGCCGGCGTCTGGCCGCCATCCGCGAGTTCTCCGACCTCGGCGCGGGCTTCCGCGTGGCGGCGCTCGATTTGGAGCTGCGCGGGGCGGGGAACTTACTCGGCGGCCAGCAGTCCGGGCACATGGACGCGCTCGGTTTCGATCTTTACACGCAGATGCTTGAGCGCACCGTCTCGGAGCTTCGCGGCGAGCAGGCCGAGGACGAGACTTCCGTCTCGATCAACCTCGGCGCGGACGTTTCCATCCCGGAGGACTACATCTCCGACATGGGGCAGCGACTCCGCACCTACAAGCGCATCGCGTCGGCGCGCGACGACGAGGCGCTGGAGGTCATCCGGCGCGAGACGGAAGACCGCTACGGGCGGCCGCCCGAGTCGGTCGAGCGCCTGTTCGGCTACGCGCGGCTCAGGCGGGCGGCCGAGGAGACGGGCGTCGTCTCCATCGACCGCACGCCCACGGGGCTCGCCTTCAAGCTGAAGGAGACGGCGCGCGTCTCGCCGGAGAAGCTTTTGGCGCTCGTCGGCAAGGGCCGGGACGCGTCGTTCAGCCCGAGCGGCGTGCTTAAGGTCGAGGCCGCGCCGGGCACCGAGCTGATCGAGCGCGCCCGCGGCGTGTTGCTCGAAATCCGCGCCGGGGGGTAGAATACGCGACTTCGCCCGGTGCCGCGATTCCCGACCGCCAGCGCCCGACAAGAGAAAAAGCTCGCCCGAAGCAGGTTCGAGACTCAAGTTCAAAGAAACGGCAGACTGCCGCAGGCTGCCCCCGGTTTTCGTTTTAGAGGAGTGATAACTGTGCAATTGAGAAACATCACGGCGCGCCTGTCGCTCGCCTTCGCGGCGCTGCTGCTCGCTTTCGCGGCCGTCACGCCCGCGCGCGCGCAGGAGGAGGCGGCGCCCATCGTCCTCGACGAGCCCGTCGCGCAGGTGGACAACTACGTCATCATGCTCTCGCAGCTCAGGCGCGAGAACAACGAGTTCCGCGAAGTGCTCACCAAGCAGCGCGGGCTGTCGGCCGAGCAGGCGCAGGCCGAGATCGACAAGCGGCAGGCCGAGGTCATCCTCAACCTCATCAACGAGGCGCTGCTCGTCCAGAAGGGCAAGGACATGCCGCGCATGACCGAGGACATCGAGGCCGAGGTCAACCGCGAGGTGCTGCGCGTCGCCAAGCAGTCGCAAATCTCAACCATCGAGGAGCTGGAGGAGGCGATGCGGCGCGAGGGGCTGAGCCTCGCCGACATCAAGGAGACGCTGCGCCGCCAGTTCATGCGCCAAGCCGTCCTGCAGCGCGAGGTGGACGCCAAAATTTACTACGGGCTGAGCGACAAGGAGCTGCGCGACTACTACGCCGCCCACAAGGAGAAGTTCGTCAGCGTCACGATCTCCGAGCTGTTCCTGAGCCTCGCCGGCCGCACCGAGGCGGACGTGAAGGCGAAGGCCGCCGACCTCGCGGCGCGCGCGCGCGCGGGCACGAGCTTCGAGGAGCTGGTCGAGAAGAACTCCGAGCACGAGCCGACCAAGAAGTTCAAGGGGCTGCTCGCCGAGCCCGACGGCAAGGCGCGCTGGTTCGTCCTCTCGGAGCTGTCGGGCGCCATCGCCGACGCGATCAAGGGGCTGAAGGTGGGCGGCGTCAGCGACCCCGTCAAGGCCGACGAGGGCTTCATGATTCTGCGCGTCAACGAGCGCGACGAGTCGTTCAAGGAGAACTTCGTCCGCGGCGTGATGACGCAGGAGCGCTCCGAGAAGGAGCGCGACACCTACCTCCGCGGGCTCCGCAGGGAGGCGTACATCAAGCCGGCCGAGAACTACAAGGCGATTGTTCAGCCCCTCCTCGACAAGGACAAGTCCGAGACGGCCAACGCCGACGGCAACGCCGCCGCCGCGCCGCCCGCCGAGAAGAAGGACAAGGCGAAGAAGCAGTAAGAGAGCGTGAACCGCAAACCGTAAACCGTGACGAGAA
>JBEVKV010000407.1:0-8756 GCA_040509515.1 Pyrinomonadaceae bacterium | reverse complement strand
TCGCTCGGCTACATCCCGATTGACTCGGTTCACACGCCGGTCAAGAAGGTCAACTACACCGTCGAGGCCGCGCGGCTTGGTCAGAACACCGAGTTCGACAAGCTGACCATCGAGGTCTGGACGGACGGCTCGGTCAAGCCGGACGACGCCATCGGGCTCGCCGCGAAGCTGATAAAAGATCACATGCAGATCTTCATCAACTTCGAGGAGGACACCGACGAGTTCGCCTACCAGAACATCGAGCGCCCGCCGCTGCCGCGTAACGACGTGCTCGACCGCTCGGTCGACGAGCTGGAGCTGTCGGTCAGGTCTTACAACTGCCTGAAGAACGCCAACATCCGCACCATCCGCGACCTCGTCCAGCGCAGCGAGCGCGAGATGCTCGCGACGAAGAACTTCGGCAAGAAGTCTCTGAACGAGATCAAGGAAATCCTGCACGGGATGGGGCTCGACTTCGGCATGGCCTTCGACGAGCAGGGCAACCCGATTCCGGGCTCCGGCGGCTCCGACGTTGACCTCAGCGAGTACGCCGACGACGAGGACGACGAGGAGTAGGATTAAAGTGATGAGTGACGAGTGATAAGAAAAGCACTTATCCCGTCACTCATCACTCATCATTCATCACTGGTAAAGTCATGCGACACTTGAATGCACACAGGAAACTCGGGAGGACGAGCGAGCACCGCATGTCGATGCTCCGCAACCTCGCGACCTCGCTGATCAACGCGCGCGACGAGCGCATCATCACGACCGTGCCGAAGGCGAAGGAGTTGCGCCCCTTCGTCGAGCGCGTCATTACTCTGGCGAAGCGCGCCGGGGCGGCCTCGGGCGACGACGCGGCCGCGCAGGCGCTCCACCTGCGCCGTCAGGCCGCCGGCTTCTTCCACGCCGGCAACGCGCGCCGCGCCGAGGACGCGACCCGCGGGCGCAAGCAGGCGGACATGCCGCGCACGGCGGGCGTCGCCGCGCTCAAGCGGCTCTTCGACGAGCTGGGCAAGCGCTACGCCGAGCGCCCGGGCGGCTACACACGCATCATCCGTCTGGGACGCCGCGACGGCGACAACGCCGAGCTGGCCATCATCGAGTTGGTCGACAATTCGCGCGACCGCGAGGCCGCCGACTCGAAGAAGGCGAAGTCCGCCGCCGGCAAGAAGAAGTCTGCGAAGGCCGGCTCGAAGGCCGAGACCTCTTCGGCCGAGTCCACCAAGAAGAAGGAGACGGCGGGCGGCGGCCGCTCCAAGAAAACCGAATCCACCGCGGCCGAGCAGGAGACGGAGTAGTTAAAGCGGCCGGGCCGGGGCGCGCAGCGGGTTCCCCGCCGAGAGCATTACCGGCGCGCGCTTCAAGGGCGGAGAGCAAGTCTCCGCGGCCCTGTCAGGACGGAGAAGCCCCACACGCCCGCCTCGGTCGGCAAGCGTCGGAGGGGCTTTTCTCTTGCGCCGGCAATGACGTTGCCGGCGGCGTAGAACTGCCGGAGGCAGAAGATGACGACGAGCGATCAAGACCAGTCCCAGCCGCACGGCGGCGAGCACGGCACGGCCGCCGCGCCGCAGCAGCAGGCCGACTCGGGCAGCTCTGAGCGCGGCGGCCAGCAGCAGCAGCGCCACGGCCGCGGGCGTCGCCGCAGCGGCGGCGGTGGCGGGGGCCGTCCCGAGCAGCCGCCTCGGCGTCCCGAGGGGCAGCCCTCCTCGCGCCGTCACGAGTCGGGGCTCAACATGGACGAGCTGCGCGAGCTGACAGAGCTTTTCTCCGCGCACGGCCTGACCGACTTCGAGTTCGAGAACGCGGACATCCGCATCCGCCTCGCGCGCAACCCCGCGCCCGCCGCGGCCCCGGCGCCCGCGCCGCCCGGCCCGCTGGCCTCGATGCAGTCCGGTTCCGGCGGCTCGCACGCGCCGGCGGCGACACAGTCGTCGACCCCGGCCGCCGCGCCCGAGCCGCCGCCGCAGCCGGCCGCCGCGCCCGAGCCGCCCGAGGAGGAGCTGCACATCGTCACGGCCGAGATGGTCGGCACCTTCTACCGCGCGTCCTCGCCGAACGCCGAGCCCTTCGTCAAGGTCGGCTCGCAGGTCGAGCCCGGCACGGTCGTCTGCATCATCGAGGCGATGAAGCTGATGAACGAGATCGAGGCGGACGTGTCCGGCACCATCGTCAAAATCTACGTCGAGAACGGCCAGCCGGTCGAATACGGCCAGCCGCTGTTCGGAGTTAAGAAGTAGTCCAAAGTTACGAGGTCAAAGTCCGAGGTCAAAGGGCGAGGCCCTGAACTTTGAACTTTGAACTTTCAGACTTTGAGCTTTGAGCTTACATGCGAAGATTCCGCAAAATCCTGATCGCGAACCGCGGCGAGATCGCGTGCCGCATCATCTGGACGTGCAAGGAGATGGGCATCCAGACGGTGGCGGTGCACTCGACCGCCGACCGCGACTCCCTGCATGTGCGCTTCGCCGACGAGGCCGTCTGCATCGGCGGCGCCACCTCGGCGCAGAGCTACCTCAACATCCCCTCGGTCATCGCCGCCGCGGAAATCACCGACGTCGACGCCATCCACCCCGGCTACGGCTTCCTCGCCGAGTCGGCGCAGTTCGCCGAAATCTGCGAGGCGTGCAACATCAAGTTCATCGGCCCGCGCGCCGAGGTCATCCGCATGATGGGCGACAAGGTCGAGGCGCGCCGCGCGATGAAGGAGGCCGGCCTCCCCATCCTGCCCGGGAGCCCCGACCCGCTGACGAGCGAGGATGAGGCGCTCGTCCTCGCGCGCGAGATAGGCTACCCCGTCATCATCAAGGCGGCGGCCGGCGGCGGCGGGCGCGGAATGCGCATCGTCCGCACGGAGGAGGAACTCGGCCCCGCCATGCGGGCGGCCGCGAACGAGGCGTCGGCCGCGTTCAAGAACGGCGACATCTACGTCGAGAAGTACGTCGAGAACCCGCGCCACATCGAGATTCAGGTGCTCGCCGACGAGCACGGCCACTGCATACACCTCGGCGAGCGCGACTGCTCCATCCAGCGCCGCCACCAGAAGCTCATCGAAGAAGCCCCCTCCCCGGCGCTGACGCCCGAGCTGCGCGAGCAGATGGGCAGGGCGGCCGTCGACGCGTGCAGGCGCGTCGGCTATTCGAGCGCCGGAACCATCGAGTTCCTGCTGGACGAGGACGGCAAGTTCTACTTCATGGAGATGAACACGCGCATACAGGTCGAGCACCCCGTGACCGAAATGATCACGCTCGCCGACATCGTGCGCAACCAGATTTTCGTCGCGCAGGGCGACCCGCTCTGGTACCGGCAGGAGGACGTCATCTTCAACGGCCACTCCATCGAGTGCCGCATCAACGCCGAAGACCCCGAGACGTTCGCGCCCTCGCCCGGGAGGATTACGGCCTACAACGCGCCGGGCGGCCCCGGCGTGCGGCTCGACACGGCGGCCTACAACGGCTACTTCGTGCCGCCCTACTACGACTCGCTCATCGCCAAGCTCATCGTCCACGCGCGGACGCGCGAGGTGGCGATTGCGCGGATGCGCCGCGCGCTCGAAGTGATGGTGGTCGAGGGCATCAAGACGACCATCCCGCTCCACCGCGCCGTGATGGAAGACCCCTATTTCCGCGCCGGCGAGTACTCGACGCGCTTCATGGAGCAGTTCTTCGAGCGGCGCAAAAATCAGGGCGGGCTGGTCGCGTCGGGGCGCGCCTGAGCGGGCTATTGTGGGCTTCGGAAAAAGCCTTCCGGCCGTTTGACGGGGGCCGGTATCGTTCTTATAATAAAGGACTTTTCTGGGCGGCTTGGGCCGGCCCGTGTGTGGGAGGAGTGAGAGAAATGGCTTACGCAATCATACGTTCCGGCGGCAAACAGTTCCGCGTCGAGGACGGCGGCACCGTCCGCGTCCCGACGCTCGACGCGCGGGCCGGCGACACGGTCGAGCTCGAAGCGCTGGTCATCGGCGGCGGCGACGCCGGCGTGCTCGTCGGCTCACCGGCGGTCGAGGGCGCGCGCGTCACCGGCACCGTGGTCGACCACGGCCGCGGCACGAAGGTCATCGTCTTCAAGAAGAAGCGCCGCAAGCAGTACAAGCGCACGCAGGGCCACCGCCAGAACTACACGACCGTCAAGATCGATTCGATTGGTTAATTCACCCGAGGTTTAATCATGGCACATAAGAAGGGCGTAGGCTCATCCCGCAACGGCCGCGACTCGCACTCGCAGCGACTCGGCCTCAAGAAGTTCGGCGGCGAAGCCGTTCTGGGCGGCAACATCCTCGCGCGGCAGCGCGGGACGAAGTGGAAGCCGGGCAAGAACGTCGGCCGCGGCAAGGACGACACCCTGTTCTCGCTCATCGACGGCTTCGTCAAGTTCGAGGACAAGGGGCGGCAGGGCAAGTTCATCAGCGTCTACCCGGCGCAGGCCGCCGCCGCGCCGGCACCCGCCGAAGAGACGCCGGCAGCAGCCGTTTAGAAACGCCGAGTTGCTTTCCTGGCGACGCCCGCGCCGAGTGTCAGACTCAAGCGCCGGGCGTCGCTTCGATTTTTGAGTTTAGAGTTTACAAACTTGTTCATCGACCGGGTCAAAATCAAGGTGCGGGGCGGGCACGGCGGCAACGGCGTGACGGCCTTCCGCCGCGAGAAGTTCGTGCCGCGCGGCGGCCCCTCGGGCGGTGACGGCGGGCGCGGCGGTGACGTGTGGCTCGTCGCCGACGAGTCGGTGAACACGCTGCTCCACCTGCGCTACAACCCCGAGCACGCGGCCGACCGCGGCCGCCACGGCGAGGGCTCGGATCGCTCGGGGCGCGAGGGCGGGGACGTTGTGGTGCGCGTCCCCGTGGGCACGCAGGTGCTCGAAGCAGAGACGGGCGAGCTGCTGGTCGACATCGCAGAGGACGGGCAGCGCTGGCTGGCCGCGAAGGGCGGGCGCGGCGGCTTCGGCAACGCGCACTTCACCTCCTCGACCAACCGCGCGCCGCGCTACCATCAGGAGGGCAGCCCGGGCGAGGAGCGCGAGCTACAGCTTGAGTTGAAGCTGCTCGCCGACGTGGGGCTCGTCGGCTTCCCGAACGCGGGCAAGTCGACTCTGATTTCGACCATCTCGGCCGCGAAGCCGAAGGTGGCCGACTACCCCTTCACCACCTTAGAGCCGCACCTCGGCGTCGTAGACCTCGGCGACTACCGCACGTTTGTCGTCGCCGACATCCCCGGCCTCATCGAAGGCGCGCACGGCGGCGCCGGCTTAGGCGACCGCTTCCTCCGGCACGTCGAGCGGACGCGGCTGCTGCTCCACTTAGTCGACGTGTCGTCGCTCTCGGGGCGCGACGCGGTCTCGGATTACGAGGTCATCAACCGGGAGTTGGCGGCCTACGACCCGCAGCTCGCAGAGCGGCCGCAGTTCGTCGTCGCGACCAAGCTCGACGCGCTCGACGAGCCCGAGCGGTTAGAAAGTCTGCGCGCGCGCTCTCTGGCCGACGGGCGCGAGTTCTTTGAAATCTCTTCGGTGACGAACCGCGGCGTGCGCGAGTTGGTGAGGGCGGTGGCCCTGAGGCTTGAAGAGATCGGCAAGTCGCCGGTCATCCAGACGCGCGAGACGCTGCTGGGCGAGTTCGAGCGATGAAGGCGCGCCGGCGCGTAGCCCTCTACGGCGGGACGTTCGACCCCGTGCACACGGGGCACGAGGCGGTGGCGCGCAACCTTTCGGAACTCTTCGCGCTCGACGAGGTGCTCTTCGTCCCGGCCTACGTCGCGCCGCACAAGCGCGGCCGGAAGGTCAGCCCGGCGCTCGACCGCCACGCGATGCTCGCGCTCGCCACGCAGGACGAGCGCCTCTTCCGCGTCTCGACCGCCGAACTGGACGCGCCCGAGAGGCCGTACACGGTGGACACGCTCGCGCGCTTCCGCGACGCCTGCGGCGAACGGGCGCGGCTCTTCTTCGTCATGGGCGCGGACTCGTGGGAGGAGATAACGACGTGGCGCGAGTGGGAGCGCGTGCTCGGGCTGGCCGACCATCTGGTCGTGACGCGCCCGGGCTACGAGCTGCCCGTCGCGCACGTCACGGAAGAGATTCGCGGGCGGATCGTTGACGCGCGCGGCGCGACGCGCGGGCGCGTCGAGGAGGAGTTGAGCAAGGGGAAGGGCGCGCGCGTCTACCTGACGGACGCGGCGAACGTGAAGGCGGCGGCGACCGACGTGCGGGCGGCGGTCGCGCGCGGGCGTTGGGGCGAGCTTGAATCGCTCGTCGCGCCCGCCGTGGCCGAGTACATCAGAAAGTACGGACTTTACAGGGAGACGGATGGGACAGAATTCTCCGATGCCGGAATCAAGGGAAAGCACTGAGGAGACGCGCGGCGACGCGGCTTTAACCGAGGTAACCGACGGCGCGACGGACGCCGGCGGCGGTTCGCCCGCCGCGCCCGCCGAGCTGGACGAGCGCGTGCGGCTGGCGCTGCACGCGGCCGACGAGAAGAAGGCGCACGACCTCGTCGTCCTCGACCTGCGCGAGGTGGCGAGCTTCACCGACTACTTCGTCATCGCCAGCGGCACGAACGTCCGACAGGTGCAGGCGGTCGCCGACGAGGTGCAGGAGCAGTTGCGCAAGCGTCTGGGCGTCAAGCCCGCGCGCGTCGAGGGCTACAACTCGGCCGAGTGGGTGCTGCTCGACTACGGCGACTTCATCTTCCACGTCTTCGAGGAGAAGTCGCGCCGCTTCTACGACCTCGAACGCCTGTGGCGCGACGCGGCGCGCGTGCCGATCCCGGGAGACGTGGCGGAAGGCGGCGGGGGCTCGGGCGGCGGCTCTTCGAGAGACGCTGGATGATCGAGCTGGTCGCGCGTTCGGGGGCGATGCGCGAGGCGCTGCGCCTGGCCGGGCGCGTGGCCGCGACGGACGCCAACGTGCTCGTCACCGGCGAGTCGGGCGCGGGCAAGGACGCGCTCGCGCTCTTCGTCCACGCGATGAGCCCGAGGGCGATGGCGCCCTTCGTCAAGATCGACTGCGCGGCGCTGCCGTCGGAACTGCTTGAGGCCGAGCTGTTCGGCTACGAGCGCGGCGCGTTCACGGGCGCCACGTCGGCCAAGCCCGGCCGGCTCGAAGCCGCGCACAAGGGCACGCTCGTCTTAGACGAGATAGCGCACCTTTCGCGCGACGCGCAGGCCAAGCTCCTTCGCGTCATCGAGCGGAGAGAGTTCGAGCGCCTCGGCGGTCGGAAGACGGTGCGGGTGGACGCGCGGCTCGTGGCGCTGACGAACGTGGATTTGGACGACGCGGTCAGGCGGCGCGCGTTCCGCGAAGACCTCTTCTACCGGCTCAACGTCGTCCGCATCAACGTCCCGCCGCTGCGCGAGCGGCGCGAGGACGTTGAGCCGTTAGCCCTGAAGTTCCTCGCGGCCTACGCCGCGAAGCACGGACGGCCCGCGCGCGGCTTCGAGCCGGCGGCGCTCGCGGCGCTCGCGGCCTACGACTTTCCGGGCAACGTCCGCGAGCTGGCCAACGTCGTCGAGCGCGCGGTCATCGTCGTCGAAGGCGAGTCGGTCGGCGCGGGCGAGCTGCCGGAGTCGGTGCGGGCGTCGTCGAGGGGCGCGCGCCGCCGGACGCTCGCCGAGTTGGAAAACGACTACATCCGCGAGGTGCTCGACGCCTCCGGCGGCAACAAGTCCGAGGCGGCGCGCGTCCTCGGCATCAGCCGGAAGAATCTGTACGAGAGGCTCGCAAGACAGGGGGAAGGGGGAAAGGGTCGGGGGTAAGGGTCAGGAGAAAGTCGCGCCGCCACCTTTACCCTTTCCCCTTCCACTTTCCCCGGCATTCGGAGATGCGGCTGCGGGTCATCTGGGTGGGGAAGACGCGGGACGCGCACGCGCGTGCGCTCTGCGCGGAGTACCTGAAGCGGCTCACGCGCTTCGCGCGTTGCGAAGTGACGGAGCTGCGCGAGTCGGCGGCGGAAGACCCGCGCGCGTGCGTCGAGGAAGAGGGCAAACGCATCGTGGGTGCTTTGGCATCTGATGCTCTGACGATTCTTCTGGACGTGTCGGGCCAGACCCAGTGGAGTTCCGAGGAACTGGCCGCGCAGTTCGAGGCGTGGCAGGGGCGTTCGGTGAAGGAGGCGACGTTCGTGGTGGGCGGCCACCTCGGCGTCTCGGAGGAGGTGAGGGGGCGCGCGCAGGTGCGCTGGTCGCTCTCGCGGCTGACGCTGACGCACGAGCTGGCGCGCGTCGTCCTTCTGGAGCAGCTCTACCGCGCGTACACCATCACGCGGGGGCTGCCGTATCAGAAGTGAGAATCGGCGGGCGGTTTTGTTTGAAACCGCCGCCCGCGAAAAGCGTATCTACACGGTTTAAGAGCAAGCAGGGTAGAGAAGGAGCACACAACGGAATGGATAAGAGGAAGACCAAGACGTACCGCGACCGCCTGCTCGCGCGCCGCGAGTCGCTGTTCAGTCAGGTGACCGAGGCCGAGATGTCGAGCCGCGAGCGCGACCTTGAGGCGACCCAAGACCCGGCCGACATGGCGGCCAACGCCTACACCAAAGAGCTTCTGATCTCGATGTCGGCCAACGACCGGAAGCTGTTGCAACTCATCGACGAGGCGCTCACGCGCGTCGAGGCCGGCGAGTACGGCGAGTGCGTCAACTGCGGCGAACCCGTCGCGGAGAAGCGTCTGGACGCGGTGCCGTGGACGCGCTACTGCCTCAAGTGTCAGGACATGCAGGAGCGCGGGCTGCTCAACGAGGACGAGGACTAAAGGCGGCTTTCGAGCGAGCCTGATTTTCAAGAGCCCCC
>JBEVKV010000406.1:0-10968 GCA_040509515.1 Pyrinomonadaceae bacterium | reverse complement strand
GCGACCGTTCGAGCGGCAGAACGGCGCGCGCGAGCGAGCCCCGCGCGGGCTCTCGGCACGTCGAAGATTCCGCGGGCACAGACGCGGCAGCCGCGTCGGAAAGCGCTGCCGTTCGCGGCGGCGCACACGCGCGTCGCGCGGCGCGCGTGCCCCTCCCGCCACCCCGTCGCACGCGCACAGAGGCCGCGCCGGGAGTCGAGACGTTTGAAGCGCGTCCTTCGACGCCTCCGCCACCACGCGCACGCGGGGCGGCACGACGTGCGGGGCGACCCGACGACCACGACAATGCCGGCCTCCCCGCGCACGCTTCGCGCGACGCCGCGCCTCCCGCCACATTCACGACGCACTCGCCGGACGTTGCGTGGCGCGACACGGGGCGAAACTTTGAAGGCTCACGCGTCGCCGTTCACGACCCCGACGCCGCGCGGCGCGAGACGGCGGCGACGGCCGCGCACGAGTCTCTCGTGTCGTCCGCGCGAGCCGCGCATCGCGCGGGACATGCTCTCGCCGCGGCGCACCACACGTCTCCTCCGGTCGCACCCGACGCCGCGCCCTCGGGCACCGGCGACGGCCATTCGCCGGCTCACTCCGCGACCGTCGAAGAACGCCTCTCTCCGACTCCGCTCGAAGACGATGGCGCACGCGCCGGGTCGCGCACGGCGGGCGAAGTGCTGGAACTTCCGACGGAGGCAGAGTCGTCGCTCCTGCTACGACTCTGCGGCGCGGCTCCGTCATCGGGGCGTGGAAACGGGTCTGACCCTGCGGCGCAGACGCGCGAGGCGCGAACGTCCACGGCGTCTGAGCCCGCCACGCGGACGCCGCGCACCGACGCCCCGCGAGTTGATGGCCGGCGCTCACGACAGACCGACCGGCGACCGCCTTCGTCCTCCGAGCCCGCGGGGGCCGAAGCGCGCTCGACCGTCCCTTCGGAGCCGCGCCACAGCCAGCGCGGGGCCGGTGCGGACGTGCCACGGCGCGGCTCCGACAGAGACGACGCGACGCACGCCCTTCGGACAAAGCCCTCGCACGCGGCGGTCGCGCACGCCGTCTCTTCCAGATTGACGCGCGCGTTCGACGGGCCGCCCGCGGCGCGCGGGGCGGCCGGGCATGCGTGGCTCGGCGGGCTCGTCCGTCGCGTCGAGCGCGTGCTACGGCGCGCGGGCGGCCCCGCGGGTTCCGGCGTCGCGCACGCGATTTCCGAGTCCGACTTCGCTGCGTCCGCCGCGGCGGGCGTGCCGCTCTACCGCGATTGGTTCTGGTCGCTCGAAGGTCAGACCGCGCCGCCGCGCAGCCTCGTCTCACTCGCCGGCGCCGCCCGTCCCGAGCCCGACGCGACACGCGACGGGCTCGCGCGCGGCTCGTCTTCGCGCACGACGCCACGGGACGACAGACCGCGTCCGCGCGCGGCGTCGCGTGAGGCCGCGAACGACGGGGCAACGGCCTCGCCCGCCGCGGCCTTCAGGGGCGACTTCGAGCTGCCCCCCGCGCGCAACGAGCACAGGCAGACCGTGATGCCCTACGCGGAGGACGGCGCGCGGCTGCTGCCGGACGGCGAGTGGACTGACTTTAGTCTCGCGCAGCGCATCGCGCCGCCCGCCCTCGCGTCCTCGCTGCCGACGCTCATCCCGCCGCGTGCGGTCGACGTGCCCGTCCTGCCCGTCGCGTCGGAGACGGCTCGGCTCGGCGCGCGCGCCGAAGCGGAGGCGGGCGAAGACGACATGGAAGTCCTCGCCGCCAAAATCAAACTCATCCTCGACGAGCAGGCCCGCCGACACGGGATCGACGTGTGACCCGGCGCGCCGCCGGCCGACTGGACGTGTAGCTTATGCGCCCGATGCTTGACGATTTGGAACTGCAACTCGTGCAGGAGATCGACACGCTCGAACGCCGCGCGCTGGCCGAGCACAAGCCGCCGGGCATGTCCGGCAGCCTGTTGCAGGACATGGGGCGGCGGCCGACGCGGCTCGCGCTGTGGGGCGTCGCCACGGGGCCGGAGGCGCAGCAGTTCGTCGACGACCTCGACGACAAATTCCGCGCGGGGCTCCCGCTCCCCTTCGCGGCCGACATCGTGGCGGACGCGGAGTTGGAGGAGGTCGTCATCGAAGACCTCAAGGTGCAAGACCTCGCCGGCAAGCCCGAGCGCTTCGCCTACATCCTCACGCTGCGCGAGCACATCGAGCCCGTCGAGCCGCAGCCGGCGGCGGCGCTCGACGCCGACATCCTCGGCGACGCGCAAGGTCTCTTCGACGAACTCCTCGGCGCGCTCGACCTCGGGCCGCTGTTCGCCACCGGCCTTGAGCGCTTCGTCGAAAGCATCGGCGGCTTCGTCACGCGGCTCCGCGAACAGCGCGGCGCGCCCGCCGAGGACGAGTGAGAGGCCGAGGCGAAGGAGCGTTGATGAGGAAGATTAGTTGACGCGGCGCGTCGAGCCGCACAGGGAGAAAAGTGATGCCCGAATCGAACATCTACGAGGAGCTGAAACAACACCTGACCGAGTTCAAGAGCTTCCTCGACACGAACGTCCCCGTCATCAAGCCCGCCATCGTGGCGCTGCGCTCGGTCGTCCCGCAGATCACGGAGCTGCTCAACAAGCTCATCGAACTGATGGGCAAGCTCAAGACGGAGATTCAGAACCTCAACGTCAACGCGATCCCGAATCTCGACAAGGTCTCCGACTTCACCAACGGCGTGAAGGCGCTGCTCGAAGCGTCGAAGAACCTTCTGCCGAACGAGGCGGGCGCGATTGACGACGTGCTCGGCGTGGTCAACGTCGTGAGCGGGCTGCCGAGCCTCGACGCGATCAAGGCCGACATCACGGGACTCATCGACGCCATCGTCGTCCACTTGAATTCGCTCAAGTCGTAAACGTACAGGCGCAGGCGCGCGGGAGCAGTCATGGCCGTCAAGCCCATGCTCGACGACATCGAGCTGAAGCTGGTGCAGAAGATCGAGGCCGACGGCGAACAGGTCTTCGACCAGCACGGCGTGCCCGCCCTCGAAGGCGATTTCCTTCAGGGGCAGGGGCGGCGGGCGGAGCGCGTCCGGCTCGTCGGCGTGATGACGGGGCCGGAGGCGGCCGACGACCTCAAGGCGCTGCGCGAGAAGTACCGCGCCGCGGCCGTCGTCTCGTTCGTCTCGGACATCGCCACGGCGACGAAGGTCGGCGACGTGCTCATCGAAGAGTTCGGCGTGCGCGAGGTGGCGGGCAAGTCGCAGCGCTTCGAGTACGAGCTGACGCTGCGCGAGCTGATACCCGCGCCGCCCACGACCTTCGAGGTTCCGCCGCCGCCGCGCATCCCCGAAATCGTCATCACGGATGTGGCCACGCTCGTCGTCGAGGTCTTCGTCGAAGGTCGCCCCGACTTCGACTTCTCGACGGTGGTGGTGACGGTGGAGGGCCGGCTTGAGGACGGCACGCCGCTCACGACGCGCACGCTGACCAACCGCTTGAACAACGTCTGGACGGAGGACGACTTCCCGCCCGGCGAGTTCACCGCGCGCGCGGAAGTCAGCGCCCCCGAGCGGATGTCGGGGACGGCCCCGGCCGCGGTCAGACGCGGCGAGACCACCGTCGCGCAGATCACGCTGCGCCCGGGCGCGGCCGGCGCCGTCGTCGCCGAAGCCTTCGTCGTCCACTTCCGCTTCGACAAAGCCTTCATCGAGCCGTGCATGCGCGAGGTCTTGCGCGAGGTGATGGCGCGCGCCGCCGACCCGGCCAAAGCCAACGAGCGCGTGCTCGTCGTCGGGCACACGGACAAGACCGGCAGCATGCGCTACAACCAGTCGCTCTCGGAGCGGCGCGCGCGCAGCGTCTACGCCTTCCTGACTTCGGGGCGCGACCCCGAGACGGCGCGCGCCGAGTGGGACTTGCTCCGGCGACAGTCCACGGGCGGGCTGCCCCAAATCCGCGACTCGTGGGGCGCGATGCAGTACCAGTACATGCTGCAAGACCTCGGCTTCTACCACGGCAACGTGGACGGCGACCACGGGCCGAAGACGAACGAGGCCGTCCAATCCTATCGCGCCGCCAAGAGGCTGCCGCCCGGCACGCAGGTGGACGACGCCGTCTGGAGCGCGCTCATCGCGGACTACATGGCGCAGGACGCCGACGTGATGCTGCTGCCCGAGTCGAAGCTGCTGCCCGAGGCGAAGGACGCCTGCAACGGCGGCGCGCTCAAGTGGCTCGGCTGCGGCGAGCAGCAGCCCTTGCCGACGCCCTTCGACCCGCCGACGAACGAGGCGTGGCGACCCTACCGCCGTGTCGAGATTCTCTTCGTCGAGGCCGAGCGGCTGCCCTGCGACCCGCCGAAGCCCGACACCTTCGACCTGTTCCCGCCCGGCCGCCCCGTCAACTCGACGTGGTGCTTCGGCCCGCCCGACCTGACCGAAGCGCAGGGGGCCGACCGCGCCTGCTTCGGCTCGCGCGAGTGCGACGCCCCGGGGCAGCCGGCCGACCACTGGTGCATCCGGCCCGTCGAGACGGAGCTGATTACCATCCGCGGCTCGTTCAAGTTCGAGGACGGCAGCCCGGCCCCCAACATCAAGTACATCCTTCTGGCCTCGGACGGCGAGTTCATGGACGGCGAGGTGGGACAGGGGCCGGCGACCCCGCAGGCGACCCCGCCCGGCAGGCTCGGCCGCGGCGAAGGCTTCCGCGGCCGCAGCGGCCCCGACGGCAGATTCGAGTACTCCCCCAATCGGGACAAGCCCGTCGGCATCTGCATCGTCGAGGTGCAGGAGCCGTTCGTCGCGCGGCTCGAAGAAGACCCGCCGAACGCCGCCAAAGGCAACGTCATCTGCAAGCGGCTCGACGGCTCGTCGGACTTCAACATCATCCTCGGCACGAGCGCGACCTCGCTCGAATTCGTCCAGCCGAACAACCCGGACGCGCTGGTGGCGAGCATCGGCCGCGGGGGCACGATGCGCGTGCGCGCCGACATCCCCGGCCAGACGGGCGACACCGTCACCGTCCGGATCACGGGCGACCGCGTCCTCGCGACCGCGCCCGGCGGCGGCACCGGGCCGCCGCCCGCCACGACGGGCGCGCTCGAACTCGTCGAGGCGGCCAACGTCGAGAACGCCGTCGCGGCGGTGCGCGCGGGCGACCGCGTGCGCGTCAGGGTCGACGCACCCGGCACGGCCGGCGACACCCTGACGGTGAATGTCGACAGCCTGCTCCCGCCGTCGCCGACGCCCTGAGCGGGCGCGCCGCGCGCGTTAAAGGAAGCGGACGTTTAAGGAGAAGCAAGATGCCGATTGAAGAACTCGATTACCACGGCAGAAAAATCGTCGTCAACACCGAGGGCGACGAGACGAGCCTGACCATCGACGGCGAGCCGATACCCTTCCGGCACGACCCCGGGACGGGCAAGTTCTTCGCCATCCTGCACTCTCCCTTTCTGCAATACCCGTCGCTGCTCGCGCTGGCGAAGGGCGTCGTCGACACGGTCATCAACCTCCGGCGCGAGTAGCGCGGCGGCGCGCTTCGGACTGGCGAGGTAATCATGGCGATTCGGAAAAACGTCAACAGCCTGACTGCGGGGCCGACCGGCGAGCGCGCGGCGTTCGTCCGCGGCGTGAAGGCGATGAAGGCCAGCGGCAGGTACGACACTTACGTCGCGGATCACCGCGACGTGATGACGCAGGCCGAGGCGAACGGGCGCAACCCGGCGCACTCCGGCCCGGCCTTCTTCCCGTGGCACCGTGAGTTCATCCTCCGCTTCGAGCGCGACCTGCAACTGGCCTTGAACGACCCGAACTTCGGGCTGCCCTACTGGGACTGGGCGGCCGACGCGGCGCTGCCCGACCCGCGGCAGGGGAGCGTCTGGCAGGCGGACTTGATGGGGGGAGAGGGCAACCCCGTCCAGACCGGCCCCTTCCGGCAGGGCGAGTGGACTCTGCTGGGAGGCGGCAGTCTCGTCCGCAGCTTCGGCACCAACATTCCCACGCTGCCCACGCAGGCCGACGTTGCCGCCGCCCACGCCTTGACCGTCTACGACTCGGCCCCGTGGTCGACGGCCAGCACCCCGAGTTTCCGCAACCAGTCCGAGGGCTGGCTCAACGGCCCCCAGATGCACAACCGCGTACACGTCTGGGTGGGCGGCTCGATGCTGCCGATGACCTCGCCGAACGACCCGGTCTTCTTCCTCCACCACTGCAACGTCGACCGCCTCTGGGCGCGTTGGCTGCTGTGCTCGCCTTCGCCCGGCTACCAGCCCGCCAGCGGCGGCCCGGCCGGGCACAACCTGAACGACACGATGTGGCCGTGGAACACGCGCGGCGAGATGCGACGCCCGGCCGACGTGCTCGACCACATCGCGCTCGGCTACAGCTACGACACCGAGACGCCGAGCACGCAGACCATCACGCTGCGGCGCACGACCGGCGACCGCTTCGTCTCCGACAAGGTCATCGAAGTCACCAGCCCGTGCGACTCGCGCGCCGAGACGGCGACCACCCTGTTCGTCCCCGGACGGCCGGGCGGCAGGATTCGCGCGCAGCTCTCAACCATGACGGACGAAGTCCCGGTCAACCGCTGACCGTGTGCGAGTGCAACAGATGCTCAGGCCCGCTTACAAACTGACGGTCGGAGGCAAGGTCGTGGACACGACCGACGAGCCGCAGGCCAGCACGCTCGTCGACCTCAAGGTCGCGCTCGACCTCGACACCCCGGCCGACAGCTTCAACATGGTGCTCGGCAACGTCGGCGGCCTCAGTCCCGCGCGCGACGACGAGGCGCGCGTCGAGCTGGGCTACGCCGACAACGGCGGCGTCGAGCTGGTCTTGACGGGCAAGGTCGTCACGGTCGAGCCGAACCTCTCGACGACCCGCGTCGTCGGCTTCAGCGGGGCCGACGCGCTACTGCGCGCGCGCGTCGAGCAGACCTACGAGGGCAAAACCGCGGGCCAGATCGTCAGCGACCTCGCCGGGCGCGCCGGCCTCCCGGTCGAGAGCGCGCAGGACGGCGCGATGCTGCCGGCCTACGTCGTGGACGGGCGGCGCAGCGTCTACCTCCACATGCAGGAGCTGGCCGCGCTCGTCGGCTGCGACCTCTACGTCAACGCGGAGGGCAAGCTCGTCTTCGAGCAGTTCTTCAGCGGCAAGCGCGTCCACCTCTTCGAGTACAAGAAGCACGTCCTCGAACTCGACGTGCAGCGGACGCCGCCGCTGGCCGGGCTCGTCGAGGCGTGGGGCGAGAGCCCGACGAAGGCGAAGGGCAACCGCGCGTGGGCGTGGCTGACGACCGACTTCGGCGGCTCGAAGGGCACGGCCGGCTCGGGCGCTCCGCTGCTCGTCGAGCGGCCGGCGCTGCGCACCGCGGCCGCCGCGCGCACCGCCGCCGAGGCCGCGCTCAAGGAGATTCAGCGGCGGACGATTCGCGGGCGCGTCCTCACCACCGGACGCCCGCAGGTCAGGCTCGGCGACGCCGTCAGGTTCGACGGCCTGCCCGACGAGACGCTCAACACGAGCTTTCAGGTGCGCGGCGTCACGCACCGCATCACCAAGCGGGGCGGCTTCACCACGGCCGTCGGCTTCCGCGCCATCCAGACCGAAGCGTATGCGTGAAGCGCGCCCCGACCCGGAGAGGAACGACAGCGAGTGACGACCATCGTCAACACCATTCAGGAGATCGTGCGGCAGGAGATGCGGCGCGTGCGCGTGGCCGAGCTGGGACTCGTCGAGGCCGTCTATCCGCACAGCTCGAACGGCGACTCGGACAACTACGCCTGCGACGTGAAGCTCAAGAACTCGGGGCTCCTCCTCAAGCACGTCCCCGTGATGACGGGGCACATCGGGACGGTCGCCGTGCCGAACGTCGGCGACCTCGTGCTGCTGACCTTCGACAAGGGCGACGTCAACCAGCCCATCATCATCGGCCGCATGTACAGCGACCGCCACCGCCCCCCTTTGAGCAACCCCGACGAGATCATCTTCCGGCTCCCGCTCGCCGCCGAAGACAACAAGACGATCAAGGGCGCGCTGCGCAACCTGCCGGACAAGAACCCGCCGCGCGAGCTGCTCTTCGAGATGCCGCCGAAGATCACCGTGCGCGTCACCGACGGGACGGTGCGCGCCACCGCCGGCAAGACCGAGATGAAGCTCGACCAGCCCGGCGGCGGCGACGGCACCGTCACCGTCATGGCGGGGCGCACCAAAATCACGATGAATCAGGACGGCGACGTGACGGTCGAGGCCGCCGGCTCGATGAAGCTGAAGGCCAGCGGCGACATGACGCTCGAAGGCTCGAACGTCACCGTCAAGGCGCAGCAGAAGGTCGAGATTAAGGCCGGGACGGAGGCGAGCCTCAAGGGCAACGTCTCCGCGACCGTCGAAGGCAGCGCCACTTCGACCGTCAAGGGCGGAATGGTCAGCGTCAAGGGGACGACCACGTTCTCGCCGGGTTAGCGCCGGCCGGCGACGGCCGTTCACACACGCGCGCGCCGACGCGCGCACGGGTCTCATTAACTGTCGGAGCCTTCAACGCGGAGGTTTGTATGCCGGGGATGCCAGTCAGCATTGGTTGTCAGGTGATGATTACGCCGGGCGCGGCCGGGCCGCCCGACACGGGCACGCTCGTCACGGTCTTCCCGCCGTTCGTCATGGCGGGGGGGATGCCGCTCGCCACCTCGGGCTCGCTCTGCATGATGATCAACTCGGTCTCGGGCGTCCCCTACCCGCTGGTCATCGGCTCGCCCGCCAGTTCGGGCGTCTCGGTCGGCGGCAAGTCGCTCGTCCGCATGGGCGACCAAATCCCGACGCCGCCCGGCGTCCTGCTGGTCATGGGGCCGCCGGCCGCGCCTTACATCATGGATCAATCGTGACGCGCGAAAAGGACTTTTGATTTTCTGTTTGCCGGAGGTTTTCTCTTATGCCCGAGCCCCTGCGATTCGGCACAGACCTGATGTTGCTGACCAACCTTGAGCGGCGCAAGAGCAGCCGCGACGAGGGCAGCGACCTGTCGGTCGTTCGCCGCCCGCGGACCGGGCAGCTCGACCTCGCCACGCTGGACGGCGTGGACAACCTCTTGCAGGCGCTGCTGCTGCGCTTCCTGACCCCCGTGGGCGAGCTGGCGCTGCTCGGCCACCCCGACTACGGCTCGCGGCTCTTCGACCTGATCGGCGAGCTTAACACCGAGACGAACCGCAACCGCGCCAAGCTCTTCGTCCTACAGGCGCTGCGCGACGAGCCGCGCGTGCGCGAGGTGCTCTCGGTGACGGTCACGACGAATCGGAAAGACCCGGCGCAGATCGACATCGAGGTCTCGCTCGTGGCGGTCGACGGCGACGCGCCGCTCAATCTGGTCTTTCCCTTCTTTCTTGAGGGAGGGGTGACGCCGTGAATCCCCAGACTGTGACGCTCATCGAGCGCCCGTACAACGACATCGTCGACGACATCCTGACCGCCATCGTCGGCGGCGTCGTCAACGAGCAGATCGTCTTCGACGTGAAGGAAGACCTCTACCCGCTCTCGCAGCCCGCCTCGGACGTGCGCAGCATCACGGGGACTCGCTCCGAGCGCGCCCCGGACGGCCGCCTTCTGCCGCGCGCGCGCTACACCTTCCAGAAGCTTGTCGATTACGACTTCAGCCGAGCCGACAACGCGGTCGTCTGGCTGCCCGGCACCGCGCGCCCCGACGACGAAACTTTCTTCTACGTCGATTACTTCATCCCCGACAGCCGCTCGCCGCTGAGCGACATCAACGTCGGCAGCGTCACGCGCACGCTGGGCGAGTCGGTCGGGCGCGAGATAGCTACCGTCTACCAGCAGATTAAGGCCGCCTACGAGGCCGGGTTCATCGACACGGCGAAGGGGCCTTCGCTCGACCTCGTCGTCTCCATCCTCGGCGTCGTGCGGCAGACGGCCGAGCTGGCGGTCGGGCTCGTCACGCTCTTCCGCGACGCGCAGGCGTCGGACGGCAACATCACCATCCCCGAGGGGACGCCGCTCGGCAACGAGGCCGGCGACAAGTTCTTCGTCACCGTCCAGACGCGCACGCTGCAACGCGGGCAGGCGCGCATCGACGTGCCCGTCCGCGCGCGCGCCGATTTGCCCGGGCAGCTCGGCATCGTCAAGCCGGGCGAGATTACGAAGACGGCGCTGCCGCTGACGGGCGTCAGCCGCGTGACCAACTTCGACGCCACCGTCCTCGGCAGCGAGGACGAGACGGACGAGGAGCTGCGCTCGCGCGCGCGCGCCGTCCTGCGCGGGCTCGGCAAGGCGACGCACGCCGCGCTCGCCAACGCCATCTTCGAGAACCGCGCGACGCTGAGCGAGGTCAAAGACCCGAACGGCCCGCCGGGCAAACGCACGCCGCCGGGCACGGCCGTCCTGCTCGTCGAGAGCGAGCCCGAGCGGTTCCTCAGCCTCCGCACGGCCGTCGAGCAGACGCGCGCCGCCGGCGTCATGGTCACGCTCACGGCCTACTACGTCTTCTTCAAGCCGCGCGTCGTCGCGGTCGTCGCGCCGGGGCTCTCGGCCGAGGGCAAGGCGAAGGTGACGGCCGAAATCATCGCGGCCCTTCAGTCTTACGTCGACGGCCTCGGGGCGGGCGACCCGGCCGTGGGCGCGGAGATGCTCAAGCGCGTCACGCAAGTCAAAGAGGTGGGCAAGAAGACGAAGTTCGTTGACGCGATGGCGTGGCAGGCCGACCTCGGCGAGACGAACGACGAGGCGCTCGTCAAGGCGCTGGTCGACGCCGTGAAGACGGCGCGCGCGAACGAGGGCGAGGCGGACGAGGTCGCGCGCGACACCGCGCTCCAGCTCGCCCTGCGCAACGCCGTGTCGGTCGCCGCGCCGCCCGCCCCGACGGGGCGGCGCACGCCCGCGCGCGACCTCGTCCGGGGGCTCAGCGGCGCGCGCGCCACTGACGAAGAGGTCGAGGCCGGCCAGTTCGAGGTCGTCCCGCCCGAGACGGTCGGCCAGCGCTGGTGGGTCGTCCTCGACGTGGAGCCCGCCGACATTTTGCTG
>JBEVKV010000405.1:0-21990 GCA_040509515.1 Pyrinomonadaceae bacterium | reverse complement strand
CGGTCGGCCGTCGCGGGCTCGCCCTCGTCCACGGCCGCCGGGTAGTAGGCGGCGAGGAACAGCTCGCGCTGCGCGCGGTCTGCGCGGTTCACCGGCGAGACGCCGAGCGGCAGGTGCGGATAGTCGGTCATGTCCCACCCGTGCGCGGGGTCGAGCAGGAATGCGACCGGCGTGTAGGGCACGCCGCGGTCTGTGTGCGCGCCGGCGAAGCGGACGAACTCGTCCGTGATGCGCCCGAGCGGGTTGAGCTGGTACGGGTGCTCGCCCGGCCCCGGCTTGAAGAACTGGTCGAAGCCCTGTTCGAGAAAGACGGCCGAGGCCCCGGCCATGTAGTAGAGGTAATAATTTTTTCTGTACCAGGAGAGCGACGGCCCCATCGTCGCTCCGTAGCGCGAGTGGAAGAAGTGGTCGGGGC
The DNA here is from genome assembly GCA_040509515.1 of Pyrinomonadaceae bacterium. Taxonomy (GTDB): domain Bacteria; phylum Acidobacteriota; class Blastocatellia; order Pyrinomonadales; family Pyrinomonadaceae; genus QHXN01. The sequence continues at coordinate 21,575 of JBEVKV010000405.1, read as the reverse complement.
CGGCGAAGTTCTGCGTCTGCGTAAAGGTCGTGGCGGTGTCGCCGAAGTTCGGCGCGTGGTAGTAGATGAAGTTGCCGCCGTACTGTCGCGCCGCGCCGCGCACGAAGGCGACGCGCATCGCGGTGACGGGCTGGACAGCCGCCGTCTCTATGCCGAGCGTGCGCACGCCCCACTCGAAGAGCTTGTGCGCGTCGGCGGTGGTCGAGGTCGCCTGCGCCGGGATGAGTCTGTCCCACATCGCGCCGGCCGGCGCGTGGAAGGTCGCCGCCCACTTCTCTTCGAGCGCCCGCGTGTAGGCCGCGCGATAGGCTTCAAACATCTCGCGGCGCGACATCTCAGGCTTGAGCGTCAGGCGCGTCATCACCGATTCGTAGACGTGGCCGATGCTCTCGCCCGAAATCCAGCCGACGAACTGCCCGCGCAGCTCTCCGTTGAGAAGCGCGAGCGCGGCGCGGCCGTCCTCTTCCGTGAAGGCGGCCGCGCCGTAGTTGATGACGACGGCGAAGGGCGCGCGCGTCTTGCGTACGAAGTCGAGGAAGGCGCTGCCCTCCTTCAAGTGCTTCGGCAGTTGGTTGATGTAGACGACGGGGACGACGAGCGGCGACGAGAAGATGGGCACGTCGCGCGCGCCCTTGTAACGCTCGGCGAAGAGTTCGGGCTGCTCCGCGTGGAACGGGTAGAGCGGGCGCGACTCGGGCGGCTTCGGGAACATCTCCCAGAACTTCTCGGAGATGTTCCACGGCATCAGGAAGTCGCGCGAGGCGAGCGGCGGCCTGCGCCACGCGGCGGGAACGTCGGACGCCGTCTTGTCGAAGAGCGGCAGGAGCGGCCGCTTCGTCGCGGCCCACTCGCCGAGGACTCTCTGCGCGGCGAACGGCGGTTTGCTACGCCCCTCGGGGCGGAAGCCCGCGTCGTTCGTGACGAGCACGCAATCGACCTGCCGGTGCGCGCCGGCGGCCTTCTCGATCTCGACCGTGAGACGCGCCGCGCCTTTCTTCAGAGAGGCCGCGGCCGAGCCGTCCCACGCGAACGCCCAGCCCCAGTACATGCTCACCTCGTCGTGCGGGTCGATAACTTCGCGCGCGCCGAACTCGTGTCGGAAGACCTCGCGCCCCTGCTGCGTGAGCCGGACGGCGAACCTCTCGTCCCTGTTCGCAAAGTCCGCGTAGCGCGCCCAGACGTGGTACAGGCCGTCGCGCGGGATTTCTATCTCCTGAAAGAGCGTGGCGCGCGTCTCGTCGGGCGAGGCGGCGACGGAGTTCCACTCGCTCTCGCCGCCCTGCGACCACTCGGCCGAGACGCCCGGCCCGTTGACGCCCCAGCCCGGCGACTTCTCGCGCGCGAGGTTGCGCCAGACGGGGTTGAGCCTCGGCTCGTTGCGCGCATCGAGCGAAAGGCCGCCCATGTTCTCGGCCTCGTACCAGAGGTATTCGCGGTGATGTGCGTCCGGGTCGGGTCTGGCGTTTTGCGCGAAGGCGTTCGGGGGGAGGAGTAAAAGAAAACCGAGAAGGACTGTGAATGTCTTCATTTGAAATTTGAGATTTGAAATTTCAAATTCGAGATTTCAAAACATGAAAAAAGGGAGAGCGCGTCGGCCCTCCCCGCTTCCCGAATCTGTCGCCGGCGCTTCAGCCAAGCTCGTCGAGACACTCGGCGAGCTGGCGCTGGCGACATGTGAACATCGGCGTGTCGCGCAGCGTGTAGCGGCTGGCCTTCGACTCGCGCAGCTCCTGCACGAGGTCAAGGAAGTCGGTCGGCTGGTCGGTCTCAAACGCCACGACGAACTCCTGATCGTCGAGCCCGAACGAGTAGGTCGTGTGCAGCTTCACCGAGCGGTACTTGGAGCCGACGCGGATGTGCTCGTCCATCATCTCCTGACGCTGTTCGACGGGGAGCGAGTACCACTCGCGCGTCTTCACGACCGGGTAGACGAAGAGGTATTTCGACTGTCCCGGGACGATGTGCAGGCGGTCTTCGACGTGCTCGGGGTTGTCCTTGTCGATGTACATCGAGCGCTTGGTCATCGAGAGGAACGACTGCGTCACTTCGAGGTAGCGCCCGAGTCCCGTCCCGTTCAGCCGCGCCGACATCTCCTGAAACGGATCGAGCGAGTAGCCGATGCGCCAGACCATGAAGTCGACGTTCGAGCGCAGCCCCGCGATGGAGTAGCTGTGCATCAAAAGCTCGCGCCGGTAAGCGTCGTAGACCTCGACGAACTCGCGCTTGGAGTCGAGCTTGGCCTGCGCGTCGAGCGTGCGCCACTCGGGGCGCGCCTTGAAGAAGGTGAAGGTGACGAACTGGCGCGCGATCTTCGCCTTCTCGGGCTGTTCCGACTGTTCGGCCCCGCGCTCGGCCTTGTCGGCGAGGCGTAGCGTCGGCCGCCCCGCGCCTGGCTGCTCGTGTTCCGTGCTCATGGTCTTATCTTCCTCAAGGTGGTCAAAAAGGGGTTGAAGGGTCTACCTCTCTGAGCGAGCGCCGAATCTCGGAAGAGAATGAGCGACTATTCGGACGGCGTTTATTTTGCGTCGCGCCGCGCCGGATTGCAAACCGCCGCGCGCAGACCGAGCCGTCGCGCGCCGCGCGGGTCGCCCTCCGCCTTCAAACTCGCCCCGCGTTCGGTTATACTCCCGCCGCTTTCTCATCAAATAACAGGGGCACCCGGGTCAGCCGACCGACGAACTTTAAAGCATGAAACTCTTCAAGCTCTGTCTCGCGGCCTTCGCCGCCGCAGCCTTCGCCGCCGCCTGCAACAGCGACCAGACCGCGCAGAACGCCAACACCAACGCGCGACCCACGCCCGCCGCCACGACTAACGCGGCGACGCCCGCCGCGCCGGCCGCCACCCCCGACGCGCTGGCCGCCGCCGCCGGCGACTACTCAAGGTTCTGCATCAACTGCCACAAGGCCGACGGCACCGGCGGCAAGGTCGAGATGGACGAGGGCAAGAAGATCGACGTGCCCAGCCTGCGCGAACACGGGCTGAAGGACTCCGACGCGCACCTCGCCAAGCAGATAAGCGAAGGCGGCGACGACATGCCCCCCTTCAAGACGCGGCTCGACGCGCAGCGCATCGATAACCTCGTCCGCTACGTCCGCCGCGAGTTCCACGGCCGCACCGTCGCCGCCCCGACGGCGGCGGCCACACCCGCCGCGCCCGCACACTAAACACGCGCCGCGCGCCTGTGCTATCTTTCTCGCACGCCCCGCGGCGCACGCACCCGTAGCTCAGTTGGATAGAGCGTCTGACTTCGAATCAGAAGGTCGTAGGTTCGAGCCCTACCGGGTGTATCAATCAACTCAATAAGTTAAGGGCAGCCGCGCGGCTGCCCTCAACTATTTTGTGTGCCTATAGTGTGCCAAGACTTCGTCGCCTATTATTCTTTCGGCTTTTTGATAATGCTTTTCAGCCGCTTCTCGGCCGGCGTCCTCTTACTCTGAAGCCGCTTATGCCTCGTTCGCAGCATGGAGGTTAGCGTTTGGTGACGGATGCCGAGTAGCCTTGCGGCTTTCGTCACGCTTCCCCCGGCCTCTTCTAGTGCCTGCACGATGAGCTTTGCTTCCAACTAAAGTAGGAAAGCCAGATTGTTTTCGATGATGGCGGCGTATCGCTCATGCTTCGCCAGTTGGTAATGATAAATCGAAGCGGTGTATTCAATGATGGCTCTGTCGTAATAGTCGCCGTGTCCTTCGACTGCCCTGAGACGCCGCAGCGTGACGGCGTGGAGATTATGAAAGCTACCCCACAGGGCGTGATGCTCACTCGCGCTCAGCACGCGGTCGGATTCCTTGAGGATGCCGAGCGCGTTATGAAGTCTACCCGCCGCGCACTCGACTGTAACCCATCGCAAGAGGACTATCGCGCGCCGTTCGGCGTCCGCTTCCGCCAGTTCATCGGAGGCGCGAGTCAGTAGCACGCGCGCCTCGTCATACGAGCCTTCACGCCAGTAGCACAGAGCCAAGTCGCTGCGCGCGAACGCGGCCTTTGCCACCTCTCCTAACCTCTCAAAGAGTGCAGCGCTCTCGCTGAGAAGGTCTTTCGCGGCGGCCTGCGCGCCCTGTACCTGTCGGCTCGCGCCTATCCAGCCGGAAAGCGCGCCGACTTGGTGCAAGGCTTCGGCGGCCGTCCTTTCGTCCAGCCCCTTAACGTCCGGCCGCTGGCCTACCCCGCGCCACAACTCGTCTAAAGCCTCGCGCGCGGCGTCGTACTGGCCTCGATGGATGAAGTCAGCGGCCACGCGGCAGCGTATCAGGGCGCGCTCATCCTGAGTCAGCGCGGAGCTATCTAGTCCCTTCAGACGCTCATCTGCTAAATTCATGTGAGGTAAGCCTTTCCTTGTGTCTCCCATTATCTGGCGGCATGAAAAGACCGTCACACCCCTTTACGAGTGTGACGGTCAGCCCTGTCAGTAACTCCATGACCCTATGAGGGAAAGAACAATGCTAAAAGCGATTAGAGTTTCTGTAATGCTGTTTGCCTTAGTCGGCTCTGCTCACGCGGGCGAGGTCTTAACTCCACCCGCGCCGCCGCCGCCGCCGACTAACGCGCAGGATGCGACGACTAGCGGCCTGATACAGACAGTGGTCGCCGTAATAGTGAGCGTCCTGCCCTAGCCCGCACGGCGGAGAATGCAACAGTTTTTGCAGAACTTTCAAGCATTCCACAAAAGAACCCGCTCTGCCCCTTGCCTGCGTTTGTGCTCTAGCAGCGCGGATAAGACAGACGCCGGCGGAGGCACCGTGCGGCGGCTGCGCGCTGTTTTCGGCTCGCCAAAGCACCACTCTCCGCCTTTCCTCCAAATGAGCGCCCGCCGCACCGTCGCCGCGCCTTTCTGTAAATCAACATCCGACCATTTAAGGGCTTAGATAATCTTCCGGCCGCATCCCCGTCGCCAGCGCGAACGCGAACAGCGTCCCATGAGCATCTTCTGCGGCTGCCTTTTTTAGTTGTAGGAGCCGTCGAGGATTGTGACGGGGTCGCCGGTGCGCAGGCGGCCGGGGCGGAGGACGCGCGCGTAGAGGCGCGAGTGGCCGGGGCGTAGCTTTTGCGAGATGCGTTTGAAGTCGCCGCCGTTGAAGGAGGCGGCGATGACCTTGCAGGGCTTCGTGTAGCTCGTGACTTCGACCAGCGCCTCTTCGCCGAGCGCGAGGCGCGCGCCGGGGGCGAGCCGCGACCAGTCGAGCCCGACGACCGTCAGGTTCTCGCCGATTGAACCCGGGAAGACGGGGTGGCCTTCGGCCTGTAGCTCAAGGACGCGTTCGAGCGCGTAGAGGCACAGCGCGCGTTCGGGCCCGCCATGTAAACGTCGGTTCCGCTGCCGGTCGCCTTCGAGCCCGTCGTGCGTGAGCGCGGCCTCGCGCACGGCGAGCTTCGGCACGCCGCCGCCCGAGACGTTGAGTTGAAAAATTCTTCCCTCCGACACTTCCCCTCCGAGACCTCCGCGCGAATTTTTATGCGCACGCCAGCGCGTGCGCGGACTCGATGCGCGCGACGAGTTGCGGGAGACTCTCGCGCGTGTAGACGGGGAGCGACGGCGCGGCGGCTTCCAGCCCGGACGTGCGCCACCACTCATCGAAACGCGCGCGGCACGCGGCGTCAACGCCAAGCCCCGCGTCCGAGAGGTAGAGCGCGGAGGCTTTCGTGAGGACGCGCCGCGCCGTGGGCTTGATCTTCAGAACGTCTGCGCGCGCGACGAGCACCGCGAAGTCCGCTTCGGCGAAACGCTGGAAGCTGTTCCCCTCGACGACGACGCCCGGCGACTTGACGCGCGACAGCGCCGCGCGGAAGCCGGCCTCGACCTGCCCCTCGGTCACAATCGCCCAGTGCACGTCGGAAGCGCCCGCGTCCCAGTAGCGCCCCGTGTCCTTGCCCGGCTCGTAGGTTTCTGCGCGTCCCGAGCGGACGACCGGCTCGTCGCCGAGGAGCGGGGCCACGCAGCAGGCGCGCGGGTCTTTGCCGCACGAGCGGTAGTGGCCGCGCGTCATCTTCAACGCCTCCCAGCCCGGCAGCGCGCGCAGCAGCTCGCACACGAGCGTCGTCTTGCCCGTGTTCGAGTTGAATCCGCCGACGGCGATGATGGTCGGTCTCACGCGTCAAGTATCGCCCCTCACGAACGCCAGAAAAAGCGCCGGAAAACTTTCCGATAAAAAGTGCTTGACATTGCAAAGTAGTCTGCGTATATTGCGACCGTCGCCTGCGCCGCGGGCCGACCACTTGAGTAGCAAGAGAGACTTCGACGATGAAGACGACCTCAAACATAGTCAGACGCGCGAGGACGACCGGCATGCCGGCCGCCGAACACGCTCCCGCCCTATACGCGGGCGCGGCCAAGTGGCGCGTCGTCTGTCGGGGTACGTCGAGCCTTAATAGCGGCGGCCAACCGATTGGGCGGCACTCCTTCCGACCCGAAGGCGTGCAGCGCGCGGATCGTCGCCAGTTACAGAATTGACTCAGCGGGAGCGGCCTCCCGCTCCCAAATCTCTAAAAGTTCGTAGAGACTTGTACGGAGCGGGCCTGCTTCCTGTCGGGAAGCCTAAGGGCCCGCTCTTTTCTTTTGTTGTTTGATAACCGAAGTACCTTGAGGTGTCGAAGGCGGGGCCGCGCCGCCGCCGAGAAGCGTGCGCGCGTCGCGCCCCGCCTTCGACAATTTTTTCTCCGAAGCGTCTTGAAACTCGAAAGTTTTCAGACCGCGCATCAGAGGCCGAAACGGCTCGGCAGCAGCCTGTAAAGCTGTGGCCCGCGTGGCGGGCGTGGGGGTTCAAATCCCTCCTGATGCATCTTGAGAGGGGGCGTAAGCTAACGGCAAACTGGCGGATTCCAACCCCGCACTTCCTGGTTCAAATCCGGGCGCCCTCGCCAGACACGGAAGGTTGGGCACGGGCACGCCAAGCAGTCCCGAAAACTGTCGGGGCATTTAAGGGCCTCTGCGGGTTCGACTCCCGCACCTTCCGCCAGCTTGGTTCGGAGGCGTCGCACAAAAGGTAGTGCAGCGGTGTGCTAAGCCGCCGGGCCCGCAACAGCGCGCCCCTGTGCGTTCGACTCGCACCGCCTCCGCTTGTTTCTCCGGACCCGTAGCTCAGATGGATTCAGAGCGCAGGCTTGCGAAGCCTGAGGCCGCACGTTCGAGTCGTGCCGGGTTCACTTAACTTCATTCCGGGGTCGTCTAAAGGCAGGACGCCTGTCTTTGGAACAGGCTGTGGGGGTTCGAGTCCTCCCCCCGGAGTTCGCTTTCGGAGACGAAAAAATTTCGCTGGGGTGGCGTAATGGCAAACGCACGGCGTCGAGAGCGCCGGGGGCAGTTGCCCGTTGGGGGTTCGAGTCCCCCCTCCAGCATCTCGCGCGGGAGTGGTGCAACTGGCAGACACACCGTCCTCAGAAGGCGGCTCTTGTGAGTTCAAATCTCACCTCCCGTATCAGCTTCGACGTTCGCGCGCGCGTGGCCCAAGCAGGCAGAGGCGGCGGGCTTAAACCCCGCAGGTTGAGAGTTCGAGTCTCTCCGCGCGCATCCGCAAGACCCGAGGGGGTGTATGCAAATGGACAAAGCGGCCTGTCCTTCAAACAGGTGGCCCGACGGCTTTGCGGGTTCGAGCCCCGCCACCCCTGCCAGAACGTTCTCGCGTTGGCCGTAGCTCAACAGGCAGAGCGCTGCACTGTGAATGCAGAAATTGCGGGTTCGAGTCCCGTCGGCCGACCTTTCACATCACAAGGGGCGTTAGCCAAGCCCGGACGAAGGCACGCGACTCTCTATCGCGCAGACGCGGGTTCAAATCCCGCACGCCCTGCCAACCTGTGGAACTGTGGCCGAGAGGTGAGGCACACGCTTGTCGAGCGTGAGGATGACGGTTCGAGTCCGTCCAGTTCCGCTTAACTTTTGCGCCGTAAGCTCAAACGGCCGAGCGCCTGTCTCTTAAACAGGAAGGTGCGGGTTCGAGTCCCGCGCGGCGCATCAATCTTCAAAACGGGGTGTGGTGTAATGTCTCGCATCCAAGCCTTGGGAGCTTGTGGTCAGGGTTCGATTCCCTGCACCCCGACCAATTCATGTGGACGTAGCTTAGCCCGGCTAAAGCACCGGCCCGCCACGCCGGGGACGTGGGTTCAAATCCCGCCGTTCACTCCAACTTCCAAACGGGCGGTTAGCTTAACGGAACAAAAGCGGGCCGCTTCGACCGGCTCCAGATGCGGGTTCGATTCCTGCACCGCCCTTCCAAGCCCCTTCGGCGGGAGTGATGTCAACGGCTAACATTCGAGTCTTCCAAACTCGCTTTGAGGGTTCGAGTCCCTCCTCCCGCATCGCATCCAAAAATCAACGCGCGCGTAGCCAAGTGGGTCAAGGCGGCGGCCTGCAAAACCGTCAATCGTCGGTTCGATCCCGACCGCGCGCTCTTCCGACGACGCCCCGCCGCGCGGGCGTCAAACTTCAACCCGCACACAAAAAAAAAAGGAGGCCGCGAAATGTCTCGGTTAAGGCTGTTCTACGTCGCGAGAGTCTTCCTGCGCGCCTTCGGGCGGCGCGGGGACGGCGCGGCCGTCGTGCTCTACCGCAAGGGTCAGACCCGCGCGTGAGGGTAACGTCCGCGACCGCCTCTACGGATGCGCCCCGCGAGGGGCACAGCTAGAAGGATGGTTATGGACAACGGATTGTTAGTCGAAAGGTTCGCGCGCATGGGCGCGCGCTTAAAGATTCACGACGTCGTCGACGACATCGGCCGCCGCTGGCCGGTGCTCCCGGGCATCGACATCAGGGCGGACGAGAAGGGCGAGTTCTTCGACATCGGCACGGTGCGCGGCTCGCGCGTCGAGTACGAGGTCGTTGACCTGCGTCCCGAGATGCGGCACCTGCTCCTGCTCGGCCGCCGCGACGGCCAGAAGGAGAAGTACCTCTGCGGCCACGACGAGCGCCACTGGTTCGTCTGCGCCGTGCCGGGCGCGTCCGTCTCGGGCGTCTTGACGGCGATGGAGTCGCTCCAGCCGCCCCGCGTGCGCCGGGCCGTGCGGAACAACCTCCGCCGTCAGAAGCACCGCTTCAGCCGGCACAACGAGGCGTTCGTACGGCAGGGCGAGTGGTTCTTCGTCCCCGAGCCGAGCCTCGTCGCGCCCGAGTGGCTCGTGCTCCGCGACGAGCCGTTGAGCCGGGGCGCGGGCAGCAAGCCGCATACGTGTCAGTTCGCCTTCCGCCGCGGCGGCAAGGCCGTCTGGGTCTGCTCGCGTTACCCGCAGGGCGTGCCCGACGCGCAGCACGCGCGCCTTCTCGCAGAGAACCCGAAGGCGGCGCGCTGGAACTGGCGTCAATTCCTGCGCGACCCGGAGGTCTTCGTCCGCGGACGCGTTTGGCACAAAGACCACAAGACCGTCGTGCTCGACGGCTGGCACCGCGTGACGATGAACACCGAGGGCGAGGCCCCGTTCGCGCAACGCGTCGTCTTCCTCGACTGACGGGCTTACACAGACTGCGGGCGGGTCGCGCTCCCTGCGCGGCACCTCACGCCGCCCGCACTTCCCTTTTCGCCCGAAAATTTTTGAAAGGAGGTCTGCCGTGATGGCAAGCCTGAACGGCCGTGTGCTGCTTTTGAACTTCTCGTACGAGCCGCTCGGCACGGTCGGGGTGGCGCGCGCGATGTGCCTCGTCATCCGGGGCGTCGTCTTCGTCGAGGAGTTCGACGGGCAGCGCGTGCTCCGCTCGCCGCGCGAGGTCTTCCGCGTGCCGAGCGTCGTGCGCCTGCGCCGCTACGTCAACGTGCGCCGACGCCGCCAGACGGCGAGCATGAAGCGCCTGCGCATCTTCGTCCGCGACCACTTCCGCTGCCAGTACTGCGGGCAGAAGCGCGCCGCGCCGGAGCTGACGCTCGACCACATCACGCCCCGCTCGCGCGGCGGGCGCAACGCACCCGACAACCTCGCGACGGCCTGCGTCGCCTGCAACACGCGCAAGGGCAGCCGCACGCCCGACGAGGCGCGCATGCCCCTGCTCACGTCGCAGAAGCCGCTCGGCATCGGCCTCGAACACCTGCTGCTCTGCCACTACGCGGAGTCGCGCCCGCAGTGGCGCAAGTACCTGTACGTCGAGGGCGTGCCGCTCAAAGAAGAGCTGCGCGAGTCGGCTTGAACGTGGAGGTAGGGGGGACGGCCGCCCTACCTCCTAAACACAAAACCCGGGGACTGAATCGCGGAACCCGGAGGCGTAGCTGTCGAGGGATAGCGTCGGTCTGAAGAGCCGAAGAGGCTGGTTCGACTCCAGCCGCCTCCATCGATTTTTTTTCGCGGCCGGTTAGCTCAGACAGGCAGAGCGCCAGTCTTACAAACTGGATGTCGAAGGTTCGATTCCTTCACCGGCCATTATTTCGGGGCGTGGCTCATCCCGCGCGCGTGCGTGGACGCGCGGGACCGTGGAGCGTCTGGCCGACTACCGGCGGCCCGCCCCGACCAACTCACGGCGATGTAGCTCAATTGGGAAGAGCGTCCGTCTCGTAAGCGGAAGCGTGCGGGTTCGACTCCCGCCGTCGCCTTCAAACTCGGAAAAGGGCCCGTAGCTCAGTCGGACAAGAGCGTTCGTCTTCTAAACGAACCGTCGCAGGTTCGAGTCCTGCCGGGCTCATTCTTCATAAACACGATGCGGAGTAGCTCAGGTGGCAGAGCAGCGCTCTCATAAAGCGCCGGTCGCGGGTTCGAGTCCCGCCTCCGCGATTTTTTTGGGCTGGTGATGTAAAGGCTGCATGGAAGTCCTGCAAACTTCTCGTGAGGGTTCGAGTCCCTCCCGGTCCATTCCCTTGCGGGGAGGTGCCCTGGTGGGCACGGCGGTCTCATAAGCCGCGTCTAACCGAAGGCGGGTTCGATTCCCGCCCCCGCGACCTTTTTCGATCCGGTGTGGCCGAAAGGTAAGGCGTCGCATTGTTAATGCGGACGATGGGGGTTCGAGTCCTCCCGCCGGAGTTTCACACGATGACCCGGAGCACGAGCGGCAGTGCGGCGGCCTTTTAAGCCGTGAGGTGCGGGTTCGAGTCCCGCCGGGTCAACCAAACGTTTGCGGCGCGAAGCTCAGATGGCCGAGCACTCGGCTGATAACCGAGAGGCCGGAGGTTCGAGTCCTCCCGCGCCGACTTGAAAGCGATGCGGAGTCAGCCAGTCGGCAGGCTGCCTGTCTCTGAAACAGGTCACGGAGGTTCGAGTCCTCCCTCCGCAGTTCGCGCGCGAGATTTCCTTCGCACGCCTTCCACCTCAAGGTACTTCGGTTCGCGACTTTTGAATTTTTGTCAAAGGGGTTTACTGAGATGGCGAACAAGACGCTCTTCAAGTCGCTCGTGGGCAAGCTCATCCCGGCGGCCGACGCGCGCAACGAGCACGGCGCGCCCGCGTACGCGCTGACGCCGAAGCAGGCGCTGGCGCAGTACGCGGCGACGGGCTGCCTCGGCGCGACGTTCTACGCGCACGCCGAGGAGCAGCTCGCCAAGATTCTTGAGCTGTGCGAGCGCGTCGAGCCGGAGTTCGTCGCCAAGACGGCCATCTACGCGCGCGAGCGCGGACTGATGAAGGACACGCCCGCGCTCCTGCTCGCGTTCCTCGCGGCGAAGGACGTGCGCCTGCTCGCGGCCGCGTTCCCGCGCGTCGTGGACAACGGCAAGATGCTCCGCAACTTCGTCCAGATCGTCCGCTCGGGCGTGGCGGGGCGCAAGTCGCTCGGCACGGCGCCGAAGCGCCTCGTGCGCGAGTGGCTCGAAGCGCGCGACGCGGCGCAGGTCTTCCGCGCGAGCGTCGGCCAGTCGCCGTCGTTCGCCGACGTGGTGAAGATGGTTCACCCGAAGCCGCGCGACGCGGAGCGCGCGGCGCTCTACGGCTACCTCGTCGGGCGCGAGTTCGACGCGGAGGCGCTGCCCGCGCTCGTACGCGAGTTCGAGGCGTTCAAGGCGGGCGAGCGAGCGAGCGTCCCCGACGTGCCGTTCCAGATGTTGACGGCGCTCGACCTCGGCACGGCCGAGTGGACGGCGATTGCGCGCCGCGCCCCGTGGCAGATGACGCGCATGAACCTCAACACGTTCGTCCGCCACGGCGTCTTCGGCCAGCCCGGCATGACCGAGCTTGTGGCGCAGCGACTCGCAGACCCCGAGCAGGTCGGGAAGGCGCGCGTCTTCCCGTACCAGCTCATGGTCGCCTACGCGTCGGCGGGCGCGGGCGTCCCGTCGGCGGTGCGCGAGGCGCTTCAGGACGCGATGGAGGTCGCCATCTCGAACGTGCCGCGCGTGGAGGGCAAGGTCTACGTCTTCCCGGACGTGTCGGGCTCGATGCGGTCGCCCGTGACGGGTTACCGCAAGGGCTCGACGACGGCGGTGCGCTGCGTCGACGTGGCGGCGCTGGTGGCGGCGGCCGTGCTGCGCCGCAACCCGCGCGCGGAGGTGCTGCCGTTCGAGCACGAGGTCGTGAAGGGCTTGCAGTTGAACCCGCGCGACAGCGTGATGACGAACGCGCAGAAGCTCGCGGCAATCGGCGGCGGCGGCACGAACTGCTCGGCGCCGCTCGCCCTGCTCAACCAGCGCAAGGCCGTGGGCGACCTCGTCGTCTACGTCTCGGACAACGAGTCGTGGGTGGACGCGCGCGGCGGGCGCGGGACGGAGACGATGCGCGAGTGGGCCGCGTTCAAGCGCCGCAACCCGCGCGCGCGGATGGTCTGCATCGACGTGCAGCCGTACCAGACGGTGCAGGCGGCCGAGGCGGCCGACGTGCTCAACGTCGGCGGCTTCTCGGATCACGTCTTCGAGCTGCTCGCGGACTTCGCCGCCGGCCGTATGAAGCCTGACCACTGGGTCGGCGTGATCGAGCAGGTCGCTCTTTGAAAGGATGACGGGTGAGGGATGAAGGGCACGCCGCACGGCCGTCGCTTCATCCTTCATCCGTCCGCCTTCACCTTTGCCCTTCAGGGGCCGAATGCTTTCGTGACTACATTCGTTTAGGAAACGGGAAAGTCGTCACGAGAAAAACTTTTGTCGGCCCTCTGAATTCGTTTTGAAGTACGTGGCGAATGCCGACGTGAGTACATGGTAAGCCTGTCATCAGGCCGTAGGTTCGAGCCCTACACGGCCGCCTGCCGGCGGCCGGAATTCTCACGCCAAACCTTGTCGCCACACACTCCCGCGGGGTGAATGCCGGGAGGACTACATCGCTCCAAGACCGACGAAAGTCGGTATCGAGCTTCGCCGGGTACGCGAAACCCGGGCGGCCTAAGCTGCCGTGCTCAAACGTCCTTTCAAAACTTGTCACCCCGAGGGTTCGGGCGGGCGGCGAATGCTGGCGGAACTACATGCCTGATAAGCCGCGGGTTCCGGGTTCGAGTCCCGGCGGCTGCGACCAACTGACGCAGCCGTAGCTCAACGGTAGAGCAGCGAAAGTCGTTTCGTCGAAACCTTGTCGCCGCGCGCCCGAACCTTGATCGATGTTTTCGACGTATGACGTTTCGGAGTTAGAGAGATGTCGCTGCTGACGATTGAAGCCGTGAAGTTCCGCACCGCCGGGGAGATTTTCTCGCTGCTGCGCCGCTTCGACGACTGCACGCTGCCGCGCGCCGAGTGGACGCACGCCGCGCACCTGACCGTCGCGCTCTGGTACCTTCTGGAGTTCGACTGGCCGGAGGCGGCCGCGCGCGTGCGGCGCGGCATCAAGCGGTACAACGCCGCGCACAACATCCCGACGACGCCGACGGGCGGCTACCACGAGACGCTCACGCTTTTCTGGCTGCGCGCCGTCCGCGCGTTCCTCGAAGACGGGCGCAACGAGGGGCGCGCGCTCGTCAGCCTCGCCAACGAGCTCATCGCCACGGCCGACACACAGCTCCCGCTCCGTCACTACACGCGCGCACGCCTCTTCTCCACCGAGGCGCGCGCCGTCTGGGTCGGGCCCGACCTCAAGCCGATTGACTAGAAGACGGCCGCCTCCGTTTCAGGAGCGCGGCCGTTTCGTTCTTGAGCTTTACGGTTGCCCTCACGCGACTCAAAAAACTTCCAACTCAAAATACCTCCTGCGCAACCAACACAGGCGCACGCCCGCGCGCGGCGGGCGACTTTTTCATGTATCTTTGGCGCGCAGCCTATTTCGTCAGGGGGTTCGTTCGATGTCGCTTCATAAAAGTTTACTGCTCTTGATGCTCTGCTTCGCACTCACGGCCTGCGCGTCGGCGCAGACGCGCCAGCGGCAGACGGGCGGGGCCGCCGCGAGGACGGAGGTGGTGGCCGGAGGGAAGACGGTCGAGGCCAACAGCTTCCCCGGCGCAGACCTCGGGGCGAAGATAAACGCCGCCGACCGCGCGCTCGGCGCGGCGTCGGGCGTCATCGTCGCGCGCGGCGGCGGGCGCATCACGACGCCCGTCGTCGTCTCGGAGCGCCACACGCTCAAACTCATGGCCGGCACCTACGCGCCCACGACCGCGGACATTCCCGTGCTGCTCAAGTCTGGGGCCTCGCTCGTCGGCGAGGGGATGGAGAGGTCGATCCTCTTAGAGTCCACCGCGAAGGATCAGTTTACGGTCGTCGGCGCGCACAACAGCTCGCGGCGCAACGGCGACACCGACTCGAACGTCTCCATCCGCGACATCCAGATAAAGGGCGCGAACGCCGGGTTCAACTCCGCCTATCAGGCCGTCTCGCTCGGCAACTGCAAGAACTGCGCGGTCGAGCGCGTCCACCTCAACGGCACGCGCTCCATCGGCGTGCAGCTCGGCGGCTCGGGCCAGTTCGGCAACTTCGCCGATAATTCGCGCGTCGCCGACTGCCTCTTCACCAACGTCGCCTCGCAGAACCTCGCGCTGGCCAACGGCCGCAACATCACGTTCGAGAACAACCGCTTCGTCAACCCCGGCCAGCCGGGCGGCCCCGGCTCGACCGTCATCGACCTTGAGCCCAACCACGTTGACGACCACCTCGAAAACATAATCATCCGCAACAACTTCATCGACGCGCGCACGCACCGCATACAGGCGGGCAACGGCATCGTCGTCCAGTCCACCTCGCTGACGCGCTTCGTCGGCCCCGTGCTCATCGAAGGCAACACCATCTACGGCGGCAACAACGTCCCGCCCGAGATCACGAACATCCTCAGCAACGGCATCTACGTCTTCGGCCAGACGATGCGCGACGTGACCATCCGCAACAACAAGGTGACGCGGACGGGGCAGTCCGGCCTGCACCTCGAAGGCTCGCACTTCACGGTGCTCAACAACCAGTTCACAGACGTGGGCGGCGGCGGCCTGCCCGGCTTCCACATGGAGGACGTGTTCGACAGCCGCATCGAGGGCAACAGCTTTACCTACACCGGCGTCGGCCCGGGCGACGCCACCGTCCTCATCAAGCGACAGTTCCTCCGCAACGTCGTCCGCAACAACCCCGGCATGGGCTTCCCGGCGAACGTGATTAGCCGGTAGGAAGTAGTCAGTAGAAAAACTAAAAGGCGGCGCGTCCCGGTTGATGGCCGAAGACGCGCCGCCCGTCTTTCTACTGACTACTGTCTACTTCCCTGCTCACTGCGCGCGGAGGATTGAGAGCGGCTTGCGTGTGAGCACGTCGAGGCTTGAGAGCGCGCCGACGACGCAGACGAGCAGGACGGTGGCGGCGACGCCGGCCGCGTTGAGCACGGGCGCGAACGCCCACGCGACCTCGAAGACGTAGCGCGAGACGGCGTAGGCGAGCCCGTTGGCGGCGGCCGCCCCGACCACGCCGGCGACCAGCCCGAGCAGCCCGTACTCGGCCAGCATCATCGTCAACAGCACGCGCCGCTTCGCCCCGAGCGTCTTGAGGACGGCCGCCTCGTAGACCCTCTGAAACTTCGTCATCGCGATGGAGCCGACGAGGATGAGCACGCCGCTCAGGAAGACGAAGCCGCCGATGAACGAGACGGCCAGTGTGATGTTCGACAGTATCCGCCCGACGCCGCGCACGATGTCCGCCACGTCGATGACGCTCACGTTCGGGTACTTGTCGACAATCGCGCGTTGGAAGCGCGAGCGCTCGGGCTCGGTCTGTGGGCCGTCAATCGCGCCGACGTACGTCTGCGGGGCCTTCTCCAGCGCGCCGGGTCGGAAGAGGACGATGAAGCCCGTCCGCGAGTTGCGCCAGTCGACGCGGCGGACGCTCGTCACGCGCGCCGTCATCTTCCGCCCCTGTATGTCGAACGTGACGGTCGAGCCGAGGTCGATGCCGCCCGCCCCGCGCAAGCCCTCCTCGATTGAAATCTCGGGCTCCTCAGACGGCGTCTCGTCCCAGAAGCGCCCCTCGACAAGCGTCTCGTTGTATTCGAGGCGCGGCCGGTACGTCACGACGTACTCGCGCCCCAGACGCCCGCGCTCGCCGCGCACGCCGGCCGCGTCGAGGTCAATCTCCTCCCCGTTGACGGCCACGATGCGCGCGCGCACCGTCGGTATCAACTCGGCGCGCGAGCCGCCGCTCTGCGCGACAAGCTCGCGCACGCCCTCGACCTGATCGCGCTGCACGTCGATGAGGAACATGTTCGGGAGGTTGCCGCGCCGCGCCACGTCGAACTCGTCGAGCAGGCTCGACTGTAGCGACTGCACCGAGATGACGAGGAACGCGCCCAAGCCGACGGCCATCACGATGACGCGCGTCTGGTTGCCCGGCCGGTGCATGCTGTTGATGGCCTGCCGCACCGCGAACGTCCCCAAGCCGCGCGCGCGCCGCACGAGAAAGACCAGCGCCCACGCCGCCGCGTAGAGCACGAGCGCCGTCAAGCCTAAGCCCAACAGGAAGACGACGCCGACGAGCAGGCTTCCCGCCTGCCACGACGCGAGGAAGACGAGGCCGGCGAGCACGACGCCCGCGACGCCCGCGCGCCAGAGGTCGAGCCAGCGGCGCGGCTCGGGCTCGGCCGCGTCGCGCAAAAGCATGTTCGGCCTGATGCGTCGTATGCGCAGCAGCGGCAGCGCCGAGAAGAGCAGAGAGATGAGTAAGCCCAGCCCCAATCCCTGCGCCACCGCGCCCGTTTGCAGGTCGTACGAGAGGTTCGCCGGCAGGCTCTCCGCGAAGCGCGCGCGGACGAGCATGAGCGCCACCTTCGCCAGCGCCACGCCGAGCAGGCTGCCCGCCGCGCCGAGCGCGAGAACCTGCGCGAGATATGCGGCCGTCAGCCTGCTGCCCGTAGCGCCGAGACACTTGAGCACCGCGATGGTCTTGCGCTTCTGCTCGACGAAGACGCGCGTGACCGAAGAGACGCCGATGCCGCCGAGGACGAGGATGACCAGACCCGTCAGCGAAAGATAGTTCTCCGCGCGCGAGAACTGCGCCGACAGACTCTCCTCCGAGTCGCGGTACGAGCGCACGCCGACGAGGCTGCCGCCGCCCAACTCTGCGCGGAGCGCGCGGACGAGCGCGTCCATCCTTCCCTCGCCCGCCTTAAAGAGCAGCTTGCGGCGCGCGCGGCTGCCGAAGCCGGTCAGCCCCGCCGCCTCAAGGTCTGCGCGCGCGACGAAGACGCGGGGGCCGAGGCGGAAGCCGCCGCCGCTGCCCGGCTCCTGCCGCGTGACGCCGCGAATCTCGAACTCGCGCTCGCCTATCTTCACGCGTTCGCCGACGCGGAGCGACATGCGTTCGAGCAGCAGCGGCGCGACGACCGCGCCGCCGTTCTCGACCAGACGAAAGTCGAACGGCCGTCCGTCCTCAAGCAGAAACTCGCCGTAGAGCGGGAAGCCGCGCTCGACGCCCTTGACCTCGACCATCAGCGCGCCCTCGCGCGCGGCGTCGGCGGGGCGCAGCATCGTCGGGGCCTCGACGGTCTCCGTGCGCGCCTCCGCGAGCGGCGGGCGGGCGACGTTTTCAATCTTGGCGAGCGCGTCGGCCGGCCAGTCGCGCGTCGTCTCGACCTGCACGTCCGCGGTCATCAGCGCGCGCGCCTCGCCCGCGACCGCGCGGTTGAGGCTCTGTATCATCGAGCGCAACGCGACGATGCTCCCGACGCCGACGCCGATGCAGAGGAAGAAGAAGAGGAGCCGCCGCCAGCTCGCGCGCAGCTCGCGCCGCGCGAGATTGAAGATGAACTTCAAGGCCGTGCCTCCTCCAACTCTTCGTCCCTCCGATTCTCGCCCGCGTCGGCCATCTCATCTTTAATCCCGCTCGGCGTCGTCTCGTCGGCGACGACGCGGCCGTCACGCAGAGAGATGCGACGGTCGGCGCGCGCGGCGAGGTCGTGGTCGTGTGTGACGAGGACGAGCGTCGCGCCGCGCCGCCGGTTCATCTCGACCATGAGGTCGAAGACGTGCCGGCCGTTGCGAGAGTCGAGATTGCCCGTCGGCTCGTCGGCGAGCAGGATGGTCGGCTCGTTGGCGAAGGCGCGCGCGACCGCGACGCGCTGCTGCTCGCCGCCCGAGAGCTGCGACGGGTAATGGTGCGCGCGCCCGGTCAGCTCCACGTCTTCGAGCAGTTGTCGCGCGCGCGTCTGCGCGTCGCGCCGCCCCGCAATCTCAAGCGGCGCGAGCACGTTCTCAAGCGCCGTCATCGAGGGGATAAGGTGGAACGACTGGAAGACGAAGCCGAGCTTGCGCCCGCGCAGGGAGGCGAGCGCGTCCTCGCCCATCCGCGTGACCTCTTCGCCGTCGATGACGATGCGGCCCGAGGTCGGCGCGTCGAGCCCCGCGACGAGGCCGAGCAGCGTCGACTTGCCGCTCCCCGAAGGGCCGACGACCGCGACGAACTGGCCGTCCGGAATCGTCAGGTCAAGCTCGCTCAGGATGGTCAGGCGCTCCGCGCCGGACTGAACAGTTTTGGAGACTTGGTATAATTCGATCATGAAAATTTTGCCGTACGCACTTGATAAGATTCTTCCCGCCGTCTTTTTACTGCTCGCCGCCACGCTCGTCGCGGCCTGCGGCGGGGGCCGAGCGCCGCGCGAGGCCGTGACCCCGAAGGGCGAGACGGCGGGTGTCGCACCCGCCGCCAAGCAGACGCCCGTGGAGACTGTACCTAAAATCGTGGCCTTCGGCGACAGCCTGACGGCCGGCTACGGGCTCTCGCCGCGCGAGAGCTACCCGGCGCTGCTGCAAAAGATGCTCGACGACGACGGCTTCAGGTACGAGGTGGTCAACGCCGGCGAGTCGGGCGGAACCTCGGCCGGCGGCGTCCGGCGCATCGACTGGGCGCTCGACGCGGGAGGCGTCCGCTTCCTCGTCCTCGAACTCGGCGCGAACGACTTTCTGCGCGGCCAGCCCGTCGCCGAGACCAGAAAGAACCTCGCGCAGATTATCGAGCGCGCGCAGTCGCGCGGCGTCCACGTCCTGCTCGCGGGGATGCTGACGACGACCGAGTTCGGGCGCGGCTACGAGGTCGAGATACGCGACGCCTACCGCTCGCTCGCCGACGAGTACAAGGTCACGCTCATCCCCTTCTTCCTCGAAGGCGTCGCGGGCATCGACAAACTGAACCAGCAGGATCGCGTCCACCCGAACGCTGAGGGCACGCGCCTCGTCGCCGCCAACGTCTACCGCCACCTCAAGCCGCTGCTTGAGGCAGAGGGTAAAAAGTAACCCGCGTGAAAGTCGACGTGGTCATCATCGGCGGCGGGGCCGCGGGGCTGATGTGCGCGTTCGAGGCGGGGCGGCGCGGCCGGCGCGTGGTCTTGCTTGAGCACAACGACCGCGTCGGGCGGAAGATAGAAATCTCGGGCGGCGGGCGCTGCAACTTCACCAACACGGGCACGAACGCGGGCAACTTCATCTCGCGCAACCCGCACTTCGCCAAGTCGGCGCTGGCGCGCTACACGCCGGCGGACTTCGTCGCGCTCGTCCGCCGCCACCGCATCGCGTTCCACGAGAAGAAGCTCGGGCAGCTCTTCTGCGACGAAAGCTCGCGCCAGATCGTCTCGATGCTGCTCGCGGAGTGCGACGCGGCCGGCGTCGAGATTCACACCGGCTGCCGCGTCCAAGCGTTGGAGAAGGATGAACGCTTCCGCGTGCGGACGAGCCGCGGCGAGTTCGTGTCGGAGTCGGTCGTCGTCGCCACGGGCGGGCTGTCGATTCCGAAACTCGGCGCGACGGATTTCGGCTACCGGCTGGCGCGACAGTTCGGGCTCAAGGTCGTCGCGCCCGAGCCCGCGCTCGTGCCGCTCACGCTCTCGCCGCGCGACCTCGACGCGTTCCAGCCCTTGAGCGGCGTCTCCGTCCCGGCCGTCGTCGGCTGCGACGGCGCGGAGTTCGCCGAGAACGTCCTCGTCACGCACCGCGGCCTGAGCGGCCCGGCCGTCCTGCAAATCTCCTCTTACTGGTCGCGCGGGCTTGAGATTTCAATCGACCTCCTCCCCGGCGCGGACGTGGCCTCGCTCCTCGCGCGCCAACGCGCGGGCGGCGGCGAGCTTCAGACGGCGCTCGCACGCCACCTCCCCAAACGCTTCGCGCAGGTCTGGTGCGACGTGTTCGCGCCGCGCAAAGCCCTTCGCGCCTACACCGACGCGGAGGTCGAGGCGGTCGCCGGGCGGCTGCACGAGTGGCGCGTCCGGCCCGCCGGCACCGAAGGCTTTCAGAAGGCGGAGGTGACGAAGGGCGGCGTCTCGACCGACGAACTTTCGTCCAAGACTTTGGAGGCGCGTCGCGTCCCCGGCCTCTACTTCGTCGGCGAGGTCGTAGACGTCACAGGCCACCTCGGCGGCTACAACTTCCAATGGGCTTGGGCCTCGGCACACGCCGCCGGGCAGTACGTTTGAAGCACTCGAATTTTTCCCGTCACAAAAATCCGCGCCGCGGTGTTTACACAGCAGAGAAACGGTTCGTTTCCCGATTTTCAACCGCAGGAGAGGAGCGTGATGGGTATGAGAAGCAGGACGATTTTAAACTTCGTGTGGGCGGCCGTGGTCTGCCTCGCGGCGACGGCGGGCGCGTCGGCGCAGGACTTCCAGAGGAGCTACAACCTCGGCGAAGGCGGGTCGGTGCAGATTGCCAACGTCTCGGGCGACGTGGAGCTGAAGGGCTACGACGGCGGCGCGCTCGTCGTCAACGCCTACAAGACCGGGCGCGACCGCGAGATGGTCGAGATTGAAGACGACAGCACGCCGGGTCGCGTCAGCTTGCGCGCCAAGTACCCGAACAACTGCAACTGCGACGCGGGCGTCAGGTTCGAGGTGCGCGTGCCGCGCTCGTCGGGCCTGAGCTTCAACAAGATTTCGACCGCGAGCGGCAACGTCCGCGCCGAAGGGTTCACGGCGGGCCGCGTCGCGCTCTCGACCGCGAGCGGCGACGTGAGCGTCAGCCGCCTCGGCGGCGAGATCAAGGCTTCGTCGGCGAGCGGGACGGTGCGCGTCTCGGACTCGACGGGGAGGGTCAACGCCAGCAGCGCGAGCGGCGACGTGGAGGTCGAACTGACGCGGCTCGAAGGCGGCGGCGACATGAGCTTCTCCTCGGCCAGCGGCGACGTGCACGTCCGCCTGCCCGCCAACCTCGACGCGCAGGTCAGCATGTCGACGGTCTCCGGCTCCATCGAGACCAACTTCCCCATCGAGGTCAAGACCAGCCGCTACGGCCCCGGCAGCCGCGCGCAAGGGCAGCTCGGCAGCGGCGCGCGCTCGCTCAAAATCTCCTCCGCCTCGGGCAACGTCAGCCTCAAGAGCATCT
>JBEVKV010000404.1:0-4756 GCA_040509515.1 Pyrinomonadaceae bacterium | reverse complement strand
GGTCTCGGCCTGATCGTCGAGCGTGTGCGCGACCAGCACCGCGCGCGCGCCCGACGAGCGCGCCGCCGACCCGAGGAACTCGTAGCGGGCGCGCCGCGCGGCCTGCTCAAGATTGTCTCGACTGGCGCTCGCCGTCTCCGCGACGGATGCGCGCCCGACGACGCACCCGACGCCGAGCGCGCGCGCCAACTCCTCAACCCAACGCGCGTCCTCGCGCGCGCGCTCGCCGCGCAGCCCGTGGTCGAGGTGCGCCGCCGTCAGACGCAGGGCCAGCAAGCCGGTGCCCGAAAGCTCCGCCAGCGCGAGCAGCAGCGCCGCGGAGTCCGCGCCGCCCGAGACCGCGACCAACGCCGCCTCGCCGCGCAGGGGCCAGCCCGCGCGCCGCCACTCGCGCAGCAGACGCCGCGCGAAGCGGCTCAGACGCTCGACGCCTCCTTCGCTTCGTGAAAGGCTCATCGGTAAAGCCCCTTCGGGTTTCCGCCTCCCGCCTTTTCAAACTAAAATTCCGGCACCGGCCGCCGCGCCGCGCGTGTTTCAACCGACGAGGCTTCGTCCGATTCTCTCATCCGAAAGGGGTTCAACCGAAATGTTCGCCAGACACAGAGCGCCCGCGCGCGCCGTCCTCCTCGCGCTCCTGACGCTCGCGCCCGCCGCGTCTCCCGCACAGCAGCCCGAGCCGCAGCGCAGGCCGCAGGGGCCGGTCGCGGGGCCCGCCATCAAGCTCCCGCGCGGCGCGGGCGCGGAAGACTCGCGCACACGGGACGCGGGCGCGCGGCCGGACGAAGAGGCCGAGCGCGCGGCGTGGTCGCCGCAGAAGTGGGAGTACTGTGTCATCAAGGGCTTCAGGTACAACCAGAAGGGACTGAGCGCCTCCTCGCGGACGCCCGCCGCGTTCGTGCGCTACTTCCCCAACGGCTCCGAGGAGATCGAGGGCGCGACCGAGGACGAGGCGCTCGGCAACGCCTTCGCCAAGCTCGGCGACGAGGGATGGGAGTTGACCGCCGTCCGCACGGACTTCAGCCTCAGCGACGGCAACGGCACGGCCGCGGCCGCGTATTTTTTCAAGCGCCCCAAACGACAGGAGTGACAGGAGTGACGGGAATAAAGAGGCCGCGGAGCAGCGCGGCTTAAAAATCTGAAACCCCCGCGCGGTTTTTGCCACAAACTGGAAGGCGGCGGTGTACCCGTTTCAAAGGGCCGCGCGCGGCGTCCACGCGCCGCGGCCGGCCGCCGGCAACCAGACCACACAGGAGAGACCAAAATGAAGTGGCAGAACAGACGCCCCGCGCGCGCCGCGCGACTCGCCTCGGCGACTCTCGCGGTATCCGCGCTCGCGCTCGCCGCGCTCTTCACCGCCCGGCTCGGCATCGTGCCCGCCGCCGCGCAGTCGCAGGACTTTACGGGTCAGTGGCTCGTCGAGTACAGGACGGACGAGGGCAAGACCTCTCTGACGCTGCGCCACAGGAGCACGCGCCGCGACGCCGCGGGCGGCGAGCACATCAGCGACTGGAACACGACGCGCAACGTCTCGCCCGAGTCGCTGCGCGGGCTTTCGGCCGAGCAGGCGCAGTCGGCTTCGGGCACGAGCGTCCGCTTCGAGATTCGGCGCGACGCGGGCACGTTCGTCTGCGAGGGCTGGTTCCGACAGGGCAAGGGCTCGGGTCACTTCAACTTCGTCCCCGACCAGAGTTTCGCCTCCGAGCTGTCGCGCCGCGGCGTCGGGACGCCGGACGCCCGGCAACTCTTCGCGCGCGCGAGCGCCGACGTGGGACTCGACCTGCTCGACGAGCTGAAGTCGCAGGGGTACGCGACGCCCACCGTCGAGCAGTTCGCGCGCATGGCCGACCACGGCGTGCGCGCCGACTACGTGCGGGGGCTGGCGGCGGCCGGCTACCGCCTCGGCTCGGTTGAAGAGCTGGTGCGGATGCGCGACCACGGCGTCACGCTCGGCTACGTCAACGAGCTGCGCGCCGCCGGCTTCGACGGCCTCGCCGCCAAAGACCTCGTGCGCGCGCGCGACCACGGCGTCACCCCCGCCTTCGTCCGCGAGATACGGGCGGCCGGCTTCCAGACCGACTCCATCGAAGGGCTCGTCCGCATACGCGACCACGGCGTCAGCGCCGGCTTCATCAAGGCGATGCGCACCGAAGGCTACGACTCGCTCACGCTCGAACAGTTCGTGCGGATGCGCGACCACGGCGTGACCGCCGAGTTCGTGCGCGAGCTGCGCGAGCTGGGCTACGCGCGCCTGCCCGCCGAGACGCTCGTCCGCATGCGTGACCACGGCGTCACGCCCGACTTCGTCCGACAGGCTAAATCGCGCGCCTCGACCACGCTCACCCCCGACGAGTTTATCCGCCTCAGGGACAGTGGATGTTACTGAGCCGCCGGAGGCGGCTCGACGTTTTGCCTTTACGCGATGATCATCGTGCCCGTGCCTTCGTCGGTGAAGACTTCGGAGAGGAGCGTGTTGCGCAGGCTTCCTTTGATGATGTGTGCGCTGCGGACGCCGCGGCGGAGGAGTTCGGTGATGTTCTGGAGTTTGGGAATCATGCCGCCGGTGGCGACGCCGTCGCGGATGAGCGCCTCGACCTCGGCGGCCGTCAGGCGCGAAATCTTCGTCGCCTGCTCGCCCGGCCGCAGGTAGACGCCGTCCACGTCCGAGAGCATGACCAGCTTCTCGGCCTCCAAACGGACGGCGATCTCGGCGGCGATGGTGTCGGCGTTGATGTTGAAGACGCGCCCCTCGTCGTCGGCCCCGAGCGGCGAGATCACCGGCATGTAGTCGTGGTCTAAGAGCACGCGCAGCAGCCGGTCGTCTATCTCGACCACGTCGCCGACGTGGCCGAAGTCCACGCGCTGGCTCTCGCCCGTCGCCTGATTGAAAACGTCTCCGGGCGGGCGACGCACGGCGACCACCGTGTTGCCGTCCACCCCCGAGAGCCCGACGGCCGCGACGCCCCGGCGGCGAAGTTGGGCCAGAATGTCGGTGTTGATCTTGCCGGCGAAAATCATCTTGGCCATGTCGAGCGTGGCGTCGTCGGTGACGCGGCGGCCGTTGATGATGGTCTGCTCGACGCCCATCAGCGCGGCCAGCTCGGTCAACTGCTTCCCGCCGCCGTGGACGACGCAGACGCGTATGCCGACCTGATGAAGCAGCGCCAGCTCCTCGGCGAGCGAGGCCATGTTCTCCGGCTCCTCGGTCACCTTCCCCGAGAGCTTGACGACGAACGTCTTGCCCTTGAACCGCTGGATGTAGGGCAGCGCCTCTCGCAGAAGGTCTAGTCTTTCCCGGCTCACGCTTCCCCCCCTTCAACACTCCCCGCCATGAGTCGCGCCATGATGGCCTTTTGAACGTGGAGGCGGTTCTCGGCCTCGTCGACGACGACCGAGGCGCCAGAGTCTATGACTTCGTCGGTGACGATGCAGTTGCGGCGCACGGGCAGGCAGTGCATGAAGAGGCCGCCGTCCGTCCGTTCCATCTTCCGCGCGTCCACAATCCACTCGTCGCGGTAGGGCGCGCGCTCCTCTATGTCGTCCTGCGGCCGCCCGTAGAACTCGCGGCTCCCCCAGCTCTTCGCGTAGACGATCTGCTGGCCGTCGAACGCCTCTTCCACGTCGCGCGTCACACTCACCGTCGCGCCCGCGTCGAACGCGCGCGAGTTGATTTCGCGTATCAGGTCTTCGTCCAACTCGTAGCCGGGCGGGTGCGCGATGGTCAGGTCGTGTCCCATCTGCGCGGCGGCGAGCGCGAAGCTGTTGGGCACGGCCATCGGCAGGGGCTTCGGGTGCCACGCCCACGTCAACAGCACGCGCTTGCGCCCTTCGCCCAAGCGTTCGCGCACCGTCAGCATGTCGGCCGCGGCCTGACACGGGTGGTGCATCGCCGATTCGAGGTTGACGACCGGCACCTCCGAATACTTCGCGAAGGCCGCGAGCACAGGGTCTTGCCGCTCCTCCTTCCAGTCCTTGAGCGCCGCGAAGGTGCGCACGCCGATGGCCGAGCAGTAGCGCGCGAGCACGCGCACGAACTCCTTGACGTGCTCGGTCTTGTCGCCGTCCATCACGACGCCCTCGCGGTGCTCCAAAGTCCAGCTCGTCCCGCCCGGCTCAAGGACGACGGCGTTGCCGCCGAGTTCGTAGACGCCGACCTGCATCGACGCGCGCGTCCGCAAAGAAGGGTTGAAGAAGACGAGCGCCACCGAGCGGCCGGCGAGCGGCTTCGACGTGTCTTCGCCCCTCTTGAAACGCGCGGCCGCGTCGAGCAAGCCCTCAAGCTCCTCGCGCGTCCAGTCGGCGGTTGTCAGAAAATTCCTCGGCATTGTACTTTTGTCCGCGCGGCCTTCGGCGACTTCGACGGCCGCGCATTCCAACGTGCAGGGGAGGGTTTTTAGTTGCGCACGATCCTGACGACCGTCGTGCTGCTCGCGCTCTCGAACGTCTTCATGACCTTCGCGTGGTACGGGCACTTGAAGGAGCTGAACGCGCGTAGCTGGTACGTGGCCGCGCTCCTGAGTTGGGGGCTCGCGCTCTTCGAGTACCTGCTGCAAGTCCCTGCGAACCGCATCGGCTACACGCAACTGACGCTGCCGCAGTTGAAGATCATTCAGGAGGTCATCACGCTCGCCGTCTTCGCGCCCTTCGCCGTCTACTTCATGCACCAGCCGCTCAAGCTCGACTACCTCTGGGCCGCGCTGTGCATGCTCGGCGCAGTCTACTTCATCTTCCGCTCCTGAAGTGTCACAGAGCCCTGAGC
>JBEVKV010000403.1:0-11460 GCA_040509515.1 Pyrinomonadaceae bacterium | reverse complement strand
GCTACCGTCCACTGACTTCTGTCTGCTGTTTTAATTCCGCGAGGGGTCGCCCGCGTCGTCGAGCAGTTCGGGCCAGAGCGCGCGGCTGTGCTCAAGCTCGCGTTCGAGGAGCGCGCGCGTGCCCCGCAGCTCGGCTTGCAGCTCGGCGTTTGAGCGTTCGAGGCCGGCGATGTGACGCCTCTGCTGGCGCGTGCGCGCCTCAAGGAACATGGCGTAGAAGTAGAGTACGGCGGCGATGGCGGCCAGCGTCAGAGCGAGAACGAGGGCGGCGTAAAACTCCACGGCTTTCTTCCCTGCTTGTTTGGTTTTCCCCATTACTACCCCTTCGCGCGCGTTTGCGCAAGTCCACGCGCCGGCCGCGCCGGGTTTGTCTTTTTCGGCGGGCGGGTATAAAAGACCTCCGGGCGTTCTCCTTGCCCCGACGAACCTTCACCGCAGCCAGAAACGACACAAGGCGATGGGAGGTAACCTCGTGACTTTCCGCAGACGTTGGACGACACTCGCCGCGCGGCTGTGCGCGGCGGCGCTCGTGACGCTCGCACTGTCGGCGGCGAACGCCTCGGCGCAGACGACGTGGACGCTCGCGTGGAGCGACGAGTTCGACGGGCCGGCGGGCGCGGGGCTCGACGGGACGAAGTGGGTGCTCGAAGTCGGCAACGGCTCGAACGGCTGGGGCAACCACGAGCGCCAGTACTACACCAACACGACGAAGAACGCCTCGACCGACGGGGCGGGCAGCCTCGTCATCACGGCTTACAAAGAGACGCTCGGCAAGAAGTTCCGCTGCTGGTACGGAGAGTGCCGGTACACGTCCGCGCGCCTGAAGACGCAGGGGCGTTTCGAGCAGACTTACGGACGCTTCGAGGCGCGCATCCGCGTCCCCTTCGGTCAGGGTATCTGGCCCGCCTTCTGGATGCTCGGCAACAACATCCAGTCCGCCGGGTGGCCGACGTGCGGCGAGATAGACATCATGGAGCACATCGGCCGCGAGCCCTTAAACGTCTACGGCACGATTCACGGCCCCGGCTACTCGGGCGCGGCCGGCATCGGCGCGCCGTACGCGCTCACGGGCGCGCGGTTCGCGGACGACTTCCACGTCTTCGCCGTCGAGTGGGAGCCGAACCAGATACGCTGGTACGTGGACGGCCGGCTCTACCAGACGCGCACGCCGGCCGACCTGCCCGCCGGCTCGGCGTGGGTCTTCGACCACCAGTTCTTCGTGCTCTTGAACCTCGCGGTCGGCGGCTACTGGCCGGGCGACCCCGACGCGACGACGGTCTTCCCGCAGAAGATGTACGTCGATTACGTCCGCATCTACCGACAGGCGCGGGCCGCGTAGACCACCGCCCCACACCTCAAAGGCTTTCTTCCCACCAACGGAGAAGGAGACGCGTATGCTCAGAAAGCTTCTGCTACTCTTCGCGCTCGCGGTCGTGCCGGCCGCGTCCGCCTCGGCCACGCCCGTCTCGGTCTACGGCGCGTGGCTGTGCGGCAACGACGCCTGCACCTGGGCGAGCGTGCGGAACATGACCGACTTCGACGCGCGGAACCGCTGGCTGATAAACCGCGGCGACGGCGTGCCCTCGGTCAACCTCGTCGTCTTGAGTTTCGTCCAGCCGCTCAAGCTCTTGAACCGGACGACCGACGCGCAGACCTTGAACGGCGTCCCGCGCGGGATGACGCCCGAGGTCGTCAACTACTTCAAGAGCCGCGGCGTGCGCGTCATGCTCTCCATCGGCGGCATCACCTACACCGACGCGTGGAATCAGGCGCTCGCCGCCAACCCGACGCAGTTCGGCCTCAACGCCGCGCAGGTCGCGCAGTCCTTAGGCGTCGGCATCGAGATCGACTACGAGGAGAACACGACCCCGAACCTCGCGGGTCTTCAGGCGTTCATCAACGCTTACCGCTCGGTGCATCCGTACGACGCGACGGGCGCGAACCACGCGGCGCGGCTCACGATTGACTTGGCGGCGGGCGACCGCTGGCTCATCGCGCTGACGCGCAAGGCGACCGCCGACTGGCTCAACACGACGACGCCCGTGCTCGACTACGCCAACGCGATGGTGACGAGCAAGCAGGCGAACAACGCCGCGGCCGCGCAAGCCGATTGGCAGGAGCACATCGACGGCAAGACGCAGTACAGCCCGCCGATTCCGCCGCTCGCGGCCGCCAAGTTCACCGGCGCGCTCTACATCGTCACGGGGCAGAGCCCCGCGCCCGAGTGTACGAACTTCGCCGCCTCGCTCATCAGCTCGACGGGGACGTACGTGCAGAACGTGCAGACGCGCGTGGGGACGACCAACGGGATGCTCGGCTACATGTTCTGGGCGGCCGAGTGCCCCTCGACGCGCCGCATCTGCACGACGCCGCCCAACTCCTGCGAGGGCGGAGTCGGCGTCGGGGGACGAACCTACAACATCCCCGTCCCGATGCCCGCGCTCCGCCAGAACTGAGCGCGACGCCGGCCGCCACTTACTAAGCTCATAAAAATAACCCCGGGGGCGACGCGAATCGCCCCCGGGGTTTTAGTGTCACAGGTCAGCCGCCGCTTTTTAATGGAACTGAATGTTCCCGCGGCTGATGACACGCAGCGTCCTGGTCTCGTTCTTCGTACCCTTCACAGCCAGACCGAACGTATCGAGCGTGCCGGGCTCGCCGAAATCTTGCACTATCACGGTGAACGTGCAGCCCGCCCCGCACTCGCCGGTAAACCGGACCATGTTCGGCGCGACTAACTGAGAGTTGAGCACCTTGCCGTTGACGTGCAGGCCGGTCACGTGGTTGACGTAGTTGAAGTGCCCCTTCGCCGCGCCGTCCGTGCAGTTCTTTTCCGGATGCACGTTAAAACCGAAGGTGGCGCGGCCGTCGCCGGTGGCGGCCTGGTTAGTGCTATCCGGATCGGGGACAGGTATCTGCCCGCCGCCCGTCACCTTAGGCCCGCATGCGATGGTAGGCGGAGGAGTCGGCAGAGGCGTAGCCCCCGGCGTCGGCGTCGGCGTCGGCGTCGGCCGCGGGTTCGGGAGGATGCCGCAGGTGGAGATGTTGTTGGTATCGAGCGTCACCGCGCCGGTGAGCGCGAAGACGCTGCCGGCCACGCTCGCGCCGAAATTCAAGGTGTTGCTGATGTTGGCGACAATGTTTCCCACGAACTGAGACCCAGTGCCGATGGTCGCGGAACTGCCGACCTGCCAGAACACGTTCGACCCGCCGCGGCAGTTCGCACTGCACGGGTTGTTAATGACGTTAACGGCCGAAGCGACCGAGGTCGTGAGGGTGCTCCCGGTCTGGAAGACGAAGAGGGAATCGCACGAGCCCTGCGCGTCGAGGGTGAGCGTCCCAGTCAACTGAGCCGACGAAGCGAAACAGTAGACGCCCGGCGTGAGCGTCATCCCGCCGAGGTCTTGACCGGTCAAGTCGGTGTCGCACGTCAAGCCGGCCAGATAATTGTACTCAACGTGGGCGTCAGCCTGAGCCTGAGCCGCGACCGGATCGCCCAGGTGCGTTGCCCCTGTGATGACCCCCGGAGGAAAGCCCGTGAGCGCGGTGCCCGGGCTGACGCCCAGATCGCCGTTGACGACGGACAAGCCCGAGCTGGTCACCGCCGAAGCGGCCAGCACGGCGTAGGTCGTCGTCGTACCCTGCGGCACTCCACTTTGCGCCGAAGCTTCGGGCGTGGTGAGGAGTGAGGCGCTGGCCGCGCCGAGAAGTAGCGCGAGCGTCGCGCCTGCTAAGAATCTGTAGTTCCTGTGAGTCATTCAAAGGTTCCTTTCAACGTTACAGCCCAAGCGGAGTCGCACGATTCCGTCTTACTTCGACATCGCACCGCGCTTCACGGCATTGAGACACACCTCCGGCAAGTGACATCAGTTCATGTTGCAACTGCCCGCCGCGGCCGAAACATCAAGGCCGTCGGGCAGACTCCGGCGCGCCCGTATTAGAACGGGGCGTTGCAAAAGCGATTCGAGGAAATGAACGTGAGTTACCGGGAATGCACTTGCGTCCACTCAAGTACAGACGAACGGTTCGGTACTGATAACCGTTACCAGTCTTCTCTCCCTGAGAACGCGAGGGCGGTCGGGATTTATTTGTCAGGAATGAGAAGGTGCAGAGTAAATCATCCCGAAGCGTGCGTCTGTGCGCCAGTACACATATAGAAAATTATCCGAGCCCGGCACGGTGTGTGACCTCGGAGTTAAGAAAACAGTAACGCGACCGGCGGCGAGCGGGTGTGTGATGCGTCGATGGTCCGTGCCTCTTCACACCGACCCGCTCGCCGCCGCCCGCGTCGCGTTCGTCAGTGGTCGGCGGCCGGCTTCGGCTTCGGCGGGTTGGCCAGCTCGCGGACGCGCGTGCGCCACTCGGCGGGCGTCGAGCCGCTGAGCTGTGGCCGCTCGTACGCGGCGACGACCAACTCGCGCAGCGCCGGCAGGAAGGGGAGTTCGAGCGCGGCCTTCGGCTTCGCCGCCTCGGCGAGCGCGGCGAGTCGCGAGTCGCGCCACTCGGCCGTAGGCGCGACCGACTGCGAGATGTAGTAGAGCGCCTCAAGTCCGATCTCGCCGGCCGACCCGAGGTCGCGCGCGAGCGGTCGCGCTTCGGCGAGCGCGGGCGAGCGGTCAAGCAGCGCTTCGAGCACGGGCTCCGCGTCGCGCCACGACGTGAGCGTGTCGCGCAGCGTGCTGAAGTGGAGCGCGAAGCGCGGCGCGTCCGAGAGCAGTAAATCGACGCGGCGCGAGAAACCGCGCGCGGCCGAAGAGTCGGGGCGCGCCGCGTCGACCAGACCCGTCAGCGGCGAGAGCATCGTCTGCGGCCTCTGCTGGTAACGCCTGTACTCCTTGACCGGCTCGACGACCGACGCGAGCGTCTCCAACGCCGGCGGGTACGCCCCGCCCGCCAGACGCCTGAGCATCATCGCCTGATTGCGCTCGTGCGTGAGCCCCAACTCTTCGAGCCTGACGCTGGTGACGGCGAGACGGCGGTGCATGTCGTCAACGTCGCGCACCGAGCCGGGCGACCAGAGGCGCTCGGCGATGGCGGCCGTGCGCGGCCAGATGCGCGAGTCAATCGTCTCGGGCGTGACCCACTCGGCCCACATCGTCGCCTCGCCGCCGAGGACGTGCCGCGCCTCGGCCTCGGTCAGCCCGTGCCCGTCGGGCAGGGGGTCGTTGAGGTAGTGGTCGGTGGTCGGGAAGATGAGGTCGATGTAGTAGCCGTTCGAGAGCACGCCGTCGTAGCCGCGCCGCGCCGCCTCGGCCAAAGCCTTCTGCCCGCGCCACGAGTGGATGACGACATCCTTTGGCAAGTCGGGCTGGAAAATCTCGTCCCAGCCCATCATCCGCTTGCCGTTCTTCTGAAGGATTTTGAGCATCCGCTGGTTGAAGTAGGTCTGGAGCGCGTGGTTGTCCTTGAGCCCGCGTTCTTTCATGAAGGCTTGAATCTTCGGGTTGGCGTCCCACTGTTTGCCGGTGTTCTCGTCGCCGCCGATGTGCATGTAGGCGTCGGGGAAGAGCGCGGCCATCTCGGTGAAGAAGACTTCGAGAAACTTGTAAGTCTCCTCGCGCGTCGGGTCGAGCGTGGGCTCGAAGATGCCGGGACGGCGTTCAATCGTGTACGGCCCCGGCGCGCTCCCCAGTTCGGGGTGGCCGACGAGCCACGCGGTCGCGTGGCCGGGCAAATCGAACTCCGGCACGACGCGGATGCCGCGCGCCGCGGCGTAGGCGATGACTTCGCGCGCCTGCTCCTGCGTGTAGAAGTTGCCGTCGGAGCCCATCTGATGGAGCTTCGGAAACTTCCTGCTCTCGATGCGGAAGCCCTGATCTTCGGTCAGGTGCCAGTGAAAGACGTTGAGCTTGACGGCGGCCATCGCGTCGAGGTTGCGCTTGACGACCTCCATCGGCTGGAAGTGTCGCGCGATGTCCATCATCAGCCCGCGCCAGCGGAAGCGCGGCCGGTCGTCGATGGAGACGGCCGGCAGGTAGAAGCCCTCTCGGTCGCCTTCGAGCAACTGTAGAAAAGTCTCCAAGCCACGCAGCGCGCCCACGACCGTCGCGGCGCGGAGCGACGCCTGCCGCTCCGTAACTTCGAGCGTGTACGACTCGTCTTCTTCAACCGACGGCACGGCGCGACCCGGCCCGCGCGCTTCGATAAGAAGCGTCGCACCCGACGCGACGGCCGCGAGCCCGCGCGACAGCTCCAACACGGTGCGGCCTTCGAGCCGGCGCAACGCGCGTTCTATCCCTGCGCGCAGACGCTCGTCCACCGCGCCCGTCGCGGCGACCGTGAACGTCTTATCGACGCGGAGCCGGCCCGCGTTGAAACGAACCGACGCGGGCACCGGCATCAGGTTGTGACGCACGACGGCGGCCGGCGCGGGAGTCTGCGCGGACGTGTGCGGGACGAAGGTCACGAGCAGAAGGGCGGAGATGAGTTTGTACACTTTCATGTGTTCCTCAAGGCGTGCGCCGGGTCGGACGGACTCGCGCGCCGCGCTCGGTCGGATGTTTTCTGAATGACGGGAAAGCTGTCTGGCGAACTTTGGTGGACTAACGATTAAAACAGACGCCCGGCCGCCGTCAACCGAAATGTTCGGCCGGCCGGCAAAACTTTTTCGGGTGACCACGGTCTGCGAACTCTGTTATCCTCGCGGCCCGCGCCATGAATTCTCTCAAGATAGGCATCAGCGGAGTCCGCGGGGTCGTCGGCGAGACCTTCACGCCGGAGCTTGCCGTCGGCTTCGCGCAAGCCTTCGCCACCTACCTCGACTCGGGCACGGTGCTGGTCTGCCGCGACACGCGCACGTCGGGGCCGATGGTGCGCGCGGCCGTGCTCGCGGGGCTGCTGGCCGCCGGGTGCGAGGTCGTGGACTTGGGCATCTGCCCGACGCCGAGCCTGCAACTCTCCGTCCGCCGCCTCGGCGCGGCGGGCGGCGTCTCGATCACCGCCGGGCACAACCCCGAGCCGTGGAACGCGCTCAAGTTCGTGCGCGGCGACGGGCTCTACCTCAACTCGACGCAGGCCGACGAGCTGCTCGACCTCTTCCATCAGGCCGAGTACGCGAAGGCCGACTGGCGCGGCATCAAAAGCAAAATCGAAGAATCGGACGCCATCGCGCCGCACCTCGAAGCCCTCGCCGCGGCCTTCGACGTGGAGGCCGTGCGCGCGCGCCGGCTGAAGGTCGCGGTCGATTGCTGCAACAGCTCGTGCTCGCTGCTGTCGCCGCGCTGGCTCGAACTTCTGGGGTGCGAGGTGTTGGCCGTCAACGACGACCCCACCGCGTCTTTCCCGCACGCGCCGGAGCCGCGCCGGCAGGCGATGGCGCAACTGCGCGCGCTCGTCCGCGCCGGGCGCGCCGACATCGGCTTCGCGCACGACGCGGACGGCGAGCGCCTCGGGATTGTGACCGGCGAGGGCGAGATTCTTTCGGAGGAGGCGACGCTCCCGCTCGCCGCCGAGATAGAGTTGAGGCGGAAGACGGGCGTGGTCGTCACCAACGTCTCGACGAGCGCGTCAATCGAGCGCGTCGCCGCGCGCCACGGCGCGACCGTCATCCGGACGCCGGTCGGGCAGGCTTTCATCTCCGAGGCGATGGCCGAGACGCGCGCCGTCATCGGCGGCGAAGGCTCTGGCGGCGTCGTCGTCCCGCGCGTACAGCTCACGCACGACAGCGCGGCGACCGTCGGGCTCGTCCTCGAACACATGGCGCTGACCGGCGAGCGCGTCGCGGAGCTTGCGTCCGGGCTCCCGCGGCTCGCTATGCTCAAGCACGACGTGAACGTGGAGCCCAACCGCATCCACTCGCTGCTCCAACGTCTCTACGAGGAGCTTGAGCGCGAGGGCGTGGAGTACGACCAGACCGACGGCGTCAAGGTCGCGTGGCCCGACGGCTGGGCGCACGTCCGCGTCTCGAACACAGAGTCGCTCATCCGCGTCATCGCCGAGGCCGACACGGCCCCGCGCGCGCAGGAACTGCTCGACTGGGCGCGCGACCGCCTCGGGAGATAAGGCCGCCGGTTTGAAGTCACGTTTAGTCACACGAGAATCGAATTAAAGGAGTGATGAGAATAATGCTGTCAAAGTTAAATACCCTTTCGCGCGCGCTGCTCGTCGTCACGCTGCTGCCGGCGCTGGCGCTCGCGCAAGGCTGGCCGAAAATTCTTGAGGGCGACGATTTGACGCGCGTCGTCCCTTCGAGCTTCTACTTCGAGGGGCAGAGCGCGCCGACGCAGATGCGCAACACGGCCGCCGCGCAGTTCGGCGCGAACCGCTTCGCGATGGCCGGGCTCGTGGACACCTCGGGCTATTCGAGCGAGGTGCAGGCCAAGTACGTCGGCTTCATCATCACGGACTCGCCCATCATAGTCGGCGGCGCGCGACTCCCGACCGGCGCGTACGGCTTCGGCTTCGGGGCGGGCGGCTGGCTCAACGTGATGGACGTGGGCGGCCGGCGCATCCTCTCGGTCAGGACGCGGCGCGACGCAGACCTCCAGCGCCCGCGCCCGCTGATGATGATGAATGCGCGAAACGGCGTCCGCCTCTACGCCGGGCGCGAGTGGGTTTTGCTCTCGGCGCGCTAGGGCGAAGGCCACGCGCGTGTGCTTGAGGAGTGAAGAACCGTGAAAACTTACGCGACCCGTTTCGCCCTCGCGCTGTGCGCCGCGCTCTGTTTCGGCGCGTCGGCCGCCGGGCAGACGCGACAGACGCATCAGTCGAAGGGCTTCATGTTCGACGACTTCAGCTACACGCACCGGCGCGAGCTTGCGCGTAACGGCTGGATCGTCCGCACCGCGCCGGGCTGGCCCGGCATCCCGGGCGCGACTTGGTGGCCCGAGGGCGTCACCTTCGTCAACGTGGACGCCGGGGACGGCGCGCCGCGCGGGGGCCGCGCTCTCCGCATGACTTCAAAGACCGACGGCACCGGCCCGGGCACGCGCCAGACGCAGGTCTGCCACCAGCGCAAGTACCTAGAAGGCACCTACGCCGCGCGCGTGCGCTTCACCGACGACCCGGTCGAAGGGCCGGGCGGCGACCAGCTCGTCCAGAGCTTCTACACCATCAGCCCGCTGAAAGCGCCGTGGGACATGGACTACAGCGAGCTAGATTTCGAGTACCTGCCGAACGGCGGGTGGGGCATCGCGGAGCCGACGCTCTACGCGACGACGTGGGAGACTTTCTACCCCGAGCCGAACTGGAAGAAGGATAACGTCTTCGACACATGGCTGGGGAAGCGCGCCGGCTGGCACACGCTCGTCACGCAGGTCTCGAACGGGAAGGTCAAATACTTCGTCGACGGCAAACAGCTCGCCGACCACGGCGAGCGCTTCTACCCGGAGTCTTTGATGTCGATCAACTTCAACCTCTGGTTCATACGCGACGGCGCCATCAAGTCGGCCGAGCCGCGCAGCTATCAGGAGGACGTGGACTGGGTCTTCTTCGAGTCGGGCTCGGTGCTCGCGCCGGCCGAAGTCGAATCGCGCGTCGCGAACTTGAGACGCCGCGCGGTCAAATCCCGCGACACCGTCCCCGCGCCGCGCCCCGCGCTCGACTCGCCGTGCAATTTTTAAGGAGAGATAAGTGATGAGTGATAAGTGATAAGAAGACACGCGGCCCGCTTCTTCTTCATCACTTATCACTCATCACTTATCACTTATCACTCGATGAGAGCGATACCGACACTCAAGATAAGCATCTCGGGCGTGCGCGGCGTGGTGGGCGAAAGCTTGACGCCGACGCTTTTGGTGCGCTTCGCGCAGGCGTTCGGGACGTACGTCGGCCCCGGCACCATCGTCATCGGGCGCGACACGCGCACCTCCGGCGAGATGGTGCGGCAGGCGGTTCTGGCCGGGCTGCTCTCGACGGGCTGCCGCGTCATAGACATCGACGTGTGCCCCGTCCCGACCCTGCAACTGCTCGTCCGCGAGCGCCGCGCGCGCGGCGGCATCTGCATCACCGCGAGCCACAACCCGGCCGAGTGGAACGCGCTCAAGTTCATCAACTCCTCCGGGCTCTTTCTCGCGGCGGCGCAGGCGCGACAGCTTTTGGACATCTACCATCAGGGCGAGTACGCGAAGGTGCCGGGCGCGGAGATGCGCGAGGTGACGCGCGAGGCCGGCGCGATAGATTTGCACGTCAAGGCCGTGCTCGACGCGCTCGGGCCGCTGCCCGAAGCGAAGCGCCGTCTGCGCGTCGCGGTGGACTCGTGCAACGGCGCGGGCTCAATCGTCGCGCCGCGCCTGCTCGCGGCGCTCGGCGCGGACGTGATTCCGATTAACACGACGCCCGACGGCACCTTCCCGCGCGGCGCGGAGCCCACGCCCGAGAACCTCTCGGAGCTGTGCCGCGTCGTGCGAGAGTCGGGCGCGGACGTGGGATTCGCGCAGGACATGGACGCCGACCGCTTGGCCGTCGTGGACGAGCGCGGCCGCGCCGTGGGCGAGGAGTACACGCTCGTGCTCGCCGCGCGCTACGTGCTCGCGCGCGAGCGCGGCGCGCTGGTGGCGAACCTCGCGACGACCGTGGCGCTCGACGCGGTGGCGCGCGAGTTCGGCTGCCCCATCTACCGCTCGAAGATCGGCGAGGCCAACGTGACCGAGGAGATGCGCCGCCACGGCGCGGTCATCGGCGGCGAAGGCAACGGCGGCGTCATCTACCCGCGCATCAACTTCGCGCGCGACAGCCTCGTGGGGATGGCGCTCGTCCTGCACCTGCTGGCCGCCGAGGGGCGCGCCGTCTCCGAAATCATCGAGAGCCTTCCGCGCACCTTCATGTTCAAGGAGAAGCTGGCCTGCCGCTCCGACCGCATCGGCCGCGTGCTGAAGATCGTGCGCGAGGCTTACGCCGCGCGGCCGCAGGACACGCGCGACGGCGTCAAGGTGACGATGGACGACGGCTGGTTCCTCGTCCGCGGCTCGAACACGGAGCCCATCATCCGCCTCGTCGCCGAAGCCCCGACGGAAGCGCAGGCGCGCGCGCTCGTCGAAGACCTGCGCCGCCGCGTCGAAGAGTGCGTGGGGGAGTGAGGCGAAAGGCGAAGGGGAGAGGGGAAGGGGAAAGCCGATGAGCGAGTTGGCCGCGGTCGAGGGCGGGGCGTCGGGGCGGATGGTTTCGCTCGACGTGTTCCGTGGGATGACCATCGCGGGGATGATTCTGGTCAACAACCCCGGCGACTGGGGCGCGATCTACAGTCCGCTCGAACACGCGGCGTGGCACGGGTGGACGCCGACGGATTTGGTCTTTCCGTTCTTCCTCTTCATCGTCGGCGTCTCCATCACGCTCGCGCTCTCGCGCAGGGCCGAGACGGCGGGCGGCAAGCGCGACGTTTACCTGAAGATTCTCCGCCGCGCGGCTATCATCTTCGGGCTCGGGCTCTTCCTCGCGGGCTTCCCGTCGTTGGACCTCGAGACCATAAGCCTACCCCGCGTGGTCCAGCGCAAACCGGTGGGCTAACAAGTCGCGTCGGGCGTC
>JBEVKV010000402.1:0-6151 GCA_040509515.1 Pyrinomonadaceae bacterium | reverse complement strand
ATCGTTCCGGCGCTTTCGCGCGTCTCGACTCGGTCGAGGTTTAGGGCGTGGTGATTGAGAGGCGAGGGGCGTTCGCGCCCGTCGCTTCGCGCGAGTTGAAGCTCACCTGATAGCTCGTCGTGGACGTGCCCTTGAGCGCGAAGGCGACGACGTTGCGGCCGGCGGCGACTTCGGCGCGGACGTAAGCCGTCACGTCCCACTCGTACCACGCGGCCGTCGTGCCCGGGATGCTGACCGTGCGCAGCAGCGCGCCCGCCGCCGGCTTGCTGTTCCACGTCGTGCCCGTCTCAGTCCACGTCGTCACCGGCACGCCGTAGACCGCGACGGGCAGACTCCCGCTCGCGCTCAGTTGGCCGTACAGGCGCAGCCTGACCGAGGTGACGGTGCAGGGCTGGCCGACGTTGAACTTCAGATAGCTCTCGTGCGTGTCCTTCGTCTGGCTCGCCAGCCGCGCGATGAGTTGGGTCGCCGTGCCGAAGTTGCTGCTGGCGCTGCCGCCGCGCACGTAGAGGTCTGCGAGCGCGAACACGTCGGCGGTCGCGTTGGGCGGCCTGCCCGTAAAGTTGGCCGTCTGGTTCGCGCTCAGGCCGGGGAAGGCGAACGACGGCGGGGTGAAGGTGTAGGCCGTGCCGACGGGGGCGAGCGTGTAGTTGTAGCCGGCCTGCACGCCCGCGAACGTGTAGAAGCCCGTGGCGTTGGTCTGCGCCGTGGCCGCGATGCCGTCGTGCGCGAGCGACATCGTTATGCCCGCGATGGCGCGGCCGCACGCGTCGAGCGCGTAGCCGCCGACCTGATAGAGACGTCGCGCGGCCGAGAAGTTCGCCGTCTCGTTGAAGCGGAGCGTGTTGAAAGTCGTGACGGCCGGCGCGAACGAATGGACGGCGCTCGTCGCGGGCGTCACGGTGTATGTCCCGTTCGACGGAAGCTGCGTGAAGACGTAGTTGCCCGCCGCGTCGGTCTGCGTCGTGGCCGTCCGCGTGCCGCTCAAGGAGACGGTCACGCCGGCGACGCCGTTCGCGCCTTCGGTGACGCGCCCGCCGACGCTGAAGTGGCGGAGCGTTGCAGTGAACGTCACGGTGCCGTCCGCGCCGAGGTCGTTGAAAATCCCGACCGACGGGCTGAAGCTGTAGAACTCGCGCGAGGGAATCACGCTGTAGTCGTCGCCCGCGGGCAGGTCGTTGAAGGCGAAGTTGCCGGTGGAGTCGGTCGTGACGCCGCCGACGCCGATGAGGTTGACGAGCGCGCCGGCGAAGCCGTTGCCCGACGCATCGACGACGCGCCCGCTGATCTTGTGCCTGAGCCGCGTCGCCGCGAAGTCGACGGTCGAGTCGGCGGCAAGGTCTTCGAGCTGACGCGTCGCGGGGCTCAAGCTGTAATGCGTCTTCGCGGCCGTCACGGTGTAGTCGAAGCCCGACGCGAGGTCTGCGAAGAGGTATTGGCCGAAGGAGTCCGTCTGCGCGGTGGCCGCGCCCGCGCCGCCGAGCGTGACGGTGACGCCCGAGAGCGCCGCGCCCGCGCCGTCGGTGACGCGCCCGCCGATCTGGTGTCTGCGGCGCGTGCCGGCGAAGTCGGCCTGCACGTTGTCGAGGACGTTGTCGAAGGCGCGCGTCGCGGGCGTGAAGCTGAAGTTCGGGTGCGACGCGGCGACGTTGTAATTGCCCTCGGACGGGAGCCCCGCGAAGGCGTAGTTGCCCTGCGCGTCGGTCTGCGTGGTCGCCGAGAGCGAGCCGGAGAGGCTGACGGTCGCGCCGCCCAGCCCCGCGCCGCCGGCCGCGTCGGTGACGCGACCCGTGAGCGTGTAGGTCAGGTGCGAGCCCGTGAAGTTGGCCGCTTGGTCGCCGCGCGGGTCGTTGACGTTGTGACTCGCGGGCGCGAAGGCGTAGCCGGCCCGCGCGGGCGTGACGGTGTAGTTGTGCCCGACGCGCAGGTTCGTGAAGGCGTAGGTGCCGCCCGCGTCCGTCTGCGTCAGGTCGGCGTAGCCGCCGCCGAGGCGAACGTCGACGCCGGAGAGCGCCGCGCCGTTCGAGTCGGCCGCGCGGCCGCTCAGCGTGAAGCGGCGGAACGCGGCGTTGAAGACCGCGACCTGCTCGCTGCTCATGTTGGCGAACTCGCGGTTCGCCGGCTCGAAGTTGTAAAGCTCGTGCGCGGGCGTCACGGTGTACGTGCCGCCGCGCGGGAGTTCCGTGAAGCTGTAGACGCCGTACTCGTTGGTGGTCGTCGTCCTGTTAACCGTGCCGCTGAGCGTGACGGTCGCGCCCGCCACGCGGTTCCCCTCCTCGTCAATCATCGAGCCCAGTATTTTCAGCGGCGGCAGCGCCTCGAACGGGAGAACGTTGAGTTCGTTCTGCGCGTTGGTCACGCTCTGGCTCACCGGCTCGAACGTGTAGAGCGGGAAGGCGGGCGTGACGGTGTAGTCGCCGCCGCGCGGCAAGTCCTCGAAGGTGTAGACGCCGGACTCTGCGACCTGCGTCGTCCTGTTGACGGTACCCGAGAGCGTGACGGTGGCGCGCACGACGTTGTTGTCGCGGTCGGCGACGCGGCCGACGATGCGGACGGGCGGCAGCGCCGTGAACTCAAGGAAGGTAAGCTCCTGTATGTTCTCGACGCCGCGGCTCGGCGGCTCGAACGTGTAGAGCGTCCCGGGCTTCGTGACGGTGACGGTGTAGTTGCCGCCGCGCGGCACGTCCGGGAAGGCGAAGTATCCCGAGTCGAACGTCTGCACCTCGCGGGTGGCGGAGCCCATGAGCTTGACGGTGGCCGTCACGGCGTTGCCGTGCGCGTCGGCGACGCGCCCGCCGATGTTGACGGGCGGCAGCGAGTTGAACCTGACGAAGTTCGGCCCCTCGATGTCGTTGAAGACCAGCTCGGCGGGCGAGAACACGCGGTTGGTGCCCGGCTCGGTGGGCGTCACCGTGTAGTCTGCGCCGCGCTCAAGGTTGTAGAAGAAGAAGTAGCCGTAGTCGCTCGTCGTGTCCACGCGCGGCTCCGATAGCCCCGGGCCGGTGAGCGTCACGCGGACGTTGCCGAGCCCGTTGCCCCATTCGTCCTCGACGCGCCCGACGATGCGCGGCGCGAAAGTCCCGACGAAGTCGAAGCTCGTGTCGCCGATGAGGCCGCTGAAGGTGTGGCTCGGCGGCGTGAAGACGCGCTCGGCGTCTGGGCCGGGCGTGACGGTGTAGTCGCCGCCGCCCGGCACGATGAAGGAGTAGAAGCCGTCACCGTAAGTGAAGACCTGCGTGGTGCCGCCCGCCGACGTTAACGTGACCTGCGTGGACATGCCCGCGCCGTACTCGTCAAGGATGCGGCCGCTGATGCGGAGCGGGGCGTGGCCGAAGAAGCTGACCGACATGTCCCCGGTCACATCCTTGAGGATGACGGTCTGCGGCGTGAAGGTGAACCCGAAGCGTGTCGCGAGCAGCAGCACCTCCGACTCCACGGGGATGCCGGAGAGCGTGTAGAAGCCTTCCTCGTCGGTGAACGTCGTCGCCTGAAAGCCGCCGCTCGCCGTGACCTCCGCGCCCTCAAGGCCGACGCCGAACTGGTTCGTCACGCGCCCCGTGACGCTGTAGTGCGTGGCGTCGAGTCTGAGCTTCGTGACGAAGGCGTCGCTGCCGCCGCCCCCGCCGCGGTTGGGTTGGAAGGCGAGGGGGCTCACGTTGAAGTCGTACGAGTTGGTGAAGCCCGTCAGGAAGACGCCGCCGTCGGGGCCGACGGCGACGCCCTGCACCGAGTCCCAGTCTGCGCCGCCGAGGTAGGTGACGTAAGGGGCCGAGGTGCCCGTCGGGTTGAGCTTGAGGACGAAGCCGTCGAAGAACCCGCCCGCGTTATTAGGCTGCAAGGCACCGAGCGTCACGGGGAGGTCGTACGAATAGGTCTCGCCGGCCACGTAGGCGTTCCCCGCGGCGTCCACGGCGATGGCGTTCGCCCTGTCGTTGTTGGAGCCGCCGAAGTACGTGGAGTAGGAGAGGCTCGCGCCGTCGGCGCCGAGCTTGGTGACGAAGGCTTTGACGCCGCCGCTGGCGTTCACCCTCTGGAAGACGCCGGGCGTGACGGGGAAAGAGAGCGAATCCGTCCACCCCGTGACGTACGCCGCGCCGGCGGCGTCGACCGCGACGGCCGTGCCGCCCTCGCCGTACTCGCCGCCGAGGAAGGTGGAGAAGATGGCGGCGGTGCCCGACGAGTTGAGGCGCGTCACGTAGGCGTCGCTCGACGAGCCGTCGCCCGTCAGCCCCGGCTGAAAGACGTTCGGGGTGACGGGGAAGTCGGGCGACTGCGTGTCGCCCGTCACGTACACCGAGTCGTCGCCGCCCATCGAGACGGCGATGCCGTCAACCCTGTGGTAGCCGACGCCCCCGAGGAAAGTCGAGAAGATGAGCCCCGCGCCTGCCGTCGGCGACAGCTTGGCGACGAAGCCGTCCTGCGTGCCCGGCACTCCGCCCCCGGGCTGCGTGCGGAGGGCTCCCGGCGTCACGGGGAAGTCGGCCGACGACGTGGTGCCGCCGACGTAGACCGCGCCGCCGTCCGCGAGCGCGAGTTCGGCGCCGAACTCGTCGCCCGAGCCGCCGAGGTAGGTCGAGTAAGCGAGCGACGCGCCCGCCGCGTCGAGCTTGGCGACGAAGAGTTCGCGCCCGCCCGCGCTCGCGTTGCGGAAAGCGCCGGGCGTGGTGGGAAAGTCCGCGGAGTTCGTGAAGCCCGCGACGTGTATCTGCCCCGAGCCGTCAACGGCGATGCTCATGCCGGCCTCCTCGTCGCCGTTGCCGCCGAGGTAAGTCGAGTAGAGGAGCGCCGTGCCCGAGGGGTTGAGCTTTGCGACGAAGGCGTCGGAGGCCATCCGGTGCGGCGCGTTCCCGCCCCGGGTCGGCTGAAGCGCGTCCCCCGTGACGGGGAAGTCCCACGACTCTGCGGAACCGGTGACGTAGGCGTTGCCCTCCGCGTCGACGGCGACCGAGTAGGCGGAATCAGCGCCGCCGCCGAGGTAGGTCGAGTAGCTGACGACGGGGTCGATGACGAGCGGCAGAGACTTGTCATAGTCTCCAAGCTCGAAGCCGACGCCGTTCGCCCCCTTCAGCACGTAGCGGCTGGCGATTGTCCGGCTGACTCCCGCGATTTCCTGATAAGCGCGCGGCGCGTGCTGGCGCACCTCGCCCGAGACGGTCGGCAGCACGAGGTCGCCGCCCTCGTCGATGCGGAGCCCGTCAGCGCCCTCGACGCTCAGGCGGATGAGATTCGCGTCCGCACCGGGCGCCAGATGAAAGTCGTATTCGAGCTGGCGCTGGTTGCCGTAGTAGACCACGTCGACGCCGGGGTAGACGCCTTCGTACTTGACCCTCGCGAAGTTCGGGACGTTCGTGCGCCAGCGCGAAGGGTCGCGGCCGACCAGATAGTTGCTCTTGCCCTCAAGCTCTCCGAGCCCGCGGGCGCGCGCCTCGCGGCTCGCCCCCAGAAGTCTTATCCGCAGCACCGACGCGTCGCGCAGCGCGAGCGCGGCCTCGTCGGCGGCGAGGTAGAGG
This sequence comes from Pyrinomonadaceae bacterium, assembly GCA_040509515.1. GTDB lineage: Bacteria > Acidobacteriota > Blastocatellia > Pyrinomonadales > Pyrinomonadaceae > QHXN01. Next base: position 641 of record JBEVKV010000402.1, on the reverse strand, counting down.
CTGTACGCGCCGTTGCGCGCGAGGAACTGGACGCGCGCGTCGGCCTGTCCGCGGTTCTCCTCGAAACTTAAAGGGAGCTGCCCGTACTTCTGCCTGACGCTCGCCGCCGCGCCGGCGTCGGGCTCGGACGTTGACGAGGCCCGGCGGCCGGCGTCGCCGGAAGGATTTTTGCCGGCGTGGGAAGAGGGTTTAGAGCGCGCGGCCTCGACGACGAGGAGCGTGGGGATGACGAGCGCCAGCAGCAGCAGGCAGAGGGCGCTCAGCGAGGGGCGAAGGTAGTGTCGCATTGGTTCTCCGGGGGATGAGCATGCTCGGTCGGGGCGTGCGTGTTGAGAGGTGGTGAGACGAAGTCGGGACTTGCTTTCGCTCGGCGAAGAGTGGGCGCGTCTGTAAGCGGTTCGAGTTGTAAGTGGGACTTACGGCTGAAACTTCATCGCAGATGAAGTGAGTGTGATAACCAACCTCTACAATAAGACCCGGCCGACGCGGCTGTCAATAATTTTGTCGGCTGACCGCTTATCACTTTTGGGGAGCGGTGAGCCACTTGAAGACTCTGAGGCGTGGTGGCGGTAAGTGTTGGCGCACAAAACGAGTGGTCAGTCTCACTTGCTTGGTCATCTTCTGCCAGTAGTAAGAGCCGA
>JBEVKV010000401.1:0-11210 GCA_040509515.1 Pyrinomonadaceae bacterium | reverse complement strand
CGCATCGCCAGGGTGACCTTGCGCGTCGGGACGACGGGCGGGAACGTGTCCAGGAGCACGACGAGCGCGACCTCCTCGCCGGCCGCGGTCAGCTGGTGGGCCATCTCGAACGCCACGAGCCCGCCACCCGAGTAGCCGCCGACCATGTACGGCCCGGTCGGCTGGACCCGCCGGATCTCCTCGAGGTAGGCGGTGGCCATCGCCTCGATCGACTCGTGCGGCGCGTGCCGGCCGTCGATGCCGCGGGCCTGCAGCCCGTAGAACGGCTGGCTGCGACCCATCGCCTGTGACAGGTCACGGAAGTTGAGGACGTTGCCACCCGAGCCGTGGACGCAGAAGAACGGGGTCAGGTCACCGCCCCGCTGGATCGTCACCAACGAGCGGAACTCGCCGCCGGCGGGCACGATCGGGCGCACGCCGACCTCCGCCGCGGCGGTGGCGACGACGACACCGGCGGCGGCGCCGTCGGCGTCTGCGCTCCCCTCGGTGTCGGCGTCGGCGTCGGCGTCGGCGTCGGGGTAGCGGTTGGGGTCGGCGTCGGGGTCGGGTCGGGCAGACCCGTGAGCGTGAAGACGTAGGCCGAGCCCTGATCCAGTTGACCCTCCACGTCGTCGAGGTAAGCTCCGACGACGACAGTGTTGCCTGACAGCGCGACCGCCCAGCCGAACTGATCCTGCGCCGCGCCGTCGAAGGCCGAGAGCTTCTGCGCCTGCGTCCACGCCGCGCCGCTGCGCGTGAAGACGTAGGCCGAGCCTTGATTCAAAACGGTGTTGGGACTCACGCCGAAGGTGTCGCCGCGCGCGCCGACGACGGCGACGTTGCCCTCGACGGCCACGCTCTGGCCGAACTCGTCGGCGACCCCCGCGTCGGCCGCCGTGAGCTTCTGCTGCTGCGTCCAGACCGTGCCCGCGCGCGTGTAGACATAGGCCGCGCCCTGATTCGACGCCGTGGTCGAGCCCGCGCCGTGGTCGTTCAGCCGCGCGCCGACGACGACCGTGTCGCCGGAGACCGAGATGCTCGCGCCGAACTCGTCTGCCGCGCCGATGTCCGACGGCAGCGCCAGCTTCTGCTGCTGCGTCCACGTCGAGCCCGAGCCGGTGAAGACGAAGGCCGCGCCCTTCGTCGGCGTCTCGGCGATGGGCGCGCCGACCGCGATGGTGTTGCCCGAGATGGAGACGCTCGCGCCGAACCAGTCGCTGAAGTTGCTGTCCGAGCCGCGCAGCGTGGCGGCTTGCGTCCACGTCGAGCCCGCGCGCGTGAAGACGTAGGCCGCGCCCTGATTGGCGGCCGCTCCGTTGTTACTGTCGAAGATAGCCCCGACGACCACAGTGTCGCCCTCGACGGCCACGCTCTGTCCCAGGAAGTCCTGATTCTCGCCGCCGGTCTTTACGAGCTTCTGCTGCTGCGTCCACGTCGAGCCCGAGCGCGTGAAGACGTAGGCCGCGCCCTCGTCGCTCGCGCCGCTGTTCGGCGCGCCGACGACGATGGTGTCGCCGTGGATGGCGACGCTCGTGCCGAACTTGTCGCCGCCCACGCCGTCGGAGGCGAGGAGCTTCTGCTGTTGCGTCCAGACGCCGTTCGCGCGGACGTAGACGTAGGCCGCGCCCCGGTTCTGCTGGTTCGAGGCAATCTCGTCTTCGGGCGCGCCGACCACCGCCGTGTCGCCCGAGATGGCGACCGAGTAGCCGAGCCTGTCCTGCGTCAGCCCGTCGTTGGCGAGAAGCTTCGGCCCGGCGTTCGGGTCGATGGCGAAGACGTAGGCCGCGCCGCGCGCACTGTTCTTCGAGGGCGCGCCCGCGACGACCGACGAGCCGTCGAAGGCGACGCTGGTGCCGAGCGCGTCGGGCGCGGGGTCGGAGTGGATGAGCTTCTGCTGCCGCGTCCAGACCGTGCCCGCGCGCGTGAAGACGTAGACCGCGCCGTGGTTGGCGATGCCCGGGACGACCTCGTGCGCGGGCGCGCCGACCGCGATGGTGTCGCCGCGCACGGCGACGCTCCCGCCGAACGTGTCGTTGCGCTGCGTGGCCTCGACGCCGAAGAGGTGCTGCTGCTCAGTCCAGACAGTCCCGCTGCGGACGAAGACGTAAACCGAGCCCTGACCGCCGACGCCGTTCACACTGTCGAGCCGCGCGCCGACGACCGCCGTGTCGCCCGACACGCCGACCGAGAAGCCGAAGGCGTCGCCCGCCGCGCCGTCCGACGCCAACAATTTCTGCTGCTGCGTCCACGACGCGCCCGAGCGCGTGAAGACGTAGGCCGCGCCGCGACCTGAATCGGCCGAGATGCCCGCCTGCCCCGTCGCGCCGACGACCGCCGTGTCGCCCGCGACCGCGACCGAGACGCCGAAGAAGTTGGCGAAGCCGCCGTCGTCCGCCGTGAGCTTCGCCTGCTGCGTCCACGACGCGCCCGCGCCGGTGAAGACGTAGGCCGCGCCCTGAAAGAAGGTCGAGCCGTTGTTCTTCTGCAACGCGCCGACGACGAGCGTGCCGCCGTCAACCGCGAGGCTTGAGCCGAAGAGGTCGCCGTCGGCCGCGTCCGAGGGCGTGAGCGTCGTGGGCGCTTGCGTCCACGTCGTCCCCGTGCGTGTGAAGACGTAGACCGCGCCGCGCGTGCGCGCGTTGTTGCCGACCTGCGTGAAGTGGCGGCCGACGAAGATGGTGTCGCCGACAATCGCCACGGCGTAGCCGAACTCGTCGTTGGCGACCGCGTCGGAGGCCGTGAGCTTCTGCTGCTGCGTCCACGTCGAGCCGTTGCGGACGTAGACGTAGGCCGCGCCCTGCCGCGTGTTCGACCCCGTCGCGTCGGCCGGCGCGCCGACCACCGCCGTGTCGCCCGAGACGGCGACCACGAAGCCGAAGCTGTCCTGCGCCACGCCGTCGGCGGCCTGAAGCTTCCCCTGCTCGACGAACGCGGCGGCCGAGCCCGTCCGCTCGGCGACCCACAGCGCCAGTGACGCCGCGGCCACGACGGCGGCGACGAGGAACACACGTTTTCCCATCCCTCTCATTCGTTCACTCCTGGTTATCATTGCCATGTGACTTAAGGTGTAGATGCGACCGGGTCAGTTCTTCTTCTCCTCGGCGGGCGGCGCGGCGTCCACGGCGAAGGCGGAGAGTTCTTTCGAGTTGCGGAGGTTGAAGACGCGGCCGGCCAGCTCGTCCACCTGATAGTCCGGCTCCTTGTCCTTGAAGAGAATCTGGCGGTCGCCCTTGCCCGTCTCCATGTGGACGCCGACGAGCCCCGCGCCCTTCTCCTTGCCTTCGCGCACGGTCGTCATCACGTAGACGTAGTTGCCCGCCTGCTTCGTCGCGCTGTAGCGCTTGCTCACGAACCGCTCGTAAGCGACGAGCGAGCTGACGCGCTGGCGGTTGGCCCAGCGGTTCTCGGAGGTGCCGGCGTAGCTGTTGGCCGCGGTCGCGGTGGCGGACGTGTAGGCGAGCGCGGTCAGACCCGCCATCGCAATCTTCTGCCAGCCGGGGACGCCCGGCGCTTCGTACTTGATAGACCAGACGATCTGGCGCGCGCGCGGGTCGAAGGCCAGAAGGTGCTGCTTGCCGGCGACGACGACCGTCCCGTTCTCGCGCCGGTAGAGCGCGACCGGCTCGTCGCGGTCGTCGCCGCCGCCCTTGCCGATGGCACCGAGTCCGCCGAAACCGAACTTGGCGACCTTCGCGGCGGTGCCGGCCGCGCCGAGGTTGTTCTTGAATTCGAGCTTGACCTTGTAGGACTCCCTGACCTTGCCCGCGCTCGCCGAGTCGAGGCCGATGAGGTTCTTGGCGTCCGCGACGAGCACGGTGTTGGCCTCGGGCAGCAGCATCATGTTGGTGATGCTGTCGGAAGCCTTGTCGTAGTACCAGACGGTCGCGCCGGTCTTCCTGTCCACGGCGGCGACGCCGAAAGGCTTCTTGGCGACGTACTCGCGCTTCGAGAAGTCGTAGAACGCGCCGCCGAGCCGGCCGTAGATGTGTTCGCCGCCCAGCTTCATCTCGGCGACCGCGCCGCCGAAGTCCTTGCTCGTCCACCTGATCGCGCCGGTCTGCTTGTCGATGGCGCGGAGCTGACCTTTCGCCGACGTGTAGACGGCGTCGCCGTCGATCACGGCCTGCGCGTTGCCGCGCTTGATGGAGCCCTCGGTCACGTCGTACTTCGTGCCCCAGAGCAGCCGGCCGTCTTCGAGCGAGTAGCGGTGCAGACCCGCGTACGTGAAGTAGACCGAGTCGGCGTCGTAGAGCGGAGGGTTCGCGCCCGAGAGGTCGAACTTCGGAAAATACTTGCCGCCGCGCTCGATGCCGTAGAGGTCGACGTTGTCCGGATAGTCCGACTCCCAGACGAGTTCGCCCGTCGTCATCCGCAGCGCCGTGATGCGCGGCTTCGCCTTGTTGGCCGAGTTGTTCTCGACCGTGACGAGCAGCACGAGGTCTTTCTCGTAGACCGGCTCGACGGCGACGGCCGCGCCCTTCATCTTCTCGGTCTCCCAGACGTTCTGCCCCGAGAGCACGTCGAGCGCGAACAGACGCGTGCCTTTTTTGAACGTGCCCGACGTGTCGGAGACGAGCAGGAGCGGCGTGCCCGGGATGGCCTCGACCTCGAACTCTTCCGACCCGGCGAGGTCTGCGCGCGACCAGACCTGCTGGCCGGTCTCGCCGTCGAGCGCGTAGAGCGCCGCCTTCGAGCCGACGAGCAGCGTGCCCACGTCCGTGACGCGGTACCACTTGATGTCGCTCGCGGGCTTGTGCGTCCAGAGCGACGCGCCGACGGCCGTCGACGCGAGCAGCGCCCCCACGACGAGCGCGCAGACGAGCTGGGCGAGCCCGACGCGGGTCGCCTCGCGCTCGCGCGGGCGGCGCGCGGCCGTGGCGTTCGCGGCCTTGTTCAAGACTTCGCTGTAGATTTGGGGCAACGGGCGTGGGGACATCTTCCACCTCCAAAGATTTGCTCGGGGTCGGCGCGGGCGAATTCGCCCCTCAATAATTAATCGCAAGAAAAACGGGGCGCGAAGTTCAAGGGATGAGATTTTTTTTGTCAGGAGGGGCCGGATTTGATTAATAATATCTGCGAACTGACCACCGGCATGGGGGAACAATCCACACAGGGCGTGACCAGACTCCTGCGCGAGGCGCGGGCCGGCGACCGGGCCGCGCTCGACGAGTTGCTGCCGCTCGTCTACAGGGAGCTGCGACAGATCGCGGCGCGCCACCTCGCGCAGGAGCGACCCGGCCACACCTTGCAGGCGACGGCGCTCGTCCACGAGGTCTACCTCCGGCTGATTGACCAGCACTCGGTCGACTGGCGCAACCGCGCGCACTTTTTCAGCATCGCGGCCGAGATGATGCGCCGCATCCTCGTCAACCACGCCGTTGCGCGCCGCGCGCGCAAACGCGGGGCCGGCGAGACGCTGCTCTCGCTCGACGAGGTCGTCAGCTTTCCGAACCGGCAGGACGTAGACCTGATTCTGCTCGACGAGGCGCTCAACCGGCTGGCGGAACTCGACGCCTTGCAGGCGCGCATCGTCGAGATGAGATTCTTCGCCGGTCTGACGGTCGAGGAGGTCGCCGAAGTCCTCGGCGTGTCTGACTCCGAGGTAAAGCGAGAATGGCGCAGCGCCAAGGCATGGCTCACGACGCAACTTAAATAGGAAGTGATGAGTGATGAGAAGAAGACAAGACGCTTGTTCTTCACTCATCACTCATCACTCATCACTCCAAGCATGACTCCTGAAAGCTGGCAGCGGATCAAGCGCATCTTTAACGAGGCCGTCGAGCTGGCCCCGACAGAGCAGGGACTGTTCCTCGACGCGGCGTGCGGCTCCGACGCTTTGCTCCGCCGCGAGGTCGAGCGGATGCTCGCGGCCGACCCCGCCGACGACCTCGAAGAGTCGGCCTTCTCGCTCTTCGACCGCGGCGAGGCGGCGGCCTTCCGCGGCCGTAGAATCGGGCGTTACCGCATCCTCGAAGAGGTCGGGCGCGGCGGCATGGGCGCGGTCTTCGCGGCCGTGCGCGACGACGGCGAGTTCGACCAGAAGGTCGCCCTCAAGGTCATCAAGTCGGGACTGAGCACCGACACCATCGTCCGCCGGTTCCGACACGAGCGGCAGATACTCGCCTCGCTCGAACACCCGAACATCGCCCGCCTCCTCGACGGCGGGATGAGCGACGACGGCCTGCCCTTCTACGTGATGGAGTTCATCGAGGGCGAGCCGATTGACGAATACTGCCGCTCGCGGAACCTCGGCGTGAGGGAACGGCTTGAGCTGTTCCGGCAGGTCTGCGCCGCCGTCTCCTACGCACACCGGCGGCTCATCGTCCACCGCGACCTCAAACCCTCGAACATCCTCGTCGCGGGCGACGGCCGCGCGAAGCTGCTCGACTTCGGCATCGCCAAAGTCGTCTCGCAGGGCGACAGCGCCGCGCGGAGCACGGCGACGCAGCTCGGGCTGATGACGCCCGACTACGCCAGCCCCGAGCAGTTCCGCGGCGAGCCCGTGACGACCGCGACCGACGTTTACAGCCTCGGCGTCGTCCTCTACGAGCTGCTCACCGGCTCGCTGCCTTACGACCTGACGGGGCTGCGGCTCGACCAGATGTTGAAGGTGGTCTGCGAGACCGAGCCGACGCGCCCGAGCCAGGCGGTCACGGGGCGCGTGCAGCCGGGCGCGGGTCTGCAGACCAGACCGCTGACGGACGCCGCGGACGGCGACGCACGCCCCGCGCAGGAAGTAATTTCGCGACCCGCCATCCGCAACCCTCAATCGCTCAGGGGCGACCTCGACAACATCGTCCTCAAGGCTCTGAGGAAGGAGCCCGAGCGGAGGTACGAGTCGGTCGAGCAGTTCGCCGAGGACATCCGCCGCCATCTTGATGAGCTGCCCGTCTCGGCCCGCCCCGACACCTTCGCCTACCGCACGTCGAAGTTCGTCAGGCGCAACAAGGTGGGCGTCGTCGCGGCGTCGCTCATCTTCCTCGCCCTCATCGCGGGCATCCTCGGGACGGCCTATCAGGCGCGCGTCGCCCAGCGCGAGCGCGAGCGCGCCGAGAAGAGGTTCGAGCAGGTGCGCAAGCTCGCCAACAACGTCGTCTTCAAGTACCACGACGCGATAGCCAGCCTGCCGGGGGCGACCGCCACCCGCGAGATGCTGGTCAAAGACGCCATCGAGTATCTCGACAACCTGTCGCTTGACGCGCAGGACAACCCGTCGCTCTCGCAGGAGCTGGCGCTGGCTTACTTAAAAATCGGGAACGTGCAGGGGCAGACGAACGTCGCCAATCTTGGCGAGTCCGAGGGGGCGCTCGCCAGCTACCGCAAGAGCGTCGGCATCCTCGAACAACTGAGCCGGAAGGAGCCGCGCAACGTCGAGTACCTGAAAAATCTCCATCAGGCCACCGCGCAGGCCGCCTACCTGCTGGTCAGGGTTCAGCGTTGGAAGGAGGCCGAGGCGGCGGGGCAAAGGCTCCTCGACATCAGTCAACAGTTGGCCGCGCTGGAGCCGGGCAGTCAGGAGTACCGCAACCTCCTCGCCCGCGCTTACCAGATTAAGGGCGACACGGTGGAATTCTCGGGCGGCGACGAGGAGACGATTAAGTGGTACCGTCGCTCGCTGGAGGAGGCGGAGAAGACCTACGCGCAGAACTCTTCGGCCGAGTTGCCGCGCCGGCTCCTCGTGGTCGCGATGCAGAGGCTCGGCACGCGGCTGGAGTACTACGCCGAAACCCTGCGCGAGCGGGGCGAGCCCGAGGCGTCGGTCGCGGCGCTCTACAGGGAGGCCGAGCCGCTGCACCGCCGCTCGTTCGAGATGTCGGAAGCCTTGCAGCGCGACTTCCCGCAGAACGCGGGCTACGGCCGCTACGTCACGGCCACGGGAACCAACCTCGGGACGGCGTTGGCGCGCGTGGGGAAAGGCGAAGAGGGGATACCCTACATCCTGCGCTCGCTTGAGACGGCGCGCGCCATCTCCGCGAGCGACCCGAAGAACAACGAGGCCAAGTGGGAGATCGCCGAGCACTGGCAGTACATGGCCTTCGCGCGCGACGCGATGGGGCGGCCGGCGGAGGCCATCGAGGCCAACCGCGAGGCGCTCCGCATCCTCGAAGAGATCACGGCCAACGACCCGTCGAACTTCGAGTTCCTCAAGCAGACGCACCTGATATACAACAAGACGGGCGACATCTTCCTCAGGCAGGGGAGGCTCGCGGACGCGCTGTCCTACTACCAGAAGGGGATGGCCTACGCCGCGAAGATGGCGACGCTCAACGACAACTCGCAGATCGCCGTCCTGCGCAGCGAGTCCGACCGCAAAATCGGCGAGGCGTATCTCGCCATCGCCGCCGGGGGCCGCGACCCCGCCGCGCTCCCCGCGGCCCGCACGCACCTGCAAAAGGCGAGCGAAGATTTACTCGCCCTGCAACAGCGAAACGAGCTGGGCAGGAACCATCAACATAAGCTGGCCCTAATCGCGGCGGGACTTGAGAAGGCGGCGCAACTCTCCGCCCAGCCGCGGTCTTAAAGGCAGGGATTTCAAAAGGCAGGAATTTCAAATTCTCAAGTCGCCTCTGTGGCTACCCACGTTCCGCTTCGCGCCTCAGGTTGGGTAAAAAACTCCGGGCGGGAGAGCCTCGCGCGGCGCGCGGCGGTTAAGTTATAATCGCGGGCGGACACGAAAGGTCTCCCCGGCTGTTTCCGGGACGCGGCGTCTCTCTCGCTCGCCGCCGCGCCCGAAGTTTTGAGGTTTCCCGAGAATTCCAATGTCAGCTAAACAGACGCGAAACGACGGCACGAAGTCGCGCGCGCTGCCCGCGGCGCCCGCCCCGCGCAGGCGCTTCCTGCGCCGCTTCTGGTTCCCGGCCGTGCTCATGCTCGCCATCGCGGCGGGCGGTTTGACGGGCATCGTGCTCGCCTACAGCCTCAACTACTCGCGCGCCGCCGAGGAGGTCAAGGCGCTGGCCACCTACCGGCCGAGCGTCGTCACGCGCGTCTACGCCGACGACGAGGAGACCATCATCGGCACCTTCGCGCTTGAGCGCCGCGTCCCGCTCAAGTTCGACGAGATTCCGCCCAACGTCCAGCAGGCCATCCTCGCGGTCGAGGACGTGCGCTTCTTCCAGCATCAGGGCATCGACCCCGTCCGCATCATGGGCGCGGTCTGGAAGAACGTCACGACGGGCAGCCGCGAGGGCGGCTCGACGCTGACGCAGCAGCTCGCCAAACGTCTCTTCCTCACCCCCGAGCAGACCTACACGCGCAAGGTCAACGAGTGGGTCGTCGCGCTCCAGATCGAACGCTACTACACCAAGCAGCAGATCATGGAGATGTACGTCAACAACATCTTCCTCGGCGCGGGCTCCTACGGCTTCGAGGCGGCGGCCGAGACCTACTTCGGCAAGCAGGCCAAAGACCTCTCGGTCGAGGAGGCGGCGCTGCTCGCCGGCATCCCGAAGGCCCCGAGCCAACTCTCGCCCACGGTCAACCGCGAGGCCGCGACCGAGCGCCGTAACCTCGTCCTCCAACTGATGGCCAACAACGGCTACATCTCGCAGTCGGAGGCCGAGGCCGCCAAAGGCCGCCCCATCAAGCTGCACGAGTCGGCCTACGCGCCGTCGCTCCAGTCGGCGTCGCCCATCTTCGCCTACCCCGTCGAGGAGATACGCCAGCAGCTCGAAGACAAGTACACGACGCGCGTCGCGCAGGGCGGGCTGACCGTCTACTCGACCATCAACGCGGAGGCACAGAGGAAGGCTTACTACGCGCTGCGCGAGGGGCTCCGCGATTACGACCGCGGCCACAGCGGGTGGCGCTCGTCCTTCCAGCCCATCGGCCAGCAGAACGCGGACGGCTCCGTCCAGGCCACGGCGCAGCAGCTCGCCAGCTACCACCACCCCGACTGGTACGAGGATCGCTTCAAAGAGGGCGAGTACCTGATGGGGCTCATCACGAAGGTCGACCGCGCGCGCAACGAGGCGACCGCGCACTTCGGCGCGTACGACGCCGTGGTGACGGCGAAGGACATGGGGCGCGCCACCGGAAAACAGCCGAAGGACGAGTTCAAGGTCGGACTCCTCGCCGAGTTCAAGATCAAGACGGTGGACGAGGCGGGCCGCCGGCTGACGGTCGATGTCTCGCAGACGCCCGCCATCGAGGGCTCGATCATGACCGTCAACGCCAAGAACGGCGAGATCGTGACGATGGTCGGCGGCTACGACTTCAACCGCAACAAGTTCAACAACGCCACGCAGGCCGACCGCCAGACCGGCTCGTGCTTCAAGCCCTTCATCTACGCGGCGGCGGTCGAGTGGGGCATGACGCCCGACACCGTCATCTCGGGCGCGCCCATCAAGCGCGGCAACTGGACGCCGCACAACTACGACGGCTCGACGGGCAACGGCGACGTGCCGATGAAGATCGCGCTCGCCAAGTCTCTCAACATCCCGGCCGTCCACGCGCTCGACATGGTCGGCATCCAGACCGGCGCGCAGATGGTGCGCCGCTTCGGCATCACGCGCCCGATGGCGCCCTACCTGCCGTCGGCGCTCGGCGCGACCGAGGTGCCGCTGGCCGAGATGGTCTCGGCCTATTCGGCCTTCCCCGGGAAGGGCGTGCGCCACGAGAAGCACCTCATCCGACGCGTGCTCGACCGCGACGGCAACACGCTCGAAGAGTGGGAGAAGACGACCTTCAAGGTGATGAGCGAGTACGTGGCGCTGACGATGGTCGAGATGATGCGCGGCGTCACGTCGGGCGGCGGCACCGCGCCGGCGGCCTCTTCGGTCGGCCACGCCGTCGCGGGCAAGACCGGCACGGTCAACGACCAGACCGACGTCTGGTTCATCGGCTACACGCCGACCTACGTGACCGGCGTCTGGCTCGGCTACCCGGGCATGAAGAAGAGTCTCGGGGCGGGGATGACCGGCGGGCGCGGCGCGCTCCCCATCTGGATCGACTTCATGAAGGACTTCCTCAAGAACAAGGAGAAGGAGAAGTTCGAGGAGGCGCCCAAGATGCCCGAGGACATACGCGAGCTGCACCTCCAGCGGCAGCGCGAAATGAACGAGGAGCGCAACTCCTTCCTCAAGGCGGCGGGCACCGGCGGCGACCGCGTCGCGCCGGCCGTCAACGTCGACACCAAGCTCGAACAGGTCACGCTCCCGCCCGCGCCGGGCGAGGGGCTGACGGCGACGACGCCCGCCGCCGACGCACCACCGCGTAAGCCCGACGCGCCG
>JBEVKV010000400.1:0-10987 GCA_040509515.1 Pyrinomonadaceae bacterium | reverse complement strand
AACGCTCGGCCGCCGCGGCTCAGTGGGCCGGCGATATCTGAACCGTCCCGCCCCCGTCCCCGACGATGTTAAAGGAGCCGCCGCGGATGTCGACCCCGGACAGCACCAGGTTCTCGCCGGTGATGACGCCGTTTTCAACCGAGATGTTGTCGCCCGTCAGCGTACCGCCGTTGGCCGTGCCGCTGATGCTGAGGGTCGCGCCCTTGACCTTCACGGTGACGCCGCCGACGAGCACGCCGCTCGCGGTCGGCGGGGCGACACCGCCCACGAGAACCCCGCTCACGGTCGGCGGAGCAACGCCACCTACAAGCACGCCGCTCACGCTCGGCGGGGCGACGCCGCCCACAAGAACACCACTTACGCTCGGCGGAGCGACGCCGCCGACGAGCACGCCGCTGACGCTCGGAGGTGCGACACCGCCGACGAGGACGCCGCTGACGCTCGGCGGGGCGACGCCACCCACGAGAACCCCGCTGAGGCAAGGCGCGCCACCGACGAGCACGCCGCTCTGCGCCGGCGTGGTGATGCCGCCGACGAGGACGCCACTCACGCTCGGCGGAGCAACGCCACCGACGAGGACGCCGCTGGCGGTCGGCGGGGCGACGCCGCCCACGAGAACCCCGGTCAGCCCCACGGTGCCGTCATCGATGATGCCGCTCGCGTCAGTCAGCTCGCTGTTGACGACACGGACGCTGCCGTAAATCACGGCGTCCTCAACCGCCTCGCCGTTCACCACCAGGCCGTGAACCGCTATACCGTTCAGGGCCAAGCCTTCGCGAATCTTTATCGACTTGCCGTGCAGCAACCGTTCAGGAACCTGCTCCGAGCAGGTGCTTGTCTTATCCTTATCCTTGGCGTGCACGGCTGTGAAGAGTTTGTAGCCGTACAGGTCGCTGACGAGAATGCCGATAGCCAGTGAGAATGACACCAGCAGGGGTGTCACGGGGGAGAGATGCGCTTTTTTCACTTTAACCTCCAAAATTGACGAAAATAGAGTGGAGCTCTAGCCCCAAGAATGCCTGCGAAACCCTGCGGACAGGGGGAACCTGCCTTCAACTTCGTTTATGTTGCGTTTGTGCAGAGGAATCCAGTAGACAGGCGACGTCGGCTCCACACCCTCCGGGAAGAAGCTTTAGTCCGCGCGCAGATTAACCGAAACTGGCAATGGATGTCAACCCGTTTATTTTCAACGACTTATTAAACCGAGTTTAAATTTAGCAAATTATTTTGCATTAATCCCAAATTTACCCTCCCGAGGCTATTCAAAAAGACAAATAAAGTGGCATTAATGGGCCTTTTAGACTTGTTTTCGGACAAAAACTCGGGGCGGCGGGGCTTTTATGCTAGGCTTATGCGCGATGAGAATGCGCGAAGAAAAAGCGTCCGCCGGCGGCGACGGGGGGCTGCAAAGCGTCTGGGTCTGGAGGCTCATCGCGGGGCGTCTGCTGGTCGCGGGGCTCCTGTTCGGCGTGAGCGTGCTCTGGACGAGCGGGCTGGCGCCGGGCGCGCAGGCGTCGCGCAGGCTCGGCGGGGCGCTCCCGTTCGCGGCGCTGGTGCTGGCGCTCTCGGCCGTCTACGCGCTGGCGCTGCGCTTCACACGGATTCCGCTGCGCGCGCAGGCCACGGCGCAGTTCGCCGTCGACGTGCTGCTCGTCACATGGCTCGTCTGGGTGACGGGCGACCTCTACTCGCCTTACACGGCGCTCTACATTCTGGTCATCTCGGCGGCGAGCATCTTTCTCGGCGCGCGCGGGGCGCTGGTGACGGCGGTGGGCTGCGCCACGCTGTACACGGCGACGATGCTGGGTCTGCTGGCGGGGTGGCTGGGCGGGGGCGGGCGTGGACTGACGACGGCCTCGCTCGCGGAGGTCGCGCAGGCCACGGGGCTCAACGACGTGGCCTTTCTTGTCGTCGGGCTGCTGGCGGCGCGTCTCGCGGAGCGCCAGACGCTCTCCGAGGTGCAGATGCGCGAGGCGACGCACGCGCTCGCCTCTCTGCGCGCGCTGCACGAGCGCATCGTCGAATCCATCCGCTCGGGGGTCATCACGACCGACCTGGAGCGGCTCGTCTACACCGTGAACCGCGCGGCCGAGGAGATGACGGGCTACGCGGCCGGAGACCTGCGCGGGCAGGACGTGTCGATCCTCTTCGGGGACATCAGCGCGCGCATCGAAGAGTCGCTCGCGGCGGTCGCCGCCGGGCACGCCAGCCCGCGCTACGAGTCGGAGTGCCTGACGCCCGAGGGCTTTCTCGTCAAGCTCGGCTACAACATCTCGCCGCTCTTCTCCGAAAACGGCGAGACGACCGGGCTCGTCATCACCTTCCAGGACTTGACCGACATCCGCTCGATGGAGGAGACCTCGCGGCGGCAGGAGCGGCTCTCGGCGGTCGGCCGCGTCGCCGCCGGCATCGCGCACGAGATACGCAACCCGCTGGCGGCGATGCGCGGCTCGATTCAGGTCTTGCGCTCGGAGCTTGAGGCCGACGCCCCGCAGCGCGAGTTGATGGACATCGTCCTCAGCGAGTCCGACCGGCTCAACCGCATCATCACGGACTTTCTGACCTACGCGCGGCCGCGCAAGTTCTCGCTCGCCGAGACAGACCTGCGCGAGCCTCTGCGCGAGACGTTCGCGCTGCTGCGCCACAGCCCCGAGCTGCTCGACGGGCACAAGCTCGAAGAGGAGCTGCCCGAGGAGCCGCTGGTCGCGATGGCCGACGTGGAAGGCGTCCGGCAGGTCTTCTGGAACCTCGCGCGAAACGCCTTGAAGGCGATGCCCGAAGGCGGCACGCTCCGCGCCGAGATGTCGCGCTCGGCGGGGCGCAGCGTCCGCATCACCTTCGCAGACACGGGGCGCGGCATGTCGCCCGCGCAGGTCGAGCGGCTGTTCGAGCCCTTCTCCTCCTCGACGACCGGCGGGACGGGGCTCGGCCTCTCCATCGTCTACCAGATAATCCGCGACCACGGTGGTACAATCAACGTCCGCAGCCGAGAGGGGCACGGGACGACTATTACGATAGAGCTGCCCGCCAAACAGAGTTAGGGGCACATTTTTTGAGACTATGGCGAACCTTCTGATCGTTGACGACGAGCCGGGGATGCGGCAGTTGCTGTCGCACGTCTTCGGGCGGGCCGGCCACGCGGTGCGCACGGCCGAGAACGGCTCGAAGGCGCTTGAGCTTTTGCGCGCGGAGCCGGCCGACCTCATCGTCTCGGACGTGAAGATGCCCGACATGAACGGCATCGAGTTGCTGCGCCGCCTACGCGAGTTCGCCCCCGACGCCGGCGTCGTGATGATGACCGCCTTCGCCACCGTCGAGACCGCGCGCGAAGCCTTCAAGCTCGGCGCGGACGACTTCATCCAGAAGCCCTTCGACATCGAGGAGCTGAAGCTCATCGTCGAGAAGGCGCTCGAACGCCTCGCGCTCTTGCAGGAGAACCGGGCCTTCCGCCGCGCGCAGCGCGAGCGCGGCCGGCTCGACCAGATCATCGGCCACTCGGGGCGGATGCAGGCCGTCTACCAGATGATCGAGACGGTCGCGCAGGTGCAGTCCACCATCCTCATCACGGGCGAGTCGGGGACGGGCAAGGAGATGGTCGCGCGCGCCATCCACAACCTCTCGCCGCGCGCCGACAAGCCGTTCATGCCGATCAACTGCGGCGCGTTCACCGAGACGCTTCTGGAGTCGGAGCTGTTCGGCTACACGCGCGGCGCGTTCACCGGCGCGACCGCCAACCGCAAGGGGCTCTTCGAGGCGGCCGACAAGGGGACGATTTTCTTAGACGAGGTCGGCGAGATGTCGCCGACGATGCAGGTCAAGCTGCTGCGCGTCCTGCAGGAGCGAAAAGTCCGACCCGTCGGCGCGCACGAGGAGACGAGCGTGGACACGCGCGTCATCGCCGCCACCAACCGCGACCTCGCCTCGATGGTCAAGCAGGGCTCCTTCCGCGAAGACCTCTTCTACCGCATCTCGGTCATCCCGATAGAGCTTCCGCCCCTTCGCGAGCGGCGCGAGGACATACAGGAACTGGTCGACCACTTCGTCGAGAAGTTCTGCCGCCAGACGGGGCGGAGCCTGCGCATCTCGGAGCGGGCGCGCGAGCTGCTCGAAGCCTACGCGTGGCACGGCAACGTCCGCGAGCTTGAGCACACCATCGAGCGCGCCGTCGCGCTCGAACGCACCGAGACCATCCAGCCCGAGTCGCTCCCGCAGTCGGTGTCCAACTATAACCCGGCGTCCGTCAGCCCTTCGGAGACGGGGCTGCCCGAGGAGGGCTTGAACCTCGTCGCGCACCTCGAACACCTTGAGAAGACCTACCTGCTCGAAGCGCTCCGGCGCACGGGCGGCAACCAGACGCGCGCGGCCGAAGTTCTACACCTCTCCGTGCGCAGCCTGCGCCACCTCCTCGACAAGCACGGCATCCGCAGCATGACCGCGCAGCTCCGCTCCGACGCCGCCGGCCGCGGCTCCTCCGACGGCTGAGGCGGCCGATTTCAAAGCCCCCGTTTCTGGAACTCTCACCGCGGTTTTTCTGGACTTCCTCACACCCGTTTCCAGTTTAAGCGGGATGTCATTTTACGTCAGCGGGCGGCTGACGAAATTTGTTACACGCACGGCCGGCGTCACCCCGACGCCCCACGTCCCCCGCCGCGATACTGCAAATTTTCCTGCGAAACCGGCCGAATCGCCTCCGCGAAGCCGTTGGCACGCCCCTTGTTTTAGCCAACGACGACCGAAGTCGCGCGACCGGACGCGTAGCCTGAAACGATGGCCGACGGCGCGAGAAAGAAATCTTCACTCAACAACTTCTCTAAGGAGCACCGTTAAAGAAATGCAAAAGAACAAAGGCCAGAAGGGCTTCTCGCTCATCGAACTGCTGATCGTCGTCGCGATCATCGGCATCATCGCCGCCATCGCCATCCCCAACCTCCTCGCGTCCCGCCGCGCGGCCAACGAGGCTTCGGCCGTCTCCGCGCTGCGCACCATCGGCACCGCCCAGAGCACCTACGCCTCGACCGTCGGCGACGGCGACTACGGCGCGATGGCCACGCTCAAGTCCAGCGGCCTCATCGACCCGGCGGTCGCCGACGCCAGCTCGGCCACGGCCTGCAAGAGCGGCTACTTCTTCGGCCTCGCGGCCAAGGGCGGCGACTTCGGCAGCGGCTACGTCTCGAACGGAACGCAGTGCACGGCCAACAGCGGCTCGCGCAACTTCATCTCCGACGAGGCCGGCGTCATCTACTCGAAGGTCGTGTCTAGCTCGACCCCGCTGGCGGACACCTCCGGCACGAACCCCATCGGCAACTAAACCTTCAATACCTGACAACAGCAGCGCGGGGGCCGTTAGACATCTATCGCGCCCCCGCGCTGCTCTTTTCCGCCCCCTAACGACCTGACGACTCCGCGGCGGCCCGCGCCCCGAGAGGTGTTAAGATGAATAACAGACTGACCCTCAAGAACGACTTCGCGGCTGACGGACACGTCGCACGGCCTGCGTCGCGGCACGGCGCGAAACGCGCGGCAGAGTCCGAGCGCGGCTTCTCGCTCATCGAGCTGCTGATCGTCGTCGCAATTATCGGCATCATCGCGGCACTCTCGATTCCGAACCTCCTCGCCTCGCGCCGCGCCGCCAACGAAGCTTCGGCCATCTCCGCCGTCCGCACCCTTTCGAGCGCGGAGGAGGCATACCGCGCGACGACCGGCCGCGGCACAGGCTTCACAGACCTCGCGGGGCTGGTCGCGAGCGGGATAGTCGACCCCTCGCTCGGCGCGGCCGTCACCGTTGACAAGGCCAAGAGCGGCTACATCTTCAGCGTCATCACGACCGACTCGGGCGAGGGCTTCTGCGCCGGCGCCGCCCCCGCGACGCTCAATCAGGGCGGGCGCAACTTCTCTTCCGACACGCCCGGCGTCCTCTACGAACACACCGTCGCCGTCGGGGTTCCTCCGACCTCGACCACCGGCGGCGCGCCCCTCGGTCGTTAACCGGCGCGCACGCCCGCGCCCCACACTTCCGCACAGTGTCCTTCCTGACGATCCCCTCAGAGAGACGCACCCCGCCCGCCGGCCTGATGCCGGCGGGCGCGTCCCGCTTTGCGTCGAAGCACGTCCGCGAGCCCGAGCAGGTCGCGGGGCTCCTCTGGCCGCTGGCGCTGGCCGCGCCGTTCGTGCCGGGGCTCGCGCGACTCTCCAACGGCGGCTTCACGTTTCGGCAGGAGCTGACCGTCGCGCTCGTCCTCGTGGCCGCCTTCGCGCTCCTGCTGCGCCGAGGCGCGCGCACAGGTCGCGCCGACTCACATACCGCGCCGCGCGCCGTGCGACTTTCGGCGGCGTCGCTCGCCGCCTTCGTCGCGTGGACGGCCGCCTCCGCGCTGTGGGCGACGAACGTCTTCGCCGCCGCGCACCACGCGCTCTCCTGGGTCGCGTACCTGCTCCTCCTCGCGCTCCTCGTGCGCGCCTACGCGAGCCGGCGCGTCCTGAGCGCGTCGCTCAAGTTGCTCGGCGCGGTCGTCTTCGTCACGGCGGCGGCGAACGTCGTCGGGCACCTCGGCTCCGAGAACTCTCTGCTGCGCGCGAACGGTCTGGGCGAGCCGCTGGCGGTGAGCGTCCCACTCTTCGCGTCGCTCGCGCTGTCGGCGCGCGGGCGTCGCGCGGCGTTGCTCTCGGGACTGACGGCCGCGCTCGCGTGGCTGGCCGTGTTACAGATAGCCGAGCGCGCGGCCTTCATCGCCGTCTGCGCGGGACTATTCGTCCTCGCCGCGTCGTCGCTCGCCACGCCGCGCTTCCGCCCGCGAAGTAAGGGACGCGCCGCCGTCGTCGCGCTCGCCCTCCTCGCCTGCGTCGCCTTCCAGTACGCGCCTTCGCCCTTCGAGCAGAGCAGGCACCAGCCGGTGTTCGCGCGCCTCGGCTCGACTTCCACGGGCGACTTGAACACGCGCGCGCGCTTCCTCTACTGGGGCGCGGCCTTCGAGATGTGGCGCGCGCGCCCGCTCGCGGGAGTCGGCGCGAACAACTTCAGCACGGCCATGCCCGTGGCGCGCGCGGCCTTCGCCGAGCGCCACCCAGACTCGCCGCTCAGCGCTCTCAACGAGCAGTACCTCAACGCCGGCGCGCACAACGAGTACCTACAGATTCTCGCGGAACTCGGCGCGGCGGGCTTCGCGCTCTTCGTCGTCTTCTGCGCGTCGCTGGTGTGGGCGGCGTGGCGCGCGCTGCGCGTCGCGCGCGGCCCCGTCGTGCCGGGCGCGGTGGCGAGCCTCGCGGTCTTCGCCGTCAGCTCGGGCGCGAGCGCGGTCTCGTTCCGCTGGATGGGCAGCGGCCTCATGTTCTTCTACGCCGCCGCGCTCGTCCTGCGGTTCGCCGCGCGGCCGGAGACGGTGGACGAGAGTGTCGCCCAACAACGTCGGAACGAAGATTCGCCGAAGCGGAGTGAAGGCTCGCGGCCGCGCGGGCTGCGCGGACTCTTCGACGCCGCGTCGGCTCCCGCACCGGCGGTCGGGCTCGCGCTCGCGTTGCTCGTCGCCGCGGTGATGGCGGCGCAGGGCGCGCACGTCCAACTGCTCGCCGCCGCGCAGTCGGCCGCCGACGC
The DNA here is from genome assembly GCA_040509515.1 of Pyrinomonadaceae bacterium. Lineage (GTDB taxonomy): Bacteria > Acidobacteriota > Blastocatellia > Pyrinomonadales > Pyrinomonadaceae > QHXN01. Next base: position 3,399 of record JBEVKV010000400.1, on the reverse strand, counting down.
CGCGCGCGCCGAAGAACTCTTCCGCGAGGCGCTCGACGTCAACCCGCTCAATCCGTCGGCGCGCTACCAGTTCGGCGTGTGGCTCTTCAACCGCGGGCGCGAGCGCGAGGCGGTCTCTCACCTGCGCTTCGCCGTCGAGCGCGGCTTCAACGCCTCGACCTGCTACGCGTACCTCGCGGGCGCGGAGGCGAACGCCGGCGACCTGACGGCGGCCGAGCGCACGCTGGCCGAGGCCGTGCGCGTCTTCCCGCGCTCGGTCTTCCTGCGCGCGCGACACGCGTCGGCGCTCGCGCGCGCGGGGCGCACGGGCGAGGCCGAGTTGGAAATGGCGGCGGCCGTCCTGCTAGACTCGCGTGCGGCTCATGGCTGGCGCAAACTCATCGACGACGACATCGACGCGGCCACCGACGACTCGCGCCGCGACCCGGAGACTTACGCCACGCCCGGCGAGTTGCAGCCCGACGAGGCGGTCTTCGCCGTGCTCAAGGAGAACGAGAAGCGTTTCCCCGAGGCCTTGCTCAAGGGCTGGCGCGCGCACACGCGCTCGAACTAAATTACGATGGACAGCGGACTCTCGATGCCCGAAGTGACTGTCGCAACGAACACGGAGGCCGCGGCCGAAGCAGCGCCCCGCGCACGCGGCGCGTCGGCCGGCGCGGCGGGCTCGCTCTCGCGCGTCGCGGCGATTGCGCGCAACACCTTCCGCGAGGCCGTGCGCGACCGCGTGCTCTACAACCTCGTCCTCTTCGTGCTCATCCTGACGGGCGGCGCGGTCTTCCTCGGCGAACTCTCCGCCGCGCAGGAGACGAAGATCATCATCGACATGGGGCTCTCGGCGGCGCTCCTGTTCGGCGTCTTCATCGCCATCTTCGTCGGCGTCGGGCTCGTCTACAAGGAGATCGAGCGGCGCACCATCTACGCCATCTTCGCCAAGCCGGTCGGGCGCGGCGAGTTCCTTCTGGGCAAGTACCTCGGGCTTTGTCTGACGCTCGCGGTCAACGTCGCGGTGATGGGCGCGGGCGTCTCGGTCGCGCTGCTCTACGTGCGCGGCGGGTGGAGCCCCGTGGTGTTCGACATCTGGCCGGCGGTCGGGCTCATCTACGTCGAGCTGATGATTCTGGTCGCGGTCGCGCTCCTCTTCTCCTCCTTCTCGTCGCCCGCGCTCTCTGCGCTCATGACCTTCGCGGTCTTCGTCATCGGCCACTTCAGCGCGGGGCTCAAAGGCTTGGCGGCGACGGCGGGCGGCGCGGCGCGCCTGCTCTTCGCGGCGCTCTACTATCTGCTGCCGAACCTCTCGAACTACGCATACATCACGGCCGCCTCGCACGGGCGCACGCCCGCGGCGGCGGACTTCTTCGGCGGCGTCGCCTACGGGCTCGCCTACATCGCCGTGCTGCTCGCGGCCTCGGCGCTCGTCTTCCAGCGCCGCAACTTCAAATGACTTCGCCCGTGGAGGCAGCCGCCGACTTCGCGACTTCGCGCGCCGTCGCCGCGCGGCGCGAGCGCGCGCGCGACATCGTGCTCTCGCTCGTCGTCGTCGCCGGGCTCGCCGTCTCGTTCGTGCTCTCGCGCCGGCTCGACGCCAGCCGCCCGGCGGAAGACCCCTTCGCGACTTATGAGGAGCTGTACGTCAGCCCCGAGGCCGCGCGCCGGATGAGCCTCGCCTTCAACGGGCTCGCGGCCGACTGGTACTGGCTGCGTTCGCTCCAGTACGTCGGTCGCAAGGTCGAGTCTTTCGGCGGCACGTTCTCGCTCGAAGACATGCGCCCGCTCGGGATGCACAACCTCGGCGCGCTGCTCGAACAGACGACGGCGCTCGACCCGCAGTTCATGGCCGCCTACGAGTTCGGCGCGGTCGTCCTCCCCTCGGTCGACCGCGAGGCGGCCGTCCGGCTCGTCGAGAAGGGCGTCCGCGAGAATCCCGCGGAGTGGCGGCTCTACCACCAACTCGGCTACATACACTGGCGCGCGAACCGCTTTGAAGAGGCGGCGGCGGCCTACGCGGCCGGCTCGCGCGTCGCCGGCGCGCCCGCGTGGATGGGCATGATGGCCGCGCAGATGAGCGAGCACGGCGGCAGCCGCCAGCTCGCGCGCGAGATGTACCTGCGCACGTATCAGGAGGCCACCGACGACAAGGTCAAGGCGCACGCCGCCTCGCGCGTCGCGCAGCTCGACTCGCTCGCCGAGCGCGAGATGATAGGCCGCGTGCTCGCCGACTTCCGCTCGCGGGCCGGGCGCTGCCCCGCCGCGTGGCGCGAGGTCGCGCCCGCGTTGCGCGCCGCACGGCTCAGGCTCGACGGGTCGGGCGCGCCGCTCGACCCGTCGGACGTGCCCTACGTGCTCGACGCGGCGAACTGCGAAGCGAAGCTCGACGCGCGCTCGCGCGTCAACACGAACTGAGAGGTGAGGACTTAAAGAGATGACACCGGCCGTCGAGATAGACTCTCTGACGAAGGACTACGAGGTCGGCTTCCTGCGTAAGCGCAGGGTGCGCGCGCTCGACGGGCTGACGCTCTCGGTCGGGCGCGGGGAAATCTTCGGCTTCCTCGGCGCTAACGGCGCGGGCAAGACGACGACGCTCAAGCTGCTCATGCGCCTCATCTACCCGACCTCGGGCCGCGCGCGCATACTCGGCCGCGACATCGGCGACACCGGGATGCACGCGGAGATCGGCTACCTCCCCGAGCACCCGTACTTCTACGACTACCTGACGGCGCGCGAGCTTCTGGAATACTGCGCCGAGCTGTTCGGCTATGCGCGCGCCGAGCGCAAACGACGCGCGGCCGAGATGCTCGGGCGCGTGCGGCTCGAAGAGAAGGCGTGGGACAAGCAGTTGCGAAAATTCTCGAAGGGGATGTTGCAGCGCGTGGGGCTGGCGCAGGCGCTCGTCAACGACCCTTCGGTCGTCTTCCTCGACGAGCCGATGTCGGGGCTCGACCCCGTCGGCCGTCGCGAGGTGCGCGACCTCATCGCCTCCCTGCGCACGACGGGCACGACCGTCTTCCTGTGCTCGCACATCCTCTCGGACGTGGAAGTTCTCTGCGACCGCGCCGCCGTCCTGCGCAAAGGCCGGCTCGCGCACATCGGCCGGCTCGACGAGTTGCGCGGGGCGGGCGGCGCGCGCCCGATGGAGGTCGTCGTCTCCGCGCCCGACGCGGCGCGTCTCGAAGCGTCGCTCTCGTCGCTGAGCGGCGCGCGCCTGACTCAGACGCCCGGCGGCGCGCGCGTCGAGGTGGCGACCGAGTCGGAAGTAGACGACGTGCTCCGCGCGGCGCGCGACGCCGGCGCGCGGCTCGTCGCCATCCAGCCGGTCGGCAACCCGCTCGAAGAGCTTTTCGTCGGAGAAAAACAGTAGACAGAAGTCAGTAGTGGGTAGACAAACTTTAAGGCGGCGCGTCC
>JBEVKV010000399.1:0-5192 GCA_040509515.1 Pyrinomonadaceae bacterium | reverse complement strand
ATGACACATCCAGACCGTAATTACAGTCACGCCGGAAGGGGCCGCCGCAGGCGTTAAGAAGTTTACGACTCGTAAGCAAGTCAAAGCGAACATTTTCCCCTATATAGTGCTTTTCGGGATTTTTGCACTAGGGTAGTTAATGTTCACTTTCTAAATGTCCGGATAAATAGGGTTTACGCTTATAACGTCAAATGACACCGTTCACTTTTAATTAACTGAGTGTTCACTTTCCTTTCCTATCCTAATCTATATTTCCTACCATTGACCCTTAGACCATAAAGGGCCCAGTGATGGCCCTCATTCGGCTGCCTCGTGTGGTGGTCCAACAGACACTCACATCCGAGTCCACATTAGAAGCGACATAACAACTGCCTACTCATTTTGCAGACGCTCTACCAGCACCAACCACCTTCTAAGATTGGAAAGTTCTCGCATACATAGTAATCGCACGGTGACCAGACAGAACGCCCCCCAAACAGGAATGAGCCTGGAGACAATTTCAAACTCCTTAGGTTGAGCAAAATAAAAGGCCGCGATTGGCAATATGACTGCGCTGGTAAAGAAAGCGTTCATAGTCCCCAGGCGATCGAGTGTCACGTCAATGTCGTACTTGATCTCTGCCGCAACCACTTTCAAGCCGGCGGGCTTTTTTAAGAGACCCGTCGTTCTTTTCAAGTACGCTTTGTTTTCCGACGGCTTCGCGGTCCCGTGGATGACCCATCGGAAAGACAATACAGTTCCGACAGCTATGGCAAGGGACGTGAGAATAGAGATGATAATGGCGCTCGCAAGGAGCAGGCTGGGATTTTGTGATCCTTGATTTAGCTGCGTATGGTACCAACTGTTTGCCGGCCAGTAGAAGAAAATAAGCGCCGCGAAAAAAGCGCGCATGCCCGCGAACGTGAGTTGTTTAGGGTTAAAGAGTTTATGGTATTTTTCCGCCGACGCCAGATAACCATGAAGCACCTTTTCTAACTCCTCACCGCCCCGCGGAACTTCATGCTCCGCAACAGTAACCGTCTTCTTCGATTGAGTGCTGTTACTTCTACGCTTCATTTCTAATCCTCTATTAAAAGCAGGGTCGCCGCAGGGATTAAGAAAAGCTCTACTTCGCCGAGGGCACCTTATGGCTTTCCACCGCCTCGCCGGCGGCAGGACACGTGTCGGCGAGCGGTCGAAGCACGAAATCGTTAAGCCCGTCGTGGACAGAGACCCTAAGCCCTCTCGGTGTGGGAGCGGTTCCGACGATGACGAGAACAAAGCCGTTCAGCGAGTGACGCGATTTCATGAAGCACTCGTTGATGTTGCGCACGTCGGTCTGCGATGGCTCTGGCACCTCCGAAGGATGCGTATGCCAGTCGCCGACGTAGTGGAGCCCCGCCTCGAAACGTTCGAGGATCTCAAGCCTCTCGGTACGCCTGTCCGGTCTGTAGTATGTGCGCCCGCGCGAGTCGGCGGGCCGGGGACCGGTGGCCTCCTCGACGAGAATCTCGCCTGCGCCGAAGCGTGCGAAGAGCTGACCACCCGCCTCTTTCCGGCACGGGCGGTTCTGCCTGTGACGCATCAAGTGGTCGACGACGCGGTCGGCAAAGACGACCGTCTCGCCCGAAGTACCGACCGCATATCGGATCAAGCCGCCACCGCCTTTGTACCGCCGCATAGCCCGCAGTCGGGGGAGGTGGGCCACGGCAGTCCAATACGACAATCACCCTCGCCCCTCGCGCCTGCGGCGGCAAGCCAGCCGTCCGCCCACGCGCCGCCGCATGAGGCAAGGAACTCGGCGCGCGTAGCCCAGACGCGGTGTGTCGTCTCCACCGCAACTCCGAGCAGCGCATCGAGCGCGAGCTCGGCAATGAGGTTCACGGTGTATGCGAGTTCCACCGGGCCGTAAGGCTGGAAGGTTGCGCCGCAGGCCGGCTCCTGCTTCAACTCGCTGTTGGGCCACCGCGTTACATTCAGCCTCGGCACTCCCGAGGGGTCGAAACCGCACTCGAGGCAGCCACCATCTGCCGCGACCAGTAGGGCGTGCCCTGCGCAGGCATGGGACTCGGTCCACCCGTAGACGACGGGCCGCATCCTGCCGGCCTCGGCCTGCCATTCATTGAGCGCGTTCTCCGTCCCCCAATCGCCCGTCGCGCTGATGACCAGGTCGAACGAGACGAGAAGCCCGGGCTCCGCCCGCGCGACGTTCTCCCACCTGTCAAACTTCGCCTCGGCTTTAACGTGCGGGTAGTTCTCCCTCAACTCTTCTGCCATCCCCAGCGCTTTCGACTTGCCGACGTACTTCGCTCCCAGCTTGTGCCTGCCTACGTTCGCCCAAGTGAGCACCTCGGGGTCAATTAGAAGGATGCGACCTACGCCTGCCTTGACGAGCAGGACGGCCACCTCAGCCCCGACCGAGCCGCAGCCGATAATGACCACGGAAGAGGAGGCGAGGGCGGGCTGTCGTGCGTCCTGCCCCCTGCCGTGTATCCACGCCGGGTCGGCGCGCTCGACGGCAGAGCGTGATACGGGCGCGGACGACTGCCACAGGCGAGCGGACATGAGCCCGCCGGGGACGGCACCGCCCCTGAAGCCATCCTTTAGGGGGCTCACAAAATTGCCGGCGGCCGTCATCTTCGTCGGCGACGAGACGGCCAGACCGGCGAGGGCAGGGCCGTGCTCGCCCGGCGCACCTAGCGCAATGACGAAGCGCCCCGCAGACTCGTTCGTCAGGGAGTCCAGAATCGACCCGCCATCGGAGGAGAGGTCGCGTGCCAACGCCAGGACGTCAGCCGCCTTCTTCGGGTACTCCTCGGGGTAGAGCGGTCGGTCAAGCCACAGCAGTGCCGCCGGCTGGGTCGAGTACTTCCCACGGGACCCGTACATGTTCCGCAGCCACGAGGTGAGGGAAGCGTCATCCTCACCAAGCACGTAACCCCCGGAGCCCGCCCACACGCGCACGAGTCGGCTCGGCCCGTGGGCGTCGAGCAGGCTCGCGGGCGCGCGTCCGCGCCTAAGACGCTGGCGGTGCTGGCCGATCCGGTCTTTGAAAGGAGCGATGACCGGCTTAAAGCACGAATCGGCCAGACAGAGTCGCGCAACGCTGGGCAAGCTGCGAGCACAGACCAAGCACGCGGTCTCGGACTAGTCATGAGCACGTCTGCAAAGCAGTCAGGTATCGCGGACGCCGGCTTGCGTATCCCGCGCTTGCCAGGTACACGGCGCGAAGCAGATGCAATTATCAAACTCGTGCCGCCGGCCCGCTATAAAAAAGCCCTTGACTTTGACGCGAACCGAGCGACGGCAACCAGTCCTGAGTTGGGACAGTACCGCTACGTGCATTTTGCCACACACGGCTTGCTCAACAGCCATTACCCGGAACTCTCCGGCATTGCACTCTCGATGTTCGACGAGCAGGGCACACCGCAGGATGGTTTTTGGCGCGCCCACGAAGTCTTTAATCTGAAACTGGCGGCGGACGTGGTCGTGCTGAGCGCGTGCCAGACCGGACTCGGCAAGGGGGTCAGGGGCGAAGGTCTGATCAGCCTGACGCGCGGCTTCATGTATGCTGGGGCACCGCGCGTGATGGTCAGCTTATGGAACGTCAACGACGTAGCTACGGCGGAACTAATGACACGCTTTTACCACGGGATATTGGTCGAAAAGCTGCGCCCGGCAAAGGCCCTCCAATCGGCGCAAGTATCAATACTGAATGAAAAGCGATACAGCGCGCCGTTCTACTGGGCGGCTTTCACGCTACAAGGTGAGTGACCCTGAACGGATGTGCTTATAAGTGATTGTGGCGGAGACACCCGTGGAAGACCTCCCGCCCACAACCTGCTGCTCAGCGCCACTCGCCTTGCAGCGTGAAGGCCGCCCAGTAGAACGGCGCGGCAAACCGTTTATCATTCAGCATTGAGACCTGCGCGGCCTGTAACGCCTGAGCCGGCCGGCGCTTGTCTATCAACACGCCTTTGTAGAAGCGCGTCATCAACTCGGCGGTCGCCGCATCGTTCACGCTCCATAAACTCACCATCACGCGTGGCGCGCCCGCATACATAAAGCCGCGCGTCAGCCCCACTAACCCTTCGCCCTTGACCACCTTGCCTATGCCCGTCTGGCATGCGCTCAGAACTACCACATCCGCGTTCAGGTTGAGATTGAAAATCTCATGTGCACGCAGAAAACCGTCTTGTGCGCGACCTTGCTCATCGAACATTGAGAGCAAGATGCCGGAGAGTTCGGGATGTTGGCTGTCGAGAAAGCCGTGCGTGGCGAAATGGACAAAACGATAATCACCCAGCGCCGGGTCGGTCGCCGCCGCGCGATTCGCCGCGAAGTCGAGCATCTCCAGTCGCGCAGCTGGCGGCGCGAGTTGGCTGATCGCATCTGCCTCGCGTCGCGTTGCGGGTAGCCGCGGAATCCGCAAATCCCTCGCTGTCACGCCTGACTCCTGCGCCGACTTTACTGTTATTAAACCCAAGCCTCGCGATTCATCTGCTGGCGCTTCTGGCGTGTTAACGTTAGCGGCTGGCTGACCGACGCGCCCCTTGAGTCGTTGGTCCGTGCGCTCGAAGACCGGATCGGCCACCACGGCCAACGTCTTGGTCGTGGCTTTGCGCTCGCCCGCCTCACGACGCAGCACGGCAAGTGTCGAAGCCGACGGGAGGCTGGCGATCTCGTGCTGAACGATGAGCGGCGGTGGCTTCACCCCGCCCCCCTCGCTCACCGGCTCGGGTAACGCCGCGAAGGGGATGTATTGGAGTGCGCCATCGGCCACGATCAGCAGCCGCTTCTTACCCAAGAGTGTGGCTGCGGGCGCGAGTAACATGCGGCTCAATCGCGCCGCTGCTTGCTCTGACCGCGCCTGTGCTTGTCGCTGTAACGCGGCGCCTATCTCGCGCCTCGCCTTGGCAGTGTTTGCCGCTGCCCGCGGAGACCTGCGCACGGACTGATAAAATTCCATCGCGGCGGCTTCGATCTCGGCACGCCCCGGCAATTCATAACTCATCAAGGAGGTTGGCGTCACCACCCACAAGTAGCTGCGATCTTTGCCGAGCGCGTATTCGAGCAGTAGCGTGTCGGCGTCCAGTGCCTGTGTTTGAATCTCTGCCAGTGTCAGGGGCTGCGGCTGCGTCAGGGCGGCGTAGCGCGGGCTAGTCTGTCTGATCTGTGTCTCGACCTGCTGAAGTTCGGTCCTCAGGTTCTCG